>JAJRQL010000141.1 GCA_024280265.1 Deltaproteobacteria bacterium
TTACTTTGTCAAGGAAAAAGTGTGTCTATTTTGAAAAATAACTGCTTTATTTAACATGCAAAATCCTTACCGGACACTACTGATTGTCCTTGCTTTTAAATTGTTCTGTCCATACAATTGATTTAATTCAGGCAAGCTCGTAAAAAAAACTGCATTTGTAGATGCTCTAAGTAGATAAGCGTAGACTTCGAAAAACTTCACATCCGAGGCGCAAATGTTTTCAATTGCCCCGGCATACCAGAGTACATCGTAATGATTGAGAATGTGAAGCAACGAAGGAGGTGGAGAGTTTTTACGACGCCATCAATTTTGTCAATAATGGCTTGTGATATGGACATTCCTGGCTAGTAAGCTGCACTGAAAATAGTTTTTATAAGGGAGAGTGTTGTGAGTATTAAGTCGAAGTTACGCATTGTTACAGGAGTTTTTGCTGCAATAATTATTGCTATGTTTATTGCAACATATGTAAATACCTGGAAACAGGAAAATGATGGTTTTCTGATTAATCTAGCGGGGCGTCAGAGAATGCTGACTCAGAAGATGACCAAAGAACTTTATGAGTTTGTGGTAACCACTGATAAATCCGGTAAACCTCACCAGGAATTCATGGAAGCCACCCGCATGACCATGAAAATCTTTGATATGACTCTGTCTGCTCTGAAAGATTCCGGTCAAGTCCCTGTGGGTCTTGACCTCAAAAATACGGAGTACCGTTTTTCCCCCGCTGCCGAAGGTGAAATCCTTTCGCAGTTGCAGAAGGTTACTACTCAATGGAAGGAGTTTTCGTCAACCATTGAAATCATCTTGAGCAATCGGTACAGCGATGCTGATTTGAAAACCATCAACGTTGAAAATATTCGTTTGCTCAAAGAGATGAATGTTGCGGTGATCATGATGCAAGAGAAGGCAGAGGCATCCATCAGCAAACTTCTTACAAGCCAGATCATACTAGTGGTAACAGGGCTTGCCTTCATGGTGTGGGTGGTGTTCATCATCAGGGACATAACCGGTAGAATTGCCAGGATGCAGGAATTCTGTCAATTATTCGGCCAGGGAGACCTGCGTGCCAGGTCAGGAATTTCTGGGAGTGATGAACTTGGACAGATGGGAAAAAGCCTCGATAACATGGCGATGAGCCTTCAGGAAATCATGTCTGAGATTGGTAATGATGCTGCCAATCTGGATGAGACATCAGACTCTTTATTGCAGATATCAAACAGTGTGTCTGAGGAATGTAAGAACAGTTCAGGTCGTTCCAATTCAGTGGCAGCAGCAACTGAGGAGATGAGTGTCAATATGAATTCTGTTGCTGCGGCAGTGGAGGAAACAGCCAACAACGTGTCAATGATAGCCGACTCGGTATCTGCCATGACAGAGACCATCAAAGTTATCACCAGTGATACTGAAAGGCTCGTGGCAAAACCAGTGAAGCAGTGGATCAGTCACAGTCCGCATCAACCAGAGTTGATGAACTTGGTGTTGCTGCAACACAGATCAGTAAGGTTACAGAGGCCATCACTGAAATTTCTGAACAGACAAATCTTCTTGCCTTAAATGCCACCATTGAGGCTGCACGGGCGGGGGAGGCCGGGAAAGGGTTCGCCGTTGTTGCAAATGAAATTAAGGATCTTGCCAAACAGACTGCTGAGGCAACCCTTGATATCCGTTCAAAGATTGAATCCATTCAGAGTTCAACTGATCACACCGTAACTGAGATTAATTCTATTGTTGCTATTATCAATACTGTTGACAGTCTGGTGGGCGGGGTGGCTGTGGCCCTTGAGGAACAGGCGGAAACGGCCATAGGCATTTCGGGAAATGTTGATCAGGCTTCAGCTGGTATTATGGAAGTCACAGAAAATGTTGCCCAGAGCTCTGCCGTTTCTCAGGAGGTGGCTGCGGATCTTACCTCTGTGAATCAGGACATTGATGGAATAAGTACCTCAAGTGGTGAGCTTTCCAAAAAAGCTAGTGATTTGAGTCAAATGGCTACCAAACTCTCTGGACGAGTTGGGAAGTTCGCAACCTGATTTCCTCAGGTTTTTCTGTTATGATACCTCGGCTGCAAAATTCTTTTTAAGGGGTTTTGCAGCCTTTTTTTGTTTCTATCAACTTCTTTTTTTGTTGAAAAAAATTGCCGGTTGCTGGTAGATGGAGGCGATTTCAGTTTTTCTCATTCAATCCTCAATCAGTGTATATGCTGACCGCTCAAACAAATAAACGCATTGGCCAGGCCATGGCTGACTATGCCATGCTCGATGATGGTGATCGGGTACTGGTGGCTGTGTCCGGTGGAGTTGACAGTCTTGTCCTTTTGTGGCTGTTGCAGTTCTGGCAGAAAAAGGCCCCGATTTCCTACACACTGCACGCGGTGCATATTGATATGGATATCTGGACTGCTGACATGGCCGAACCCACCCCCTTGTTACTGTTGGAGGAGCAGATGCGGATACTGGACATGGAATTGCTTGTGGAAACAAGCCTTCCCATCTCAGAAGAGTCACGCAACTGCTATAGCTGCTCAAAATTACGGCGAAAGCAGCTTTTTGATCTTGCCAGTCGCTTTAAATGTAATAAGATTGCCTTCGGACACCATAAAGATGACCTGCTGGAAACCTTGTTTCTTAATATGTTCTATAGTGGCAATATTTCCACCATGGTACCAAAGCAGGAACTTTTTGACGGGAAGTTGGCGGTTATCCGGCCCATGGTCTACATAGAGAAAAGTGAAGTGACCAAAATAGCGGAAGATCTTGGCTTGACCCCTGTTAGAAATCTCTGCCCCCTTTCAGGGGATACCAGGAGGGAAGATGTGCACGATATACTTGAAGGAGTCTACGAGCAGATTCCGGCAGCCAAGGCATCTCTTTTTGCCGCCATGAAGAACGTTCGTAAAGGATACATGCTGTGAAAACATCTCTGGAGTGTATGGTCTGTTATTTGCGACAGGCTCTGCAGGTAAGTCAGATAGCCACAGGAGACCAGCAATTACATCTTGCTGCTCTGCGACGGGTGGCCGGGATCGTAAGAGAGCTTGATATGGAGTTGACTCCGCCGGAAAATTCGGTGCCAGTTTATGAGGCTATCGCTGAGATCACTAGCTGTGCCGATCCCTATCTGAAGCTGAAAAAACAGTCCAATCGGAATGCCCTTGCAATGCTGCCCGAGTGTGAGAAGAAGATTGCTGCATCCGACGAACCGCTGCTTACGGCACTTCGTTTTGCCATCGGTGGAAATATTATTGACTATGGCGCCATGCACAGTTTTGATGTGGATAGTGCCATGGAGCGTTGCCTGAGTGCTGCTTTCGCAGTAGATCACAGTGCCGAACTGCTCCAGAAGGTTTGTCGTTTTGGAAAGAATTGTCGGGTACTTTATCTGGCTGATAACTCCGGTGAAATCGTGTATGATTCCCTGGTGGTCAGGCAACTTGCTGCCATGGGTCTTGCTGTGACTGTCGCGGTGAAGAGTGGTCCGATAATAAATGATGCTCTGCTTGCAGATGCCATGGACTGTGGTCTGCAAAATGTTGCCCGGATTATCGAGAATGGTACCAGTTGTCCTGGCACACCCTTGAACAGTTGTTCGGAAGAACTGCAGCATGAATTTAACGAGGCAGATCTGATTATCTCCAAGGGGCAGGGAAACTTCGAGACCCTCTCTGAAGTTGACGCTGAAGTATTCTTCCTTCTCACCATCAAATGTTCAGTGGTTGGGGCACATCTGGCGCAGATATGTGGGGCTTCCGTAGAAACACTCTCCGGTGCAGGGGAGCTGGTACTGTTTTATCACAAAGGAAATAATCAGACTGATGCATAGACGAATAGCTCATATTCTCCGTATAGAGGAGATTGGTATGGAGGTCACCGTCAAGGGATGGATCCGAACTCGGCGTGATACCGGTTCTTTTTCATTTCTGGAGGTGAACGATGGGTCTTGCCTTGCAAATCTGCAGATTATTGCAGATGAGACACTGGTCAACTATAATGAAGAAATCACTCAATTGAGTGCCGGCTGCAGTGTTGTTGTAAGTGGTATCCTCCAGAAATCTCCGGCCAAAGGGCAGGATGTGGAACTTCTTGCCCAAACTGTTGCGGTCCAGGGTTGGGCTGATCCGGCGACGTACCCTCTGCAGAAAAAGCGACATTCCCTGGAATTTCTCCGTGGTATCAGTCACCTCAGGCCCAGAACCAACGCACTGGGTGCCGTGACCCGGGTCCGCGCCAGGCTGACCGTGGCAGTAAACAGCTTTTTTCAGAAGCAAGATTTTATTCAGGTACATACTCCGATTATCACCACCAGTGACTGTGAGGGTGCCGGTGAAATGTTTCAAGTGAGTGCTCCGGGTGAGAAGGACGATAAACCGTTTTTTGGCTCCCCGGCAGGTCTCACAGTGAGTGGCCAGTTGCAGGCAGAAGTTTATGCTCAAGCCATGGGGCAGGTGTATACCTTCGGACCAACCTTCAGGGCTGAAAACTCCAATACCTCCAGACACTTGGCTGAGTTCTGGATGATTGAGCCGGAGATGTCCTTTTGTGATCTCTCCTGTAATATCCAGGTGGCAACGGATCTGCTGAAATTTGTGTTGCAGGATGTTCTTGATAACTGTATCGAAGACCTTGCACTTTTTGATAAGTTTATCGAAAAAGGTCTGATACAGAAATTGAGGGACATTGTCGATAAGGATTTTGTGCATATTACATACACTGCAGCCGTTGAAGAGTTGACAGCAGTAGCAGACAGGTTTGAGTATCACGTTGAATGGGGGGTTGATCTGCAGTCAGAGCATGAACGTTATCTCACAGAGGACGTGTATAAATGTCCGGTGATAGTGACTAATTATCCTGCTACCATAAAACCTTTTTATATGCGGCTCAGTGATGATGGCGAGACCGTTGCCGCCATGGACATCCTGGTTCCCGGAATCGGTGAGATTGTGGGAGGATCTCAACGTGAAGAGCGCTTGGATGTTCTTACAAAACGAATGAAAGAGGCCGGTATTGATACAGAGGAGTATGGCTGGTACCTTGATCTCAGACGTTACGGAACTGTACCCCATGCTGGGTTTGGGCTTGGTTTTGAGCGCCTTGTACAGTTTGCAACCGGAATGAGTAATATCAGAGAGGTCATTGCTTTTCCAAGAACCCCTGGATCTGCACCATGTTGAAATCGGAACAACTCTTTTTTTGTAAAGGGGGCCGAGCATGAATTACGGAATGGAAAAAAATTGTGACTAAAGGGCCTGCAGTACAGAAGATGTTTGATGATATCGCTCCAAATTATGACCTGATGAACCGGGTTATGACCATGGGGCAGGATCAGGGCTGGCGTCGTTTTGTGGTGAAAAAGGCAGGAGATCCGGGATCCGGAAGGGTGCTTGATCTTGCCACCGGTACCGGCGATATTGCAGCTCTTATGGAGAAGCAGTACCCTGGCGGACACCATCTGGGCGCAGATTTTTCCCTGAATATGCTGCGAGAGGCCAGAAAACGTTTTGCTGATCAGCTGATCGAGTGGCAGGCCAGTGATGCCAATAATCTTCCCTATAAAGACAATAGTTTCGAGTCGGTGACATTCGGGTATCTATTGCGTAATGTTGATGATTCTCTGGTTGTTTTACAGGAGATTTACCGGGTTCTGAAACCTGGTGGCCGGGGGGTCTGCCTTGATACCACACCACCGGCAAAAAATATACTCTATCCCTTTATCCGTTTTTACTTTCGTTTCGGGATTCCGCTGCTTGGCCGGTTTATCGCCAGTGACGAGGCAGCTTACAGCTATCTCACCGGCTCAACAATGGGTTTTCATAAGGCGGATGAACTGGCTTCTATTTTTGAAGAGGCTGGCTTTACAGGTGTTGAATATAAGAACTTTATGATGGGGACCATTGGAATCCACTGGGGTCAAAAATAAAAAAAATCTGAACATTATGCTTATAGAACCGTTTACAACTCGGAGCCGTGAAGGCCGGAAAAGTCTCGAAAACCTTCTGAACCGCTTTCAGCCTGCTGAGAGTGACTGTCATGATCTGGTGGCTGATATTATCGCCCAGGTGAAAAATCGTGGTGATGAGGCTGTGGTTGAATATACCAGAAAGTTTGATGCACCTGATCTCGCGGTTGAGGAGTTGCAGGTCTCAACTGAAGAGTTGAAGGAAGCATTCACTTTTGTTGATGATGCTTTTATGGCTACTCTTAACAAGGCTATAGAGCGGATTCAGCTCTTTCACGAAAGGGAAATGGAAGACTCCTGGATGCAGACCCGCGATAATGGAACCATCGTGGGCCGCCTTGTGCGTCCTGTCGATTCGGCAGGCTTGTATGTCCCGGGAGGGCAGGGGGGGGCTACTCCTCTGGTTTCTTCGGTTCTTATGAATGCTATCCCAGCCGGCATTGCAGGGGTTGGACATCGGGTGATGCTTACTCCACCAAACAGGGAGGGCAGGATCAGCCCGCATCTGCTGGTGGCAGCTCAGGAAATTGGCATTGTTGATATCTTCAAAGCCGGTTCGGCATGGGGAATAGCAGCCCTGGCCCATGGTACAAAAACAATCCCGGCAGTTGATGTGATTGTCGGTCCTGGAAATCAGTTTGTCACTGAGGCAAAATCCCAGGTCTCTGGTATGCTGCGTATCGACATGATTGCAGGTCCCTCAGAAGTCTTGATTGTCGCAGATAAGAGTGCCGTGGCGGCCCATGTTGCTGCTGATATGCTGGCACAGGCTGAGCATGATCCCATGGCTCTTGCTGTGGTTGTAACCACTGAAGAAGAGTTGGCTGCCGATATTCTCGGAGAGCTTGATCGGCAACTGGTACAATTGAGCCGGGCAGATATTGCCAGACAGGCCCTTGGTGATCGGGGCGTTATTCTGATTGCAGAGGATATGGAAGAGGCGGTGGGTATAGCCAATGACATCGCCATAGAGCATCTGGAGCTAATGGTGGATGAACCCTGGGGTCTGCTGCCGCAGATCCGCCACGCGGGTGCGATCTTCCTGGGGCATAACACCCCTGAGGCAGCTGGTGATTATCTTGCCGGTCCTAATCATGTCCTGCCAACCATGGGAACAGCGAAATTTTCATCAGCTCTTGGTATTGAGACTTTTCTGAAAAAGAGTTCCATCATCAGTTATTCCAGGCAGGCATTGAAGGAAGATGCGGATCATATTCGTCTTTTAGCGGGCCTTGAGGGACTGACCGCCCATGCAGCATCTGTCACAGAACGTTTGAAAGACAGGGGAGAAGTGGGAACAGCGTTTGATTTTAAAAAAGATCTTCTGACCGCCTGCGCAAATCTTGGTCTTGCAGAGCCGGATACAGAGGCTTTGGACCGGCTTGCGGTATATTTCAGGGAGTTGCAGCACTGGAGTAGAAGGATAAACCTTGTCGCAAAGAAGGCAACGGACAGGGAGATCCTTGAAAAGCATTTTCTTGATTCTATGACGTTGATGGATATGCTTAAAGGGAAGGAACTCCATCTTCTGGACATTGGTACCGGAGCAGGATTCCCTGGGCTTGTCTGCAAGGCAGTACAGCCGGGAATGCAATTGACCCTGGTTGAACCACGGCAGAAGCGGGTGGCGTTTCTCTCCCATATCTGTAGGAGTCTCCAGCTTGAAAATGTAAGTATCCTTGACTGCCGTATTGAAGACCATGTCAGGATCCCAAATACATGCCGTTTCAGCCATGTCACCAGCAGGGCAGTGAGTGAATTAAAGCTGTTTCTGGAGATGAGCCGTCGTTTTATGAAACCGGGAGTTCAGGTGATCTGTATGAAGGGCCCGAAGTGGCAGGAAGAATTACGCACTTATGAAAAGAGTGCTGCCGCTGAATTATTCAGATTGGATGATCATAGAGAGTATCTGCTGCCAGAGAGTAGAGTGGAGCGGCATTTGCTGCTGTTTCAGACCGCCCCTGAGGGCATTGGTTTCCAGACTTGTCAGGGTTGAGGAAATATATAAGCAGTATGGAAAATAAATATTGATGGTGTCGTAAAAACTCTTCACCTACTTCGTTGCTTTACATTTTCAATCATTATGATGTACTTTAGTGCTCCGAAACAATTGAAAATATTTGCGCCTTGGATATGAAGTTTTTTTACTTAGCCGTCTACAATTTCAAGTTTTACGAGCTTGTCAATATTAATAAGGAATTTTAAGAGATGAAGAAGATAGCAATCCTTGCAGGAGATGGTATTGGCCCGGAAGTCATGAAAGAAGCTATAAAAGTTCTTGATGTGGTTCAAAAGAAGTTTGATTTTTCATTGAGTTATGAGCATGCCGATGTGGGGGGGATAGCCATTGACAATCATGGTGAGGCTCTGCCTGCCTCAACCCTGAAGCTCTGTGAACAGAGTGATGCCATTCTCTTTGGTTCCGTAGGTGGGCCAAAATGGGAAACCCTGCCACCCGAGCAGCAGCCGGAACGTGCAGCCCTTCTTCCCCTGCGCAAACACTTTGATCTCTTCTGCAACCTGCGTCCGGCGCGGGTGTTTAAATCTCTCACAGGTGCATGTCCTCTGCGCGCGGATATCATTCAGGATGGTTTTGATATCCTCTGTGTTCGTGAACTTACCTCCGGCATTTATTTTGGTACTCCCAAAGGGCGGGAAGGAGAAGGGCCCGATGAGCGAGCATACGATACCATGGCCTATAAACGTTCAGAGATCGAACGTATTGCCCGCATGGCCTTTGATGCAGCGCGCCTCCGCAGCAAAAAGGTAACCTCCATCGACAAGGCCAATGTTCTTACCACTATGGTGCTCTGGCGCGAAGTTGTTATTGAAGTTGCTAAAGAGTACCCGGATGTGGAACTGGCCCACCTTTATGTGGATAATGCCACTATGCAGCTGGTACGTGATCCGCATCAGTTTGATGTTATGCTCTGTGGAAATATGTTTGGTGATATCATCTCTGATGAATCGGCCATGCTCACAGGCTCCATGGGACTGTTGGCCTCAGCAAGCTTAAATAAAGACAGGTTTGGTTTGTACGACCCCGCCGGGGGATCGGCCCCTGATATTGCTGGAAAAGGAATCGCAAATCCCATAGCCGAAATCCTTTCAGCCTCCATGATGCTGCGGTACAGTTTTGGCCTTGATGCTGCTGCAGATGCCATTGACAACGCCGTTGAAGCCACCCTTGATAAGGGGATACATACTGCTGATATCGCCATAGACCCTACAAAAACGGTGAACACTTCCGCCATGGGAGATGTAATCGTTACTGAATTGTGATGAGTGAAAATGGAGAATATGTGGTGGTGGCCAACCAGGCCTCCACTGAGCTTGGAGTAAAGATCGCCGCAGAACTGGGGCTTGAATTTACCACCATGATCCGCAAACAGTTTGCTGATGATGAACAGTACCACGCCTTCCCGGAAGATATTTCCGGGAAGACTCTGATTATTGTGGGCTGTACCCACACGGAGAGCTCGCACCAGGAGCTGATGGACCTTATTCAAGGAGGACGCTACTGGAACGCTGCAAGCGTCAATGTGGTTATTCCCTATCTTGGCTATTCCACCATGGAACGTGCCAAGCGCGGTTACTTCGAGATCCCTAAAGGGGTTACCAGGACACGGCAGATATTTCGGGCGCGTCCCGATTTTGTGGCATTTGTTGATCTGCACTCAGAGGCTGTGCTGCATGCCCATGGCGGGGAAATATCCACCCGTCATATCTGGACCGGAGAGCTTGTTGTAGAGCATCTCAAAAAAATAGATCTGGGTGATTTTGTCCTGGTCTCACCGGATTATGGCTTTTCCAAACAGGTCGCCAAGATGGCCAGTCTCATTGGTTGCTCTCACACAGCGGCGGACAAAGACCGTCTTGATACCGATAAGACAATTGTCAGTCAGGTTTCAAGTGTGGTTAAAGGGAAGACTGCCGTTATCTGCGATGATATGATTCGCACTGGTGGTTCTATTATTCAGACCGCAGAACGTTGTATGGAGGCTGGAGCCACAGATATTGCTGTCCTTGCAACTCACCTGGTTCTGGCAGGGAACGCGCGGCAGCGTTTTGTTGACAGATCCATTATAAAGGTAATCGGTTCAGATAGTTATCCGAATCGTATAAGTGATGACTTCCTTGAGGTGTATTCAATCGCCCCTCTGCTGGCATAAGTGTTAAAAAACTATTTGAGAATTTAATACAAAAAAAATAGCAGGAGCGGTGGGAATCGACCATCGGCTGTTATGTCCAGATGCGAACTTTTTCAAGCAGTTCTGCAGCATCAATGGGTTTGCTTAAAGAGTCATTCATTCCTGCCTCCAGACATTTATCCTGGTACTCTCCCGAGGCGTGTGCAGACATGCCGATTATTGGAACATCAGTGTGGTGCATCCGGATAGACTGTGTCGCCTCATAGCCGTTTGTCCCAGGCATTTCTATGTCCATCAGGATCAGGTCAAAGCTCTCTGTTTCTGAAATAGCAATTGCATCCTGACCATTTTCCACCACTCGGACCTTGATGTCAAGTGGTTCAAGGATTCCAACGGCCACCATCTGACTGATTTCGTTATCTTCCACCAGAAGAACGGAGAGGTTCTTAGCGTGGGGTTGTGCTTTTGGCATTGCTTTGGAGGCTGATTCACTGCTTTCTTCTGCTTCTTGTCGCTGTTCGGTGAACTCCGTCAGGTTTACTGTAAACCAGAATTCTGCACCTTCTCCCTCTCGGCTGTTAACTCCTATTTCTCCACCCATGAGTTCGACCAGCTCTTTGCTGATTGCCAGCCCCAGGCCGGATCCACCAAACTTCCTGGTGGTGGAAGTGTCTACCTGGCTGAATTTTGTGAAGATCTTCTCCTGCTTATCCCGGGAAATGCCGATACCATTGTCGTGAACACGGAATCGCAAGAGCATTTGATGATTTTGTGTGGAAAGTAGAGCAACACTGACTCTGATCTCTCCTTCTTCGGTGAATTTAATACTGTTGCCGATCAGGTTGGTGAGTATCTGCCGTAACCGGGTGGGGTCTCCCTCGAGGGTTTCGGGAATCCCGGCATCCATGTTATGGTGTAAAGCGAGTCCTTTTTCTTCGGCACTGAACTGCATGGTTGCTATGAGTTCATCCACAAGGGAATGAATATTTAAAGGGGTGTTCTCAATCTCCATTTTTCCTGCTTCGATCTTGGAAAAATCAAGGATGTCATTGATCAGGGTGAGCAGGTTTTTTGCACTGGAATGGGTTATGTTGGCATAATGAAGCTGCTGTTCGTTAAGGGGAGTATCAAGCAGGAGTCCGCTCATCCCTATGACGCCATTGAGCGGCGTGCGGATTTCATGGCTCATATTGGCAAGAAATTCACTTTTGGCATGGGTAGCCAGTTGTGATTCGGCTGCCATCTGTTTTGCTATCATTGTCTGTCGGGCAAGCTTTCTGTTCACGTCATCTTTTTCAAGGAGAAGGGTCTGTAAATGTTCTTCTGCACGGCTGAGCAGAACAATCTGCGAACTGAGATGGGTGATACCCTCCAGAAACAGGTCTTCTTCGGTGGTGATTTTCTGTTTCGAAAACAGGGCCAAAATACCGATGCACTGATTTTTGTTGTTCAGCATCTGATAGCCTGCAAAGGATTGCAGGCCAAGTTCTGTCGCCCATTTGTGGTTATGTCCCTGGAGGTCGGTCCTGACATCATTGGTCAGGAAACGGTTGTTTACCCCTGAGGCGATAAGGCCAATTTTATTGGCTCCCAGGGGAACCCTGCTGTGTGGTTCGTTATCAATATGGGTATATCGTCCGGAACTTGAAACAAGGTGGAGGCATCTTTTCCTGTCGCAGAAGCCGTTACCGTCTACTGGCGAGTCTGCGTGACAGCAGCCCTGTTCACAACGATCACCGTCCTGGATAAGCCAGATTCTGCAGAAGTTGGCATCCAGCATCGGAATAATTGTATCGGTAATTCGGCGTATCTTGTCTATCAGAGGGGCCGGCTTGAATAGGTTTTTCTGCAGCTCATTGAGGAGTGATTCCCGCTTTTCGCGCTTCTTGATTGTGGTTATATCTCTGTGAATTCCTATAATACTGGTCACTGCACCAGTATCGTCAAGGATGGCATCTGCTCGAATTGCAATGGAAAGCTGGTGACCGTCTTTGGTTATCATCTTTGTGCTTCCATGCCAGGATTTTCCCTGCATGAGATTTTCGAACACTGTGTCGGCCAGAGCTTTATTGGTGTAAAATGCCCCAGGTTTCAGGACCGTCATTTCTTCAAGTGTGTAGCCAAAGAGCCGGGTGAATGTGGTATTCTGGTAGAAATGGCGGCCGTCACCACTAGCCATGGCTATGGCATCACTTGATCCGTCAATTGCCAGTTTGACTCGGGCCAGTGCTTTGTTTGCCTCGATGGCTACCTGCCTGCCCTCCTCCGCGTCTTCCATCATACTGAGGAGTATTTTTCTGTTTCTCTCCAGCTCAGCCAGGTACGCTTCATTCTGATTCCTTGCCCTGACGAGAGAAGAGATATCCACGAAGGATTCAAGAAGGCAGTTTCGCTCTTGAAACTGAATGCTTTTGACTGTTTTTAAAATAGGCAGTTCGCTGCCGTCATGGCGAGGCAGCGATATCTGTAAATTGTCACTGTCTGTATCGGAAAGCTCAAAGGGACAATAGTCATTTTGAGTGGGACAGAGAAAAGAGTAGCAGGATTGACCTCTTATCTTCTCCGGAGGGAGCCCTATCATGGCTGAAGCAGTCTTGTTAACAAAGATAATTTCATGGCTGGCAGTATCGATGATTACAATTCCGACCTGAATATTAGCAAGGAGTGTTTGCAGTTGTTTTTCTCCAGCTTCCATGGATTTAGCAAGTGTGCGATACCGATTTTCACTTTCCTGGAGCTGGCTGGTACGAACAACAACCTGTTCTGCAACAATTGTCCGGTTTCGGGTCTGGAAAAAGATGAACATTGTAAAGAGGCTGGAGATGGTAAAGACCAGCCCTGCTGCAACAACAGGAGTTGTGGTTTTATAGGAATGAATGAGGTCGGGTGACGCAGCAAAGACCATGGTATACTTTCGACCGCCAAAGGTAGTGGTGTAGCTTTTTACAAAGGAGCGGTAGTAGCTTTCCATAAGACTGGCAGGATTTTGTGTCAGGGCAGCATTTGCTGTGACACTGTCTCCAGGAGAATCACTGGATATTACAGAATGAAGCAGCTGGTTGTTTTCGGTGGTGTCGTACAGCCAGAAGTCATAATTTTTTTCGTTCAATGCTGGCAGGGCAGTTTCAATGAGGGGACGGAACCCTATGCAACCAACAATGAATCCCCTGAAATGGGAGCGTCGTTCAATTACAGTGTTGCCGGTAGATTGTGTATAAAGAGGGGTGAAAAGGAAAAAAGCTTTTCCAGGCAGGTCAGGTGATGTGAATGAAATGGGTGCCGATGGGATTGCAGTACCACTTTCCACGGCTAGGGTCATGATAGATTGCCATGTCGAAATTCGTTTGAGGTTGTAACCCAAAAGATTGTCTGCCGTGCCAGAGGGCTCAATGAGAGTTATCGGCAGGTATTCCTGACGGTAGATGTTTTTTTCAAGGGGAGGGACAGTTTGCTGGTGAGCTGTTATTACCTCGATTGTCGCGTTGGACTTGTGAAACAGGGATACATAGTCATTGCGCATGGTGTCAGGTACTTCAGGCGCCCATGCAAGAAAGTAAAAGGCACTGTGTTCGTTAAGTGGTGTTCGGGTAAGAATCTTGAACTGTTCCGGTGTAATGGAAGTGAGCAGACTGGAGCTGGTGCGAATAAAGGAGAGGGCGACTTTGGAGAGTCTGAATTGCCGTGCAACGGTTTTGCTCCATGCCTCTGTGGTCTTGGCAATCGTTGATTCGAGTTTGTGCTGTTCACTTTTCTGCAGCGCAGAAAAGGTCATCCAGGAGGCAAAAGTACCCAGTAAAATCAGGGTAACAGGGATGATGTAGACGGTGTACCTGGACCTCATGTCGGCGTATCCCCACTGTGGTTATCATCTTTGGAATCCGGAGTGAAATTGTTATTACGGCCATATTTTGCAGCTCTGCCCAGTTCTTTTAAGAGCGCGTTAACCTCTTGTTTAATTTCAATGATCCGTTCTTCCCGACCGCTCATTAAACGATTCATTCGTTCACTGGCTTCCAGGCTGAGTTGACGCTGTTTTTCCACCTGCTGCACCTGTCTGGAGATTTCTTTTGCCAGAGTGAGGGCGCGCCAGATGCACTGCAGAAGAGGGCCCGAGTTGCTTCCTGATACCGGTGATAAGGTAAGGGTTACTTCTATGGTGATTGAAGTACCATCTTTACGAAGATATACCCATTCAAAGCGGTTGGTTCCCCGGCTAATGGTTGTGGCCATTGTTTCGATGGCTTTTGTCTTTGATTTTTGTCCGTCCGGCTGCCTGGGTGGTGAAAACTGAGAAGGATGGAGGTGCAGCATTTCCGCGGGACTATCGTAACCGAGCATTTCTGCAGCCGGTTGGTTGCAGTCCACCAATCTTTTCTCATTAATCAGGAGCATCGCATCAGGCGAGGAGGGCAGGGCATCGATAAACTGTTGTTCGTTGGCAAGAATTTTTGCGTTTGCGCGGGCCCGGTCGGAGAAGGCTGTCCGCACTCTTGATGCTATGGTACCGAACTCGATGATTTTGTATTGACTGGGGTGAAGGTTTGTGCTTTTCTCGTTTTGATCAAGGAGGCCCTTTTTCAGAGAGGAAATCACTTTCTGAATTTTCCGGCTCAGGTGTTTTGAGAAAAGACAGAGCAGGAGGAGACCGGTGATGCTTATTATTGTGTAATAAATGAGCTCCTGAAGAAAAAATTGATACTGTTTTTCTTTTTCTTTTACAACTAACAGGTCAATGTCATCGAGGTATAATCCACAGGCTCTTGCCCACTGCCAGTCCTGGATTCCTTTTGAGTACGTGAGATTAGGAGCGATCCCTTTTTCAAAGGGTTTGGGCCAGAGGTAGGAAGTGAAGCCTCCATCAGTATGTTGGGCGAGGCGAATAATCTCACGGCCCGGATACATCCCGTCCGGGGCTCTCATTTGCAGGGCGTCCTTGCCTGTCATGGTTGGGTTTGCACCATGGGCCAGAATGGTACCGTCGTAGTTAAGGATAAAAATGTGGCCGGATTTATCCTGAAAAGAAAAGGCGCTGATCAGTTTTAACAAGGTCTGTTTTCTCTGTTCCAGGGAGATATGTGTTTCTTTTTTACTCTGATTGACCAGGTTAACAGCCTGTTCGGCCATCAATGTCAGAGTCTGTTTTTTGGTCTCTAGCAGCTGGTTGTAATAGAACGAGATGGAACGCTGATATTCGGAATATTTCCCTGCAATGATAACAAGGAGCAGACAGAGAATAAAACAGCTGCTGAGGAAAAGGACACTGCGGCCAATGAAGGTGGTCAGCCTGGTTTTGAACGTGAAAAGAGAACGCAGGAAATAGAGCAGAACCAGCACCAGTATGGCGATGAGGAGTGCTGCTGCAATGGCGATGAACAGCTTGGGCTGTGAAGAGGAAGGCGTGCCGATAACTCTGGCATCTCCCGGTAGTCTTCTTTCTGCT
The DNA here is from genome assembly GCA_024280265.1 of Deltaproteobacteria bacterium. Lineage (GTDB taxonomy): Bacteria > Desulfobacterota > Desulfobulbia > Desulfobulbales > Desulfocapsaceae > Desulfocapsa. The sequence goes on from JAJRQL010000141.1 coordinate 15,544, forward strand.
ATTCCGTGAAGCTGTATTGCTTTGGCATCAAAAAGACTTTCATTAGGGCTGTCCTGGATTACCGCCTGGAGAGTACCGGTTTGGAAGTAGCGTTTTGCAAGTATCGCCGCTGTTTCACCTTGTTTTTTAGAACTGACCATTCGGCCTCCCACCACGCCGGTTCCAAGGTATTTGTCATGGAGTGCATAGACAGGCGCTTTGGTGACGGAGGCGAAAAGACGGGCGCTTTCCTCCAGGGACCAGTAATTTCCCAGGGGATCACGATTATAGTGAATGAGCAGTACGGCATCATCTTTGCTGAGGGTGGAGAGTCTTTCTTCCAGTTCTTCTCTTTGGAGATTATGCCACCAGGTGATTTCCTTGTCGGGAGGGGAGGTAGCCAGAGCCTTTTCTGTCAGTTTCTTTATGCTGAGGGCAACCGGAGTCTCATCACTGATGATAAATAATCTCCTGTTTTGTGGTTGGAGCTCACTTATAATTCGAATTGTATCGCCTGGGGAAGGTGTTGCTGTTGTCCCGGTCGTTTGAGCGTTGATGTCCTGCGTCACATCGGCGTCCAGGGCATCAACTCCGCAGAAAATGACTGGTACCCCGATAAAATCTTCCACAGGGTCATCGCGCAGAAAGGTGAGGGCATTATTACCGGAGACAATGATCAGATCAGGAGTGATATTGAGGTACTTATTCCGCAGGTATCGACCGAATGGACCTTTCAAGATAGTGAAATCATATCGTTGAGAATCCAGATATTCTGTGAATATCTGGATGTCGGGCAACTCGTTGAGAGTGGCACGGATAGCTGCCTCGATGCCGTCTGTCCAGGAAAGCCCTTTATGGAAAGAATGGATAATAAGGACTTTTTTCGGTGTTGAAGCTGTGATATCCTGATTAGCCAGTACGGGATTGCTGCCTGAGAGTATAAGAAAAACAGTTATAATCAGTAGCAGTCTGAAACACAGACGGATATGGAATGGCTGGTTGCTGGGGGGCATGGTAGGGGGCAGACTGGTTTAGGGTATCTGGAAACAACTGTAAACGGGAACTCTCAAAATACTGACCCGACAAGTCGGAAAACTTTTTAGAGTCGTTGGATTCTTTTCTGTACCCCTTTGGAGTGTAAATGTCTTGGTGGCAACTCTAATCTTTTGATTTCAAAAAGCTCTCACGGTTTCTCGGAGTCTCGTACCTCGCTCACCTGCTTTGTGATCGCAGAAATTATGGAGTAAGGCACTGAGAAAATGATATGATTTCAAGACTTTCATGTCAAGGACGTTTTTTGTTTTATCCGTGGCGCAGGTGCAGTATCTTAGGTGATATCCAGAGTTTGACACAGGAAACAATCTTGATTTTATCGCATTAATGGATAGTTGGAACATATGGAAATTGAAAATAAAGAGATACAGCTTGCGAATGATTTTGTGCAGTTCACCGGGACCAATATTTTTCTGACCGGCAAGGCAGGAACCGGGAAGACCACCTTTCTCCACGGGCTGCAGAAGCATACCGCAAAGGGGATGATTATCACTGCCCCCACCGGAGTTGCTGCGATGAATGCCGGTGGAGTTACTCTGCACTCTTTTTTTCATCTGCCGTTCGGGCCGTATATCCCGGGAAGTGATGCCTATGAGCAGAGCAGGCAGCGGCAGTTTCGTTTTTCCAAAGAAAAAAAACAGATTATCCAGAGTCTGGATCTACTGGTGATTGATGAGATCAGTATGGTGCGGGCCGATCTCCTTGATGCCGTAGATGCAGTGTTGAGACGGTATCGTCGTAATCAGCAGCCCTTTGGCGGTGTTCAGCTGCTTATGATAGGAGACCTGCATCAGCTTTCCCCGGTAGCCAGACAACATGAATGGCGACTCTTGAAGGACTACTATGACTCAGTCTATTTTTTTTCGAGTAGGGCCCTTTCGCAGACTGAACTCTTAAGCATTGAACTTAAACATATCTATCGTCAGTCCGATGAGGAGTTTATTCGTATCCTGAATAGAGTGCGGGAGAGTCGCCTGGATACTGCGACCATTGAGAGTCTTGCGCTTCGACACATACCTGATTTCATACCAGATGACGATGAAGGATATATAACTCTCAGCACCCACAATGCCAGCGCCGAATCCATAAACCGGACAAGGCTTGGGGCACTGAAAAGTAAAAAATATCAATTTAAAGCCACCATAAAAGGGGACTTTCCGGAACAGATATTTCCCACTCTTCCACAATTAACCTTGAAAGAGGGGGCGCAGGTGATGTTTGTCCGCAATGACCCTTCTTCTGAGAAGCTTTACTATAACGGAAAGATCGGAAGGATCACAGCAATCATTGGTAAGACCATTTTCGTGTTATGTCCTGGAGATTCGGAAGCTATTGAAGTGGATCCGGTGAGCTGGGAAAATATCAAGTACACCATAAATGAAGAGCACAAAGAAATTGAAGAAGATGTGGTGGGCAGTTTCGAACAATACCCTTTAAAGCTGGCCTGGGCCATCACCATCCACAAAAGTCAGGGGCTGACCTTTGAGCGTGCGGTTATTGATGCAGAAGCCGCTTTTACCCATGGTCAGGTCTATGTGGCGTTGAGTCGTTGCAAGACCCTCGAAGGACTGGTCCTCAGTTCGCCCATTGCTGCCAGGGGAGTTGGGACGGACAATGCAGTTCTTCAGTTTGATGAGCTGTGCCGCTGCAATCCCCCGACGGATGAGATGCTCCATAAGGCTAAAAAGAGTTATCAGGAAAAGCTTCTTTGCCAGTGCTTTGATTTTTCATTGCTTGCAAAACGTTTGGGATACCTTGTGCATCTGCTTACCCGAAATGCCAGTGTGGTTCAGGTGTCGGGTGCATCTGATATGGTTACCACCGAGCGGCAGGCAAGGGAGCTCATTTTTGGGGTGAGCGAAAACTTTAGAAATCAGCTGCGCAGTCTCTTCACGGAAAGTGGTTTGCCGGAGAGTGATCCCAATATTTGTGAGCGATTGACAAAAGCTTCTGCATGGTTTCAAGAAAAATTTTCTGAAATCTTTGATGATTCTGTGCTGACCCTGCAGGTTGAAACCGACAATAAAGAACTGGGTAAGCGAATAGATAACACGCTGAACAACTGCAGAAAGGAGATAGCCATAAATCTAGCGGGGATTCGTGCCTGTGAACATGGGTTTTCTCCAGTTGTTTATTTACGTGCTGTGACAGCCGCAGAAATAGACTTTCAGCCGAAAAAAAGAAAGAAACAGCAGGCTCCTGTGTATGCGGAGTCAGACGTAGAGCATCCTGAACTATTTGGAATTCTCAGGGATTGGAGAACTGCAAAAGCTACAGAACTGGATGTGGCGCGGTTTCAGATTATGCACCAGCGGGTGCTGATTCAGATTGCGGTGTGTCTGCCGGAGAGTTTGAGAGCCTTGCTGAAAATCCCGGGTGTAGGGAAAAAGACTCTGGAAAAATATGGTGAGGATATTATCTCACTCGTACAGGAGTATCGCAGGAAACACGGTATCGAAGAAGTATCTCTGCCATGCCCCATGAAACTTCCTGATCAAGCTGCAGTGGGTAAAAAGAAGCCAAAGAAACAGAATAAAGATGATACTCTCAGTAGCAGGGAAATCACTCTGCAGATGCTGAAATCCGGAATGGATCTGGCCGACATTGCCAAGGAGAGAGGCTTTGTGGTTTCAACCATTGAAAGTCATCTCTGCTCGTTTCTGGAAAAGGGGGAGCTTGCAATAGATAACTTTTTGTCAACAGAGTTGCAGGAGAAGATTGTTGCTGCAATAGTGCGCGCAAAAGACGAATCCCTCAAGGCCATAAAAGAGGAGTTGGGCGAAGAGTGTACTTACGGGCAGATCAAGATGCTGCTTGCCCACCGGGCGCACCTTGCAGCAAAAGGCTAAGCCTGGATTTCCAGAAACACACCGTCTTTCAGGGTACGTGAAACATCCATCTGGGCTGCAAGTTCACTGTTATGAGTGACCATTATTGTGGCGAGTTGCAGGTTGCGACAGAGTTCTTTAATCAGGGCGAACACCATGGAACCGGAACGGCCATCGAGGTTTCCTGTTGGCTCATCAGCAAGTAACAGGGATGGTTTCATGATAAGGGCACGGGCCAGGGCCGTTCGCTGCTGTTCTCCACCAGAGAGCTGATTTACTCTGTGGTCGATTCTTTGTCCGAGTTCCACCTGCTGCAGTAACTCTTTTGCCGGTATTTCCATTTCCTGTTTGGTTTTTCCTGCAATAAGTCCCGGCATCATTACGTTTTCGAGTGCTGAAAATTCGGGGAGCAGATGATGAAACTGGAATATAAAACCCACCGATTTATTCCGAAAAGAGGAGAGCTCATTGTCATTCATTTCAGTGAGATTATCCCCTTTGAATGTGATTTTACCACTGTCGGGAGTATCCAGGGTCCCCAGTATCTGGAGCAGGGTGGTCTTGCCTGATCCTGATGCCCCAACGATTGCCATCATCTCACCAGTGCTGATACTGAACTCAAGTCCTTGTAGAACAGAAATTTTCTCTGTACCGCTGTAAAAACTCTTATAAAGATTTTGGGCAGAAAAAAACTTTTCCTGACTCATGAGAGCACCTCGGCAGGTTTAATTCGGGATGCCTTCCAGGATGGGTAGATGGTGGCAGACAGGGTAATGACGAGTGCGGAAACTGCAATAATGGTCACATCCATGGGCAGGACTTTGATGGGAAGGGTGTTCATGGGATAGACGTTTGATGGCAGCTCGATAAATTTGTAGCGGGAGAGGAGTTCGCATAACCCGAGCCCTCCAGCAACGCCCAGAAAGGTTCCCAGTACGCCGATTACCAGCCCCTGATAGAAGAAAATCTTCATGATGGATCCGGATGTTGCGCCCATTGATTTGAGAATAGCAATATCCTTATCCTTTTCCATGACTACCATCACAAGGGCTGAAACGATGTTCAGTGCCGCCACCAGAATGATGAGGGCAACACAGATAAACATGCCGATTTTTTCAAGCTTGAATGCGGCAAAGAGATTGCGGTTCATGGACATCCAGTCCTTTGCCACAAAGGATCTTCCAAGCAGCGCTACGATCTTTTTGGCTACCCTGTCTGCCCTGTTCAATTCTTTTTCCAAAACCGTAACTTCGATGCCATGAACCACATCACCGCTTTCAAGAAAAGACTGCACATCGGGAATGGACATATAGGCAATACTTGAGTCATATTCATACATTCCCGACTCAAAAATCCCTGAAATGCGGCAGGTTTTTATCTTGGGGATGATTCCCATGGGGGTGAGGGGGCCGGATGGAGAGATGAGACGTATCTTGTCCCCTACAGAGACCCGCAGGTCGGAGGCCATGGCAATTCCTAAAATGATATTGGGAACCCGGGAATCTTTCTCCTGCAGAAGATCATCTATGGTTCCTTCCACCATCTGTTCCGGTAGAGCTATTACTCCCGGTGCTGTGGTTGGATCAATTCCGCGCAGCACCACCCCGGTGCCGCCGTGTGGCCCACTGATCAGAGTCTGAGTGTAGAGATATGGTGTGGCTCCCGTTACGTCATCCACGGTAACAATACGATCTCGAACCAGAGTGTAGTCAGGAATGATGCCCCCCAGTTTCTGGACAATTATATGGGAGTTGATGCCGAGGATCTGGTCACGGAGACCATTGGTGAATCCAGAGTAGACTGCCAGCACCACAATGAGTGCCATGACGCCCATGGTGATGCCGGCAACAGAAATAAATGAGATGAGTGAGATGAATTTCTGTTTATGTTGCGCCCTCAGGTAGCGGAGGCTTACAAACCATTCAAACATCTTTCGGGGCAGACTTTTTTTTGTTCTTTTTCTTCTTGGTCTGTTTCTGTACTTCAGGTTTAAGGTGCGGAAAGAGAATAACATCCCGGATGGACGGAGAGTTGGTGAGCAGCATCACCAGACGGTCTATGCCGATACCCTCTCCTGCGGCGGATGGCATGCCATACTCGAGGGCGCGGACGAAATCAGCATCCAGCTCAGAGTGAATTTCCTCATCATCGCCTTTTTCAGCGATCTGTTTTTCGAAACGCTGCAACTGGTCAACCGGGTCGTTCAGCTCACTGAAGGCATTTGCAAGCTCACGACCAGTGACAAAGAGCTCAAAACGGTCGGTAACATCGGGATTGTCTTCATTTCTTCTTGCCAGAGGCGAAACTTCGGTGGGATATGATGTTACAAAGGTGGGATCGATGAGTTTTTCTTCGACAAGGAGTTCAAAGAGTTCTGTCTTGGCTTTACCGGGACCGGCCTGTTCTTCAAGCTGGATGCCCTGCTCTTTTGCAAGAGCCATCACCTTGTCCGGGTTGGTAAGATCTGCAGGATCAATTCCGGCAACTTCAACAAGGGCTTCATCCATGGTCATCCGTTTCCAAGGCGGGGCGAGATTCACCCTGGTTCCCTGGTATTCAATCTCCATGGTTCCATTCACTTCATCACAGAGCCAGGAGATCATTTCTTCAGTGAGATCCATCAGGTCGTGGTAGGTGGCATAGGCCTGATAGAATTCCAGCATAGTGAATTCCGGGTTATGGCGAGTGGAGAGTCCTTCGTTCCTGAAATTCCGGTTGATTTCAAAAACACGCTCAAAACCACCAACTAGAAGACGCTTCAGGTAGAGTTCCGGCGCAATTCTGAGGTAGAGCTCCATGTCGAGAGCGTTGTGGTGGGTCTTAAATGGTTTTGCTGTGGCGCCACCGGGGATGGGATGCATCATGGGAGTTTCAACTTCCATAAAACCACGGTTTGCCAGAAATTCCCGCATTAACCGGACAATTTCCACACGTTTTCGGAATGTCTCCCGGCTCTCTGGAGTCACAATCAGATCAACGTAGCGCTGGCGGTAGCGTGTCTCCACGTCGGTGAGGCCATGGAATTTTTCCGGCAGGGGACGCAGTGATTTTGAGATCATCACCAGCTTGTCAGCCATGACAGAGAGTTCGCCGGTCTTGGTCTTGAAAAGCTTGCCTTCGATACCCACAATGTCGCCTATATCCCATTTTTTAAATGTCGCAAATATTTCATCTCCCAGGGTATCTTTTTTTATGTAGACCTGGATTCGGCCGGAACTGTCAACAAGGTGGAAAAAGGCAGCCTTGCCGAATTTGCGCATGGACATGATGCGGCCGGCAACAGAATAAGTGTAATTGGTCTCGTCCTGGGCTTCGGCTACCAGGTGTTCCCCTTTTGGCAGGAGTTCTTTGATCCGATTGGCTGGTTTGAACGTGTTACTATAGAGGTTGACGCCGAGATCGGCTAAGGCATCTGCTTTTTCACGACGTTGCTTTAATATCTGGGTATTTTCTTTGCTCATAACTGTTCTTCTGTATTCTGCTGAATCTCTAAAGAGAGAAAGGATTGATTGTATCACCCCGTTTACTGACAAAGCGTAGTTCTGTCAATGGATTTCAGATGAGTTACGCAGGCAGACACCTTTGAGGGTCAGGGCCTTGTTAACAGCGCAACGGTTTCAACATGGCTGGTTTGAGGAAACATATCAATCGGCTGCAGCCTCTGGAGCTGGAAACCATACTGCAGCAGATCCTCAAGGTCGCGGCACAGGCTTGTCGGGTCACAGGAGACATAGACCATCTTTTTTGTGCATAAGGTGGCAAGTTGTTTAGCAAGACCGGGGGCACCCTGCCGGGGTGGATCAATTACCAGACAGTCAAAATGTCTGCCGGCGGCCACCAGCTTTGCGCAAGCGGCGTGGATGGGTTGTTTTTTGAATTCTGTATTGTCCTGTTGGGCATCGCGGCTGTTTTTTCCGGCACTGCGTATGGCAGATCCCTGGCCTTCAATACCCAAGAGTGACTGAGCCCGAACAGCGAGCGGAATGGAAAGATTTCCATTTCCACAAAAGAGATCCAATACAGTTTCATCTTTTGTTACTTCGGAAAATTCCAGAACTGTTTTAACAAGGATACTATTCTGGGCCAGATTTACCTGACAGAACCCACCTGTTTCGAAGCTGAGTGTCAGAGGAGCGTCTGTGTTTATACCTTCTGCTGGCAGACTGTAAGAGAGAATATCCCTTCCGGTGACGGCAAATCCTGTGCCCATAAAAAAGACGTTTTTTAATTCAGAAATGGCTGCCATCAGCTCATGGCTGTGTTTTTCGTCGGTGGGTCTTGGCTTTCGTTTGAAATGGAGCAGCATGGAGATCGACAGGCTATCTGGATCCAGGAGCAACTCGAGGGACTCTGTATGCTCGAGAAGCTTTTTGAAAGATTGTTGTGCAAGGAGCTCCCGGAAGCAACTGTTAATCACAGGGTGAGCCAGCAGACAACTGTCGATGGCCACACAGTCATGACTGCGGCGCTTGTGAAATCCCGGGAGCTGTCTGTTGTCTACCTGTAACTTGATCCGTTGCCGGTAGTGATGGTCTTGCGGGGAGGGAAGTATCGGGCACAACAGTTTTCCGGCTCTTTCCTGTAAAACCTTGTTTCTACTCTGGCTGAAGAGATCGTTTATAATTGATGACTTCTCTTCGAGTTGACGCTTGTACGTCATATGCTGCATATTGTAGCCGCCACATTGTTTGTAATAAGGACAGGGGGGATCAATACGGTCTTTTGAGGCAATCTCTATCACTTTTATCCTGGCAGTATTGTGTTTTTTTGCCGTTTTGATGATTCCTGCTGTTACGGTTTCCCCAGGGATAACACCATCGATAAGGATAGCTTGGCCTTCTGAATCTCGGCTGAAACCAAGGCCCGTGGCAGTGAGCTTTTCGATGAAATAGGAAGTGGCTGGCATGTTAAGTATGATGGTCTCGTAAAAAACCTGAAGTTGTAGATGGTAAGTAGTGTCTGTCCAGAGAGAATATCTTTTCTTCTGAATCGAGGCGCGAAAGAAATTTTACCGCAGGTATCTATTTGATATTCCGAGGACAAAGTACCCAGCTTATTTCAACGTCATTAATACCGGGCGAAAATTTTTTAAAGCAACGAAGGAGGTGAAGAGTTTATACGACGCCATCAAGTATGCAGAAAATTCGTATAGAGGTGAAATCTGATTGCTGCTATTCATTTCAAACATCTTTTAGGATTTTGTTCAAGAATCTTTTGCTGTAGTGGGCTGGTGAAAAAAGATTTGTACTTTGCCGGAACAAAAAAAGGCAATATGCAAATGATGCATATTGCCTGAACGAATCTTTTGCCAGGTACTCCCCGAGATTGTTCGTTGCAGGAAGGAGTTACACCGTGGTTTCATTTACCCAGAAATCATGAAGGTTGCAGAAGCTGGTTGCGTATACTTTCCCTTTATATCCGGCAGGGAGCTCAAAACTTGATCTGGCCTCTTTGTCTGTTCCACTGAAGACTTTGGCGCCGATAACGGTGCCATCTCCTAAAACCAGAGTGTGCCGTACAATAAAATGCTGTTCAGACATGCCATGCTTGGTGAAAAGGGTGACTTTATTTCCCTCTACGGTGATTGAGGGCAAATGACTACCCACCTTCTTATCCCATTTACCAGGATTAGAACCGGTATAAACCACATTAGTGTAGGGCTTTGCTGAAGATGCAGATGCAATGTTGACGGAACTCACTGCCAATGTTGATGCTGCTACTAATCCACCTTTAAGAAAAGTTCTTCTGTCTGTCATTTGAGAATCTCCTTCAATTAAAATTAATAATGAAAACTATTCCCATATAGTATATTGCCTGTCGCTGTTGTCAAGGGAAAATTATGTTTGGCTGTCAGGGTTTATTTTATTTACCTGAAAATATGATGGAATTGCCCTGTACCTCAGAGTGAGTCTGCGTTACAAGCCAGGTCTTTACTGAAGAAATACACTCGAAAAGATAAAAAAACTAAAAAAACACATAAAATGTCAGAAAAATCGGTAGATGATCATTATATGAGCACCCAAGTATGTTAGGATGTCCGTATGAGATGCTGATTTACTGTTCATGTGTCGTGGGCGTAAAGTGCTTTAAGTCCTCCAGTGAAAATTGCAGGTATGGGGTTCAGAGAAGACTAGGAGTCTGTCGGACTTAAAGCTAAATTCCTGCAAACTTTATTTGTAAAAAACATTTATCATCTTGTTTTATCGTTATTATGGTTGATTTTATTTTACGTTCGGCGTATATTTCCGTGTAATTTTAATTAATTATATGAAAGGAAAACCTTATGAGCTCAAATTTCATAA
>JAJRQL010000142.1 GCA_024280265.1 Deltaproteobacteria bacterium
ATCAGCTCCGCAATTCTTTCCTTATCAGATCCCCCCCCTTGAACTATGGGGATCTGATAAGGAAAGAATTGCTAAGAGGTCATAACCAAGGAATCATTATCTACTGCATCCGGTTCCTTTTGAGAGATTCGGATTGACCCAGAAGATTCATAGTTGCAGCCCTCTCTCCTTTTATACAGCACCTGGAAACGTATTGACGCCACAGGAGAGAATAAAGTATATTTTCACCATGAAAATACTCCTAATTGGACGCTATCCTCAAAAGCTACTTGTAAATTTCCTCACTGGATGTAGCATCACTGTTAGATGGTATTCATCAAGCAACAACATCATGCTGCTAACTGACACTTGGGCAGGTTTAAATAATTCTATATGGCAAAGCAGATCCTTATCATAGACGACGAATCCTCCATACGCGAAAGTCTCTCAGGCATTCTCGAAGATGAAGGCTTCATTCCGGTATGTGCAGCTTCAGCTGAAGAAGGCATCACTATCCTGGAGGAAAATAACATTGACCTGGTTCTCCTTGATATCTGGCTTGGCGACAATATGGATGGCCTCACTGCTCTTGAAAAAATCAAGGCGGTCCACACCCTTCCTGTCATTATGATTTCAGTACACGGAACCATAGAGACTGCCGTAAAAGCCACCCGTAAGGGAGCCTTCGACTTTGTGGAAAAACCTCTCTCCTACGATAAGATCATCCTGGCAATCAGCAACGGTCTCCGCTTCTCCCAGCTTGAGCAGGACAACAGGATTCTACGCGACAAAACAGGTAAAACCGTACAACTCACAGGAGAATCCGAGGTTATCAGGCAACTGCGAGAACAGATTGAACGAGTAGCCCCCACCGATGCCTGGGTGCTGATTCGTGGTGACCACGGCACCGGAAAAGAGCTGGTGGCGCAATCTATCCACCGCCATTCGCTCACAGCAGACCGCCCCATGATCGAGCTGAACTGTGCGGCAATCCCTGAAGAACTCATCGAATCTGAGCTTTTTGGCCATGAAAAAGGCTCTTTTACAGGGGCTCACACCTCTAAACGTGGCAAGTTTGACCAAGCCGATGGCGGCATACTCTTTCTGGATGAGATAGGTGATATGAGCCTGAAGACACAGGCTAAAATACTCAGAATTCTCCAGGAGCAGAAATTTGAACGAGTGGGTGGCTACAAAACAATATCTGTTAACGTGCGGGTCCTTGCTGCCACCAACAAAAACCTTGAGGAAGAAATCGAACAGGGAAATTTCCGGGCAGATCTTTTCTGGCGACTCAATGTTGTTCCCATAACCGTGCCCAGTCTCTGTGAAAGGCTTTCCGACATTCCACTTCTTGTAGAAGATCTCATGAAAGGACTGGCCAGCCGAGGGCTTGGCGAAAAAACATTTTCAGAAAATGCTCTAGACGTTATGATGCAACATTCGTGGCCGGGTAATGTGCGGGAACTCAGAAATTTTGTGGAACGAATAGCCATCATGTGTCCTGCTGATATTATCAGTGATAAAGATATTACCCTGTTCTTGACCTCCACCATAACCTCACCTGTTTCTGCAAGCCATCTTCACGCACTGCGACCATATGATATCCCAAATTTCAAGCAGGCAAAAAGGGTGTTTGAAAAAGAGTATCTTCAGCATAAACTCAACGAAAACAATGGCAACATCTCCCAGACTGCCGAACAGGTAGGGATAGAACGCAGCCACCTTCACAAAAAGTTAAAATCTCTAGAAATCACAAACCAGGAGTAATACAATGGTCTTCCCCGAATACCGCCCCCGTCGTCTTCGAAAAAATGAGTCCCTCCGAGCATTGATCCGTGAAACGCAACTCTCCCCTGCCCAGTTTGTATATCCGGTATTTATAGCACCTGGTAAAAACAAACGAGAAGAGATTTCATCCATGCCCGGAGTCTTCAGATTCAGTGTTGATCAGCTAGCCAAAGAAGCCTCAGAATGTCTGGAACTTGGTGTAAACTCAATGATCCTCTTTGGGCTTCCTGAGAAAAAAGACGCCATGGGCAGTGGTGCCCATGCAAAAGATGGTATTATCCAGCGAGCTATCCGCGAACTCAAAAACAAGGCTCCGGATTTTACCGTCATCACGGACGTCTGCCTCTGTGAGTACACCGACCATGGTCATTGCGGATGCCTCATAGGAGACACTGTTGACAATGATGCAACCCTTGAAATTCTTGCTAAGACCGCCCTTTCCCATGCCCAGGCAGGAGCTGACATGGTTGCCCCCTCCGATATGATGGATGGTCGCGTTGCAGAAATTCGAGCGACCCTGGACGAAAGCAATTTCGACATGATTCCGATCATGTCCTATGCTGTAAAATACGCATCTGCATTTTATGGTCCCTTCCGGGATGCCGCTGACTGTGCGCCTCAATTTGGTGACCGCAGGAGTTATCAAATGGACCCGGCCAATGCCAGGGAGGCACTGCGGGAAGCGACCCTTGACGTTGATGAAGGTGCAGATATCCTCATGGTAAAACCTGCCCTTGCCTATCTGGACATAATAAGCCGCCTCAAGGATGAATTCGATCTCCCCATTGCCGCTTACCACGTAAGTGGCGAGTATGCCATGATCAAGGCTGCAGCAGAAAAGGGATGGATAGACGGCGATAAGGTTATGGCAGAGACGCTTCTATCCATTAAACGTGCAGGGGCAGATATTATTTTAACCTATTTCGCCAAGGACATGGCAAGGCTTTTACAAGGATAAAAGGACAAAATGGATATTAAAGAATTACGAAAAGACATGATGCTGGCCAAGAAGGATGATCCGGAAAAGTCCACCGTCCTAGCCATGCTTCTTGATGCCGCCCAGAAAATAGCCAAGGCAGATGGAAACCGGCAAGCAGAGGAAAAAGACATTCTTGCCGCTGCCAAAAGGGAGCTGAAGATGGCACACCAGTCCATCGAAGCTGGAATAGATGTGGGTAACACCGTGGCCATACTCGAAGTATTTATTCCAGAAACCAAAAGCCCCGAAGAAACCAGTGAGATCATCGCCGCAATTGTGGCAGAACTCCCTGACAAAAATCCTAAACTCATGGGTCAGGTCATGGGCCTCCTGAAAAAGGAGTATGGTGAAGCGCTTGATATGGGAATCGCCTCCAAGATGGTGAAAAAAGCCCTCAGCTGCCAGGCAACAAAAGACTAAGCAGTCTGGTCTGATAACGGACCATCCTCTGACGAAGAGCAGAACTGTTCAACCAGGTCAGACTGAAGCAGGTAGCCCCGGCGACATCAGCAAGCAGATCGTATCCGCTCACAGAACGAAGCGCTACGAACGACTGGTGATACTCGTCACTCATGCCATATAGCAGACAACAGAAAACTGTCAGGAGTGAATACCTGGCGGGTTTTTCCAGCGCCCGGCTGCCGCAGGACCAGAGAACGGTTGCCGCCAGTACCCCATAGGCTATCATGTGGGCAAGTTTGTCGGCACCTGGGAAAGACGGCAGACTCAGACTATCACCACTCTGATGTGAGAGAATAAAAATAGTTCCCATGACCAGGGTCATGGGAACTATTTTTATTATATATTTCACTGCCAGTCAGTCAGATGGCTGATGTTCGGAAGAGTCCACATGGACTCGCTCAAGAACTTCACTTGGAAATCTCTTTTTTATCCTCTTGATTGATGCACTGATCTCTTTGGCCGGATAACTCTCTTTAACACTCTTTTCTTTATCGCTATATGCTGTAAGCTCAAACTGCTTATTACTCAGATCAAAAGTGTGACTCCAGTTTATCTCTATGGTATCAGATTGTTCGTCAATGGGAATCTCCAACGCTTCACCAGCTCTTGCCAGCTGCACCGCATCAGAGTCCGTTATCTCCAGAAGCCAGGCATCACCCTCAGCTGTCGCCAAAAGTATAAACACCCCAAGCTCTCTGATTTTCTGCCTCTTCTCTTGAGCCACCTGAACAATGGCCTCTATCTCGGCGATCAGTGAAATCTTAAAGGCAGCCTCAGGGTTGTTTGCAACCATCCCAGCCTGCTCTTTTGGTAGACAGCAGTATTTAAACTTTTTTCCACTGCCGCAGGAGCACTGCTCATTTCTTCCTATCTTTCCCATATATCATGCTCTCTTATCTGTTCTGGAAACTGTATGTATATAAAACTGATAAATACTCATTACGAGCATTTACTATAACCGCAGTCATGACACGTTTCACACCCTTCCTCAAAGACCAGAGCTCCGGCGCATTCAGGACAGGTGGATGCGAAACCATGCTGGGTTCCAGCCATGAAGGACTTGAACAATTTACTCAATTGAGCCGGAAGGTCTAGCATGTGTCCACTTGAACGATCAAGCTGCTTAATAATTTCAGAGGCCGGAATATTAAAGCGAAGTGCCAGCGACACCAGCCTGCAGGTGGTGGTCCACATGGTTGACTTGTCTTTGAGATCGACCCTATTATCAAATGGAAATTTGGCAAAGACCTCCATGGGCTGTTCATTCTCATCGAAGCAGACAATGATATACACCGACTTCTGATCCTGGTCTTTCACCCGATATCGTTTGGCGCTGAGGGTGTCAGGCAGAGTCTTTTTCACACCGGCACTGGACACCAGCGCCATCTGCTGATCCGGCCCGGTCTTATCGGTGCTGTTCAGTACCTGGGAATCCCTGGACCCGTCACGGTAGACGGTCAGCCCTTTGCAGCCGAGCTTGAATCCCGTGATATAGGAGCGTTTCACCTCCTCACGACTTGCACTGTTAGGCAAATTAATGGTCTTGGAGATGGAGGAATCCACCCCGTTATTCTGCAGTATTCCCTGCATCTGGATATGGCCTTCCGGAGAGACATCCTGTGCTGTGCGAAACACCTCCTGCCACTTCACAGGAATCTCATCATGACCGATCACCGTCCCAGTATCCGCGACCTTTGCCATCAGCTCATCAGAGTAGAATCCCTCCCTTCTGGCAACCTGCTCAAAGTGCTTATTTACGAGAATCAGCCGATCTCCGTCCATCACATTTTTGACCATCACAATGGAAAAGTACGGTTCGCAGCCTGAGGCGCAATCGGCAATCATGGATACGGTACCAGTGGGCTGAATGGAGGTGAGGGCCGCATTGCGTCGTGCTGGATATTCGTTTATTTCGGGATCATAGGCAGGAAACGCACCTTTTTCCTCAGCAAGCTCGATGGAGCACTCCTCAGCTTTCTCTCTGATAAAGGCCATTATTTCCGCTGCCTGAGCACGCCCCTCTTCACTGCCATAAGGGAGTTCCAGCTGAATCAGCAGGTCATGAAGTCCCATGATACCCATACCAATCTTTCTGGTCTTAAGGGTCATCTCCTCAATCTCAGGAATGGGAAAACGATTACAGTCGATCACATTATCAAGAAAGGATGTTGCAACCCGGACAACGTTTCCCATACGGGCATAATCAACTTTTCCGTCTTTTACAAAATTGCCAAGATTCAACGACCCGAGATTACAACTCTCATAAGGAAGAAGCCACTGTTCTCCACAGGGGTTGGTGGCCTCAAAGTCACCAAGCTGAGGAGTCATGTTAGCTCTGTTGGCGGCATCAATGAAAAGGACACCAGGCTCACCATTATGCCAGGAAAGATCGATTATCTTTTCAAAGACGGCACTGGCATTAAGACTTCCGACACCCAGACCCGACGAAGGTTCGATGAGACTGTACTCGGAATCCTCTTCCACTGCCTGCATAAAGGCATCGGTGATGGCCACACTGAAGTTGAAATTATTAAACTTATCCTGATTTTCCTTGGCACTGATAAAATCCATAATATCCGGATGATCAATGCGAAGCACGCCCATATTAGCACCACGCCGTTTGCCACCCTGTTTAATGGTTTCAGTCGCCGCATCAAAAACCGCAGCAAAGGAAAGTGGACCTGAGGCAACACCCTGAGTCGATCTGACTGAGGCATTTCTGGAACGAAGCCTGGAGAATGAATACCCCGTCCCACCACCTGTTTTATGAACCAGTGCACCATTGCGAATAGCAGTGAAAATACCATCCATGGAATCTTCGATGGGGAGAACAAAACAGGCAGAAAGCTGGCCGATATCGGTTCCTGCATTCATCAGGCA
>JAJRQL010000143.1 GCA_024280265.1 Deltaproteobacteria bacterium
CTATTTCAATTCCCGGCAGAGCACGTCCGACACAAGTCCCCTTCCCCTGCCTGGACAGTGGCCATGTCTGTTCTGTTATTTCACGCCCTTCAATGGATATTATGGGGAGGCTTTCCGTCGCTCCGTATGGGGTATGAATGCCACTGCTTTCTGGGAGAACGTTCTGCATTCTTTCGATCAAGTCTCCAGACACAGGTGCACCAGCCATGAGAATTTTATCTAATGTTTTCAGTCTGCTATCTCGATTATGACAGTAGCCGGCTATGACATTCCATATTGCAGGTGACCCAAAGGAGTAGGTAACACCATACTTTTGAATTGAGTTCACAAATTTCTCGGGATTCACACGGGCCGGCCGACTTGGATCCATATCCGGTATCACCGCTGTAGCTCCAAGTGCAGTGGAAAACAGAGCAAAAAGAGGAAATGCCGGCTGGTCAACATCACCGGAACCGATACCATAATATTCACGAATCAATTGCAATTGGGCCCGAAATACACCATGTTCATAGCGCACTCCCTTGGGTGGGCTAGTAGAACCTGTGGTGAAAATGATTGCCGCCAGATCATTTTCAGCGACCTCATTGGCCTGATAAGGACCATAATCCTTATCAGCAAGTTTTGTTATATCTCTTCCCAGCAGTCCCATGGAAAACCCGCAACAGAAGTTATGGGCCACCGATGCAAAAGGTTTCCGAAAAAGTATTCTGAAAAGGTGCGCTTTCGGAATACCGATAAAGACATCAGGATGAACACCTTCTATGCATCTGAGAAGATTTTTGTAACCCATTCCGGGATCAATCAGAATAACTGGCGCCCCGATTTTAAAGAGAGCAAAACTCAAGCAGATAAACTCTACTGAGGGGTTGACCATCAGCATTACCCTCGCCCCTGGGATTATACCTTTCCGGGTTAAAATATGTGCATAGGCATCTGATCTTCTGGCAAGTTCTGTAAACGAAATCTGCTTTCCAGAGGCAACTTCAATTAATCCAATCCGGTCTCCTGCTCGGGCAGCACTTTCCGTTAAGCTGTGGGTAATATTTAAAGTCACCCTTTTCTCCTGAAAAAGTCCCTGGCAAGAGGTGCTATCTGTGCAAATGAATCTTCGAGAACGTAATGGCCACTGTCTTCGAAATAGTAACACTCTGCGTGGGGAAAACGCAGGCACCACTCATCATAAAAAGACCTGTTGAAACAGAAGTCCTTCCCCCCCCAGCAAATCAACATGGGTACTTGTGAATCCTGAAGCTTTTTAAGTCCATTCTCTACATCAATAAGCGTCTGGTATGAAGGATGACCGGGACGAAGAGGGATATCCTGCACAAAAGCTGATACCGCCACCCGGTTTTCCCAGGAATTATATGGTGCCAGAAAAGCTTTGGCAGTATCTTTTGCCATTTTCCTGGTGACAGCCATACTGATTGCAGGACCGGCAAACCCGTTAAACCCACGAACCAGCAGTTCACCAATCAACGGCCAACGGCAGATGTTGATACGGAACGGGATACGCTGCGAGCGGAAAGCAGCGGTATTCAGGACAAGTACCCTCTCCAGCAGTTCAGTGTTTTTAGCAGCCACCCCCATACCGATAGCCCCCCCCCAGTCATGAACAACAAGGGAAAAAGACTTCACTCCGCATGCAAGTAACAGGGTATGAAGATTATCAATGTGGTTCTGCAAAGTATACTCGTAGTTCTGTGGCTTATCTGAGAGTCCACAGCCAATATGATCAATTGCAATAACACGATGATCCTCAGCCAGAAGGGTTATCAAGTGTCTATAATAATAGGACCAGGTAGGATTGCCATGGACCATGACAATGACATCACCCTGGCCTTCATCCACATAATGAAGTTTGGCGGAACCAAAATTAAAAAAACGAGATTCAAATGGATAATTTGGATACACAGTATTTATCTAACTTGTTAAATTGTAACTATTCAGCGTACCCCTCAAAATATGGGTAAACTCAGATCTGTAACTGTTCAGCAGTGCCCAGGTTCGTTCAGGCTGGTCGCCGTAGTATACGATTCTGTACATGAGGCGTCCAGACCGGACGAAAATGGGTGCTGTTGAACAGTTACGTTAAATTTTTATTTCTTTTTCTAGAGACAAAAACGAGTTGAGCCCCGTGGGATATGTTTCAACTTTTCTCAAGAAAAAAACTAGCACCTCATCAGCTGTGACCATAGGATGACATACTTTCTTCCGTTCATAATTTTTTCCTCCAGGATAGCTTTATGATAGGTAAGTTCCACTTACAAATCCTCTGAGGATTGAGGTTGATCACTAAAGGATATCCTGTATACTACCTGAATATCCTTCATTTCCACATATTCTGCAATCTGGATTTTTTTTATGCTTCTAGAAATTACTAATTTGAACCTCAGTTTTCACCTTGATGCCGGAAAAAAACAACGGGAGATCAAACAGGTTCTATACAACGTCAGTTTGTCTGTTGACAGAAGAGAAAAAGTTGCCCTGGTAGGTGAATCAGGCTCAGGAAAATCAGTCACCGCCCTTTCCATACTTCGTCTTCTTGATGAATCATCCCATGTTGATACCACTGGTACTATCCGTTTTGAGGGACTGGATATTGTAACCCTTGACAAAACTGAACTCTGTAAGCTCCGCGGTAACAGAATAGCAATGATTTTTCAGGAACCCATGACTTCCCTTAATCCTGTTTACACAATAGGGAACCAACTCATGGAACCCCTCCTATTGCATCAGCAGATGAGCAACACCCAGGCTGAAGCTGAGGCTATCAGACTCTTGAAGCGAACTGGAATAACAGAAGCCCCATCCAGAATGAAATCGTTCCCTCACCAACTCTCTGGTGGTCAGCGGCAACGGGTTATGATCGCGATGGCGCTTGCCTGTAAACCTTCTCTCCTCATAGCCGATGAACCCACAACCGCTCTTGACGTCACCATCCAGGTCCAGATACTTGAGCTCATAAAAGATCTGCAGGATGAATTTGGCATGGCTCTGCTCCTTATCACCCATGATCTTACCTTGGTAAAGAAAGTGGCGGATACCGTTCATATAATGAAGGATGGCAGGATTGTCGAAAGTGGAAAAACTGCTACTATTTTCAACAATCCAAAACAAAACTACACAAAAGTCCTGATGGATGCGGTTCCTGACGAGCACCGAACTCCTAAAATAAATCAGCCACCACTTATCAGACTGCAAAATATGAACTGCCATTTTAAGTTAAAAAACAGTTGGAATCTCTTTTCAAAAAAATCAGCCGAGAAAAAAATAATAAAAGCTGTTGATCAGGTGGCAATTACAATCAATCGCGGCACCACTTATGGCCTGGTTGGTGAGTCTGGATCTGGTAAATCCACTCTGGCCTTTGCCATTCTGAAACTTACCAAAAGTTCTGGTGATATTCTCTATAACAATCAGAACCTTCAACAGTTATCAAACAGAGAAATGCGTCCTTTACGTAAAAACCTGCAAATAGTTTTTCAGGATCCATTCTCTTCACTTTCGCCAAGGCTCACAGTTGGGAAGATCATTGAGGAGGGAATGAAAGTACACAAAATAGGTGTTACAAAAGGTGAAAGAGAGAGAAAGGTGGCAGAAGTATTAGTGGAAGTCGGTCTGTCTCCTGATATGATGCACCGATTTCCCCATGAATTCTCAGGAGGTCAACGTCAGCGCATAGCGATAGCAAGATCCATTGTTTTGGAGCCTGAGTTTCTTGTTCTCGATGAGCCAACATCAGCTCTTGACATGACCATCCAGAAACAGATCATAGAACTTCTCAAAGCTCTTCAGGAAAAATACAATATGGCCTACCTCTTTATCTCCCACGACTTGAGAGTAGTCCGGGCATTAGCTGACCATATTGCAGTGATGCAACATGGGAAGATTGTGGAATCCGGAGTTGCAGACCAGGTTTTTCAAGCTCCAAATCACCCCTACACACAACGTCTTTTCAGTGCTGCCCTTGGGGAAAGAAATGTAGGGGAAACGTAGTTTGGGAGCTCAGAAAGGCAGATATTGTATACAGTAAATAAGGGATCAGGACTACATACCCACTGAAACTTACAGTTTCTGGAGTTCAACAAGTAACGCTTCCAGTTCTGGGAGTTGTTCAGTGGCAACAGAGAGAGAGCCGTTCCGGCAATCAGCTTCTATTGCAGCAGTAACCTCCCTGATGGTCTCAAAACCAAGACTTGCAGCTGCGCCTTTTATAGAGTGGGCATTTGATCCACTCATGGCGGTATCTCCCTTACTGATCCCCTGCTTCAAGTTTGCAAAATCAGTGGTAGACGACTCCTTGAAAATTTCTACAAGTTCCTGGAGCAGTTCTTCGTCATCCGCAGCCTGCTCCATTGCGAAATCCTTATTCCAGCCTAAATCGGTCATCACCCACCCCATATAATGATTTTGATCTTTTATTTTCCAGTCAAAAAACACCTGTAATACGCAAAAAAAAGGTACCACATTAAGGTCATTATTTGCAAATGATATCAACCCCTGGCAGGGTATGCTGAATTTCCTGTTCTGTTATCCGTCCCC
Source organism: Deltaproteobacteria bacterium (assembly GCA_024280265.1). Taxonomy (GTDB): domain Bacteria; phylum Desulfobacterota; class Desulfobulbia; order Desulfobulbales; family Desulfocapsaceae; genus Desulfocapsa. Next base: position 4,543 of record JAJRQL010000143.1, read on the forward strand.
TTCGGACAATTTCACACATACCACGGCCAGTTTCACATCTTACAATGGTTGATCCGGGGCCACCAGCAGTCTTTCCCCCATCAAGTATGTATGAAATCCTGTCACCCCATAACTTATATATATCCTCTGCCGTTATCATCTCAGGATGTCCGCTGAGATTTGCACTTGTCGCAGTGATGGCACGCCCCCACTGATGGCAGAAGTCATAAGCCACAGGATGGGACGAAACCCTTACTGCAATACTCCCGTCACCTCCTGTCAAAAAAGGAAGGTAGTCTTCCCGCTTTTCAAATACGAGTGTCAATGGGCCAGGCCAGAACTGCTTGATAAGCTTTTCGTATGACTCTGAACAGGAATCTGTAATGGATGGAATATATTCCTGTTCTGGAATCAATAGTGACAGTGCCTTTTCCCTGGATCTTTTTTTCAGGTCATAAAGAGCAGCGACAGCCTGCCCGTTTTCCGGGTCCACAGCAAGACCATAAAATGTTTCTGTGGGATAGGCAACAATTCCACCTGCCCTTAATGTTTTGAGGGCAAGTTCTATTGGTTCTTTATTTAAATACAATGGACGCACAAAGAATTTATTTTATCCTTCTCGCTTTTTCCTCAACCTCTTTGGCCATAAGAAGCTTATATTCAGCAACTTTAGCCGCAAGACGTTTATCAGAAAGTGCCAAAATTTTAGTAGCAAGCACTGCTGCATTTTTAGCACCTGATTTTCCTATTCCCATTGTAGCAACAGGTACACCGGGAGGCATTTGAACGGTAGCAAGGAGTGCATCCAGGCCATTTAAAGGAGAGGCGTCAAGGGGAACGCCGATCACAGGAAGGTCCGTGTGAGCTGCAAGTACACCAGCAAGATGAGCTGCCATACCAGCACCGGCAATTATGATTTTCAGCCCACGCTCCTGGGCAGTTGTGGCAAATTTTGCTGCACGCTCTGGAGTTCTGTGAGCTGAGGCAACTGTCATTTCATAGGGTATCTGCATTGAAGTGAAAAAATCAGCAGCAACCTGCATTACAGGAAGATCCGAATCACTCCCCATCACTATACCAACAACTGCCTTTGTCTCCACCTCATGTCTTCTATTCATGGCTTTGGCCCCAATATCTGTCCTGTAAAAAGATCCTGTCCAGGATATTAGCCCAACTGCCTTATATGCAGCGGCTATTGCTTTATTCAGATCTTTTCCAACAGCGGTTACGCCAAGAACTCTACCACCTGCTGACGCCACTCGGCCATTGCGAACCTTGGTACCGGCATGAAAGACTACAACCCCAGGTACTTCTGAGGCCTTTTTCAAGCCACGGATTGCCTTCCCCTGTTCATAAAAACCTGGGTATCCACCTGATGCCATTACAACACACACAGTGGGCCGAGGGTCAATTTTCATTTCAATCTGATCAAGTCGTCCATCAATAACAGCTTCAAAAATATCAACTACATCACTTTTAAGACGCATAAGCAATGGCTGGGCCTCGGGGTCACCAAACCTGCAGTTAAACTCAAGTACCTTAACCTTATCGCCATCTATCATAAGGCCCGCATACAACATGCCTTTATAAGGACGACCTTCTTTAGCCATACCCTTGATGGTCGGTAACATCACCTTTTTCATAACATAGTCGGCGATTTCTTCAGTAACAACGGGTGCAGGAGAATAGGCCCCCATCCCTCCGGTGTTGGGTCCTGTGTCACCGTCAAATGCGGCTTTATGATCCTGAGATGTTGGTAAGGGAAGAACAGTCTTACCATCTGTAAATGCAATAAATGAGGCTTCCTCTCCTTTGAGGAATTCTTCAACGATGAGCTTGTTTCCAGCTTCACCAAATGCTTTATCCCTCATGATAAGGTCCACAGCTTCCTTGGCCTCTTTTATTGAGAATGCTACAATAACGCCTTTTCCTGCAGCAAGACCGTCAGCTTTGATAACAAGCGGAACACCACACTTATCAATATATTTTTTAGCCTTTTTTCGATCCTTGAATACTTTAAAACGGGCAGTTGGAATTTTGTATTTTTCGAGAAACTCTTTGGTAAACACTTTGCTCCCTTCAAGAATAGCAGCATCCCTGTCAGGACCAAATATTCGCAACCCCTCTTTTTCCAAAACATCTACAATCCCTGCTGTCAGCGATAACTCAGGACCAACGACTGTAAGATCAATTTTTTCTTTTTTGGCAAAACTCACCAGACCATCGATATCAGTTACACTGAGATCAACGCATTGAGCCATACGCCTTATACCGGCATTTCCGGGAGCACAGTATATTCTACTTACTTTTTCACTCTGATGGATTTTCCACACCAGCGAATGCTCACGACCGCCTGAACCGACAACAAGAACTTTCATTTTTTACTCCTGGAATATAATATATGATTCTCCTGTATTACAATAGGAGAGACTTGAAAAGAAAACTCCAAGCATAATTAAAAAAAAGATCTGAAATTACGTTAAAACCAGAAACACTTCATCTCAAATTTTATCTGATTTCTGGTGGATTTCAGTCCAGATACAGGAAATACAACCTCATCCCTCTGGTACCAACACATCTTAACAGTACTCATTATGAACTGCCACCAACAGGAGCTTTTTTTCACTAATTTTTTCTACAGTTGGACTCTACTTTCAATCGGATTAAAAAAGTACGGAAACAAATCACAAAAGATTGACAATTCTGAGGAGATGAATACAATAAATGAATAGTCATTCATAATACTGTGCCTTATGATTTATTCAATTCCAAAACTCCGGATGGTTCGTTAACATCCTCTGACCAATGAAAGCAGCAAACAAACATACCAAAATTATCCATGCAGCCACAAAGGTTTTTGCTAAAAAAGGATTTTTCAATGCCAGAATATCCGATATCGCAAAAGAAGCCAAGGTGGCGGATGGCACAATCTACCTTTATTTCAATAACAAATTTGACATTCTTATCTCAGTTTTCGAAGAAGAAATTGGTGCCTTGATTGAGCAGGTCAAAAAACTTCTGAGTACAGAAGATGATCCCAGGAAAATGATAGAAATTTTTACCAGAAATCATCTTTCAGTTATGAAGAAAAACAAACACCTTGCAGAGGTCATCCAGATTGAGTTACGACAGAGTGCCAAACTCATCAAAGACTATCGAAACAATAAGTTCAGTGAATATGTGGACATTATTTCGTCCATTATCAAATTGGGCCAGGAGCGGTCAATTTACAGAGCTACCATTCGCCCGGGCATTGCCAAGCGAGCCTTTTTTGGAGCATTGGATGAGATCTCCCGTGTCTGGACAGTAGGTATCGCAACCGACTACACCGTCGAAGAGGCAACCCAGCAAATTCTAGATATATTTCTCTGTGGAATCCTGGAACCGGACGCACCCTGCCTCTAGCCCTCTGCCCCAATCACGGAAAAACAAATGTATTGCTGTTTGTTGTTTCTCTGTATCTATTCTAGCTAAAGGAAGATGGTTGTATGGATACAACCTCAAACTCCCGTGTTCCGCCAGGAGTCTTGGTCACGACATCATCTCCTACTTCTTTACCAAGAATACTTCTTCCAAGAGGTGAGAAAACAGATATGGATCCTTGCTTGACATCCGCCTCCTCCGATCCAAGTAACTGATAGGAAACTTCTTCATCAGTATCCATGTCCAGAAGGGTCACAACAGTACCGAAAACTGCTCTGGAGCAATCAACTTGTGCACAATCAATGACCTCAGCCCGGCCAAGTTTGTCCTTGAGATCCATGATGCGGCCTTCAATCAGTCCCTGTCGTTCTTTGGCTGCATGGTATTCGGCGTTCTCTTTAAGGTCGCCATGCTCTCTTGCGATTTCTATGGCCTTAACGACAACATGCCTCTCAAAGCGTTCAAGATTATTTAACTCTTCTTTCAGTTTATGATGTCCTGCCTTGGACATGGGGACGCGCTCTACCATTTTTACCTCCAGATAAAAAAACAAACTCCTGCAAAGTTACACTTCACAGGAGTATACATTAGAAACGTTTGTGTTACTCTATTATCAACAACACTGAATCATAAATAAAAATCACCAGCGATAAATAACTGAACAGAAAAGTTTTATCTCCTGATATTCTGCTCCTCGGCTAAATTAGAGACTGCTATTTAATAGAAAATGACGACTCATTTCAAGGAAAATCTGCGCATTGGCATCATGATTGTCGTATCCACCTCTCTCATACCCAAAGGAATATTCAAGAGTATAATAGCTCGGAGCCCCACGCCCGAGAATATCCTCGGCCAGCTGATGTTCAAAGGATACGGTGAACAGATGCTGGTAGTAATTTTCAGGGCTCCAGTAAGGATGATCTTCCGGAGAAAATCCAGATTCAAATGAATAGTCTCTTTTTATGTTTCCAGCCGCGCTGTTGATATATTCATACCCGTATCTCAGCTGTAAATGAGTTGGCTCACTAAAGATTGTGTATGAACTCCAGAATTCATATCTGCTGCTGTGATTATCATCAGAATAGTCAGTATAAACATATTCTGCACCACCAAAGAGACGTGGTAGAAAATCAAGGGTTATGCCCCCCGCATACTCCTGGGTGCTAATTCCTTCTTTAACAGCCTCAAGGGTATCATCAACAATACTCCGGGAAAGTCCAAAATAGCCCTGAACAATATCTCCTATCCTTCCATTGACATTAAAATCATAGAGAAATGTTGAATCATAATCATCGTCAGGATTTTCCTGTCCAACAGCAAACAGAAGATCCAAATCATAAATCGGGCTCCATCTCACCTCAGCCTTAATATTATTTCGCCACAGACTCTCATCAACCTTGTTTGATTTACTGTAAATACGGTTAAAAGATACTAAAACCTCATGACTAAGTGAAGGCATGAACCATCCCTGGAGGCCTCCCCCATTCTGCCTGATGTCATAGTACCCTTCCCTACCCTCTTTTTCATTAAACATATAGGCAGGGGTAACCCGCGGTTCCCGCTTCAAACTGTTCCTCTGTATCGCTTCATCAAGATCAGGGTAGCCAGGGCTTCTCTCTTTAATCTGTTCGTACAGTGCAGCCTCCTTTCCAAGAAAACCAAGACGACTGTATATACCAGCAAGATCATATAGGCTCTCAGGAGAAGTTTTTTCATTTAAAAAACTCTGATATTCTTTCATCGCCCGATAATAATTGCCTTCATTCATATCTTTTCGGACAGCTAATTCACGTTTGATTATTTTCTGCCAACGATATCGTGAATAAAGTCCCGCCGCGATGACAACCTCAGGTTTTTCAAAATTTTGTCTAATAAAGTTCGGATCCATAACCGTGTCGAGCTTGTCGGGGTTCGGAGGATCTGGAAATGTAATGAGATTAAGAAACGTTTTCTGAGGCATCGGCAAGTTCAATGTGATTTCCTGCTCCGCCAGTTGGCTGATGAATTCCAATTCTACCTGTGGCTCGAGAAGTTCTTTATACAAGGCCAAAGCGTCAGACGCCCTCCCGTCAGCCCATAGTGCTCTGGCCAGCAACAGACGTTGAGTAACGGGAAGGGTCGCAACGTCAGGAACAACTTTACGGACACTTACCTCCGTTTCCTCTCCTTTAATCGCTTTCCACTCAGGTGCCAGCTCCTCAATGAGTTGTTTGAATTTCGATGCTTTAAACTGCAACTCCAGGATGTTCTGTTTAAAACTGACATCCTCCGGATAGCTTTCATAGAGCTGTTTAAAACTTTCAAGGGATGCAAAGTCCTGTCCCAGATCACGCAGGAGCTCTGCCAGCAGAGTCCTTGCCCGAAGAGACTGTGGTAATGCCAGGAGATATTTTTCACACACCTGCAACGCCAACTCGAGTTCCCCATAATGAGAAAGTACCTCAACACTTTCAAGTACACCTGAAGACCTATCTGAAAGTAGCTTTTCGATAACTGTTTTATCTGAGATATGATTGCTATTTTTTTCTATGAGAAGCAAAAGGATTTTATGGTAAATGTCTGCGTTACCAAGGTCACTTCTGTCAGACATTATTGCGGCAGCATCTGTATATCTTTTTTCATAATAATAGAGTTCGGCCAGCTTTACTCTGACCAGATCACACTGCTCATCTTTGTGGTCTGCATCGTTATTTTCAGCCAAAAAATCTTCCAGAATTTCAACAGCTAGTTTTCCCTGCCCGGAACTCTTTAGAATTATGACCTTTTCAAGCAACAATTGTGGATTGTCATGAATATTCCTCCCGACTCCAATACCACTGTTGATCACAAAAAATTCATACCATTTCCAGCTATTATCCCAATCCTCCTGGAGTGCCGATACCTTGATAAGTCGGCTGAGGATTTTAGATTCTGGCCCGTACTGAAGAAGGGTCTTTCTTAACAGCTCCTCAGACTCATACAACCTGTTTTCATGCTGTAGAATATTTGCAAGTGTAAGGTTTACTTCAACTTTCTCCTGTTTTGTTAATAAAAATAGCATTGAAAGATCGCGGTAAAACAACTCTGCCCTTGTATGAAGGTTGTTTCGGAGCAGCCCTTGCCCATAAAGAAAACTGGCCTCCTTCAAGACATCTTCTGCAAATGAACCACTTACAATATGCTTATAAAAATATTGCATATCATCTACAAAACCATTCTGTCCCGAGAGTTTAATGCATTCCAGGAGCACCCTGTGATCGGCAGGAACCAGGTGGAGATACTTCTTGTAATATCCAAGCGACTCAACAGGAAGTCCTGTAGTTTTGGCAATTTCGGCCCTGATAAGAAAATATTCTTTACCTTGCTGTCTGGTTTCAATAAGAAGATCAAGCTTCTCTGTAGCAGCAGCAAGCTCCCCTTTTTCATAATAAAGCTGTGCCAATCTGAAAACTGTCTTCTGATCATCAGGCTTATGGGTGTGTATAATTTCAAGAACTTCCAGCAGCTCTTTGTGTTTATGCATTTTTTCAAGTTGTTCAGCCATGGAATAATACACAGCCAGACGATCAGGAATCACCTTGGCAAGATCACGCCATAAATTCCAGGCGCCTTCATTTTCAACAATGACAAGAAGATCATTGGCCAGTATTGCCTGGATACGCTTTATTTCGGAGATAACCTTATCATCTGTAGGATTCCTCTTGCGATACTCCTCATAGTAGTAAAGTGCTTTATCTGGGCGGCTTTTCTGATAGAGATAAATCTTCCCCGTCTGTAAGAATATTTTTGATTCCTGCTCCCCGAGTGCAATCTGCACCAATAAATGTTCTAGTGCCTTTTCTTCAAGACCATTTTCAAGATAATATTCAGAGAGTTCTTTATGAAAAGGCAAATAAAAAGGATGTATCTTCAAATAACCCTGCCAGGATAAAACCAGCATCTCTGTTTCGTTCATTGCCTTAAATAAAGGAACACTGGCCAGAAAATCAGCATCTGTACCCCCAAATTCCAATATCAATGTCTTGTAATAGGTAACTGCCTTTTCCTTGAACCCAAGCCTGTTACTGTAAATCGCTAATTGACGGATCGAGTTTTCATTATGGGGTACCAGTTGGTAAAGTTGTTCCATCAGTGGAAAGGCCATATTTGAACGACCAAGATTTTGTAACGCGGTAATCTGCCCCTGCAACGCCTCATTTGCAAACTTTGCATCGGGTGACATGCTATATACCTGCCCCAAATAGCGTAAAGCACGCTCATATCTTTGCTGAACTAAGGCTATTCGACCACCATAGAGGAGATATTCCTGTGACTCAGGCTCTATCTCAAGCAATTTCTGGATAGTTTGACCAGCTTCAGACCATTGCCCAAGATCCATCAGAATAATGACATATTCTCGAAGCGCCTCTTCTATATGAGGCTTTACTGAAAATAACTTCTTATAAAGACCTTGGGCTTCCTTCCTGTCTCCCTTTTGAGCCGTTTCCCTGGCTTTATCCCAGATTTTCTTCCAAGTAGGCTGATTTTCAGGGTTTTTCAGGGTAACAGTGTGGCTGATGATTTGAGAGGCTGGATCTTTTATTGCCACTTCAGCAAAGAGTTGCGGCGCTGCGAGAAAAAGAATAAGGCAGGTGAAAACAATACGATAAACAGGGAAAAAATATTTTGATTTTATCGGATAATTATACATGGCACCATCTAAATGGTGATAATTGATTGTAACAAATCATGAGCAAAATCATTCCACATACAATGTTTAACAATCAAGTGCTGTGTTTCACAGTGTAACCTGATAACATAATCAGAAGATTATAGACTGGAAGTGTTGTGCACGAACTATCTGGAACATCAACCACCAGACGTATTTCGTACATCGCACAGAAACGGTATTTATTGCGGGAGCCACATACCAGATTGTCAGAGCCAGATTAACTCAAAGCTGATAAAAAGCAACTATCTGCTCCACAACATATTCCTGCATGACTGTCGTCAACTCGGGATAGATTGGCAGGGCAATGGTACTCCGTGCGGCACGTTCAGCACGTGGTAACCGGGGTTTTTCCATGAGCCCCTCCAGACATTTCTGTTCATGGAGACAAAGAGGATAATAAATTTCACAGCCTATTTCTTTTGAACGAAGAAATTCAATAAGGGCGTCACGATTTTCAACTGTAATAACATACTGGTTGTAAATATGGTGATTCCTATCAAATTCAGACTCATTGCTGGCCTTTTCGTAAATAGCGACTGGAGTTTTCACTCTTTTTTCATCAAGCAACGATGTCTTTGCAAATAATCTGTTATATGTGGCAGCATTTTCTCTTCTTGCATGGTGCCATTTTTCAAGATGTTTCAGCTTAATACGCAGTACAGTTGCCTGGATAGGATCAAGCCGAAAGTTACCTCCTATTATGGCGTGAAAATACTTGGGTTTTGCCCCATGATTTCGGAGCATTTTCAGTGATTCACCAAACTCAGAGTCAATTGAAACCACCATACCACCGTCTCCGATCCCACCGAGATTCTTACTTGGAAAGAAGGAATAACACCCGGCAAGCCCCATGGAACCACTTTTGTGCCACTCTCCTTTGGAGTCAGGATACTCAGCTCCTATGGCCTGAGCCGCATCTTCAATAACCGCAATATCATATTCTTGAGCAATGGCAAGTATCGCATCCATATCCGCACATTGTCCATACAGATGTACAGGGATAACTGCTTTAATAGTTCTATCAGTATCTGCCTCAAGGACTTCTCGCATGGCTACTGGATCAATATTAAATGACACAGGGTCTATATCAGCAAAAACAGGGAGTGCCCCACAACGAAGAATCACGCCCATTGTCGCGAAAAAAGAATATGGGGTGGTAAGAACACGATCTCCTGCCCCGATCTTAATAGCCATTAACGCCACAAGTAGTGCATCGGTTCCACTGGATACTCCTGTGGCATTATTTACCCCGCAATATTCTGCAATTTCTTTTTCAAGGGATACGACTTCCGGTCCCTGAATATAAGTAGTGGAATCGATAACACAGGTTACTGCAGCGATAATTTCTTCACGTAAGGGAGCCAGCTGGCTGCCCAGGTCCAATAATGGAATTTTCATACTTTCTGCACCATCCGTTTTCCGTCAAAGAAATCTATTATATCAGGCATTTCAGCCTCAAGATATTTCTTCATTTTCTTAAGTAAATTCACTTCAATCTGTCTGACCCTCTCTCGTGATATCCCAAAACGATCTGCAATGGTCTGGAGAGTTAACGGCTCATCGGTCAGCAGTCTCTCTTCCAATATCATCTTTTCCTTGTCATTAAGTTTTTCTTTCAGAATCGTCAGGAGATCGGCAAGAGAGGTCTTCATCTCCTCACCAGCGACAATATCTTCAATGGCAGGTCCATTTGATGGGATAAAGCTTTTTTGTTCTTCATCTGAATCTGAGCGAACAGGACTTTCAAGAGAAACATCCCAGCTATCCATACGCTGGCTCATTTCGATAACTTCACTTTCCTTGACCTTTAGTCGTTCTGCGAGGAGCTTTACTTCCGGCTTATACCCCTGCGCCTCAAGTAACTTCTTTTCCTTGTTCAATGAAAAAAAGAGCTTCCGTTGAGCCTGGGTGGTTCCAATCTTCACCAAACGCCAATTATCCATAATAAATTTCAGAATATAAGCGCGAATCCAGTATGCAGCATAGTAGGAAAACTTCACTCCACGGTAGGGATCAAACTTTTTTGTTGCCTGAACCAGCCCCACATTTCCTTCCTGGATGAGATCCATAAAGTTCTGCATCCAGTATTTCTGGAAATCCATGGCGACTTTAACAACCAGCCGAAGATTTGCAGAAACCAGTCTATAGGCAGCATCCTGATCACCATCTTCCAGGACACGTACGGCTAACGCGTCTGTTTCCTCACGGCTGAGAAGCTCATATTGACTGATTTCCTGAAGATAACGATGGAGCGCAGGATTACTGACTGCCGGAAGGTTTACATCATCTGACAGTGCGACAAGTGGATGCTCCTGGGGAGCAGTCATACTTTTCTTTTCAACACTCTTTTTTTTTCTTATATTTTTCTTTGAGGTCATATCCTCTTTCTCTTATAACAGTCAGCCTGTGGACTGCACTCTCTTGGTTTAATTTAATATTTATAAACTCATCATTATTACTACTGATACCGGAAAAGGCAACGATAATATAGAGATCATATGACAAGAATTCCACTGAATTCCCTTAATACCGAGCGATCCAAGGATTTTTGAATCTGACGAAATATCTAACTTATGGTATCATATCTGCGGTTGGCTCCATAATTCTATTTTATTGTTCCACTGTTTATGCTAAAAAGCATGTTTTCATAATAATATCTCTATTCCGGAAGTAAGTATTCCGCCAGAAACCATCATGAACAACATACGAAACTTTTCCATTATCGCCCATATTGATCACGGTAAATCTACTCTTGCAGATCGTATGATTCAGCTCTGCGAACAGGTAAATGACCGTGACTTTCAGGATCAACTTCTTGACAACATGGACATTGAACGGGAGCGTGGTATTACCATAAAAAGTCAGACAATCTGCCTGCCCTATACCGCAGAAAACGGCGAAGAATACATCCTTAATCTGGTTGACACCCCAGGTCATGTTGATTTCAGCTACGAGGTGTCAAGGGCCCTCAGTTCCTGCGAAGGTGCCCTGCTCCTCATTGATGCTGCCCAAGGAGTTGAAGCCCAGACTCTCGCCAACCTCTATCTTGCAATGGAAAATGATCTTGAGATCATACCTGTAATCAACAAGATCGATCTCCCATCTGCAGAACCTGAGAAAGTAGCAGCCCAGATAGATGAAGATCTTGGCCTTGATGCTGAGTTAGTTCAATACTGTTCTGCAAAAACCGGTATTGGCGTTAAAGAGATATTTGAGGCTATCGTAAAGCATATCCCTCACCCTGCTGGCAATACAACCGAACCACTTCAAGCTCTTATTTTCGACGCCAACTACGATCCTTTTCGCGGAACAATCATATCCATAAAAGTAGTCAATGGTACCATCAAAGCAGGAAACACCATCCGCTTCATGTCTAATAATCAGGAATATCGTGTTGAGGAGGTGGGTCTGTTCAGGGTAAAAAGAGAACCTGTTAAAAGTCTCAGTGCCGGAGATATCGGTTATATCCTGGCTGGTGTGAAAACCGTAAGTGACACCAGACCCGGCGACACCATCACCCTTACCGACAATCCCTGTGCTCAGGCTCTTGCTGGATTCAAGGAAGTTCAGCAGGTTGTTTTTTCTTCTATCTACCCCATTTCAACAGACGAATATGAGGACCTGGCCACTGCTCTTGAAAAACTCCAACTGAACGATGCAGCACTTATTTTCCAGAAAGACACCTCTGCGGCCCTCGGTTTTGGGTTCCGCTGTGGCTTTCTCGGGCTGCTCCACCTGGAAGTGATCCAGGAACGACTGGAGCGGGAATTCGACATATCGTTAATTCTGACAGTTCCATCAGTTAAATATAATTTCTATTTAAAAGATGATACCATGCTCGAGGTGGATAACCCGGCCTATTTCCCGGACCCCATGTCAATCGACCGCGTAGAAGAACCGTATATCAAGGCGACTATTTTAATTCCCGAACGCTATATGGGAGCCCTGATGACCCTCTGTATGGATCGCCGTGGTGAAAACACCAACTATCACTACCCAATGCCCGGCAGAATCGAATTTACCTGCGAACTTCCATTGGCTGAAGTCATTTATGATTTCTACGACAAGCTCAAATCCATCACTCAGGGATATGGATCATTCGATTATGAGCTTTATGATTACAGAAAGAGTGATCTGGTAAAACTCGATATCCTGGTGAACGGTGAAACAGTAGACGCCCTGTCTCAACTTGCCCATCGTGACAACGCCAGGGCCCGTGGTCTTCGAGCCTGCGAGAGACTGAAAGAAGAAATACCACGACAGATGTTTAAGATTGCCATTCAGGCTGCAATTGGTGGAACCATAGTTGCCAGAACAAATATTTCTGCCCTCCGCAAAGATGTTACTGCAAAATGTTACGGTGGTGATATCAGCAGAAAGAGAAAACTTCTTGAAAAACAGAAGGCAGGCAAAAAACGAATGAAGACTGTTGGTAATGTGGACATTCCCCAGAAAGCGTTTTTAGCTGTGCTTAAGTCAGATTAGTAGGCTTGATAAAAAAAAATCAGAAAAAAAAGAGCCCTATGATTACTAATCACCGGGCCCTTTTAAAATTCTATACAACCACCTGTTATTTCAATTCCAGCACCACACTTTTTTAATTCACCAATGCACTGCTATTCTAAAGGGCACTTACTCTTCGTTAGGACATTAACACCTTTTTGAGCCATAATGCTCAAGATCTCTTCTTTGGTAAACTGTGAATTTTTCTGCTTTGAAACATACACAAGGCAGTCATTGCAGATATTGAAAGAATATTTACCAACACTTTCAATGAGCTCCCAACATAGCTCTGTGGGGTTCTCCTTAGCTATACACTTTTTGGATTCATCACATTTCATAATCTCCCAGCATGGCCATTCAGAACGAAGTGACATAAAAGTCTCCTTGCATAAATCGATACGGAAGGTAGTTCGTCATGCAGAACGAACCCAAATAGACCCAAAAGCAAATATACCCAACTAGGGGGGCTCAATTTTATCCTATTCCAGTAAAAGATGCAAGAACTCTCTCCAATTCATCTTTACCCATTCCATTTTTAGCTGAGAAAAGAATACGTTGATCACTTTTAATGGTATGCCCGGCATCCAGTGCCGCTGCATGTTTGTGGCGCTGGTTACCAGAAAGCTTGTCAGCCTTTGTATAAACCGGCAGGTAGTTGATATTATGTTGTTTCAACCAGGAAATCAGCTGGGTATCCTGTTGTTTCGCTCCATGGCGGATATCCATGATAACCACGACGCAGCAGAGACTGGTACGGGATTCCAGATAACTGGTGATAAGAGATTGCCATTTATCCTGCATTCCACGCGATACTTTTGCAAAACCATATCCCGGCAGATCGACAAGATATGCTGTCTCTCCCAGCTGAAAAAAATTAAGCCCCTGAGTTTTCCCAGGACGTCCACTTACCTTAACCAGACTCTTTCGACCGACCAGGGTGTTCATCAGGGATGATTTGCCAACATTTGAGCGTCCTGCAAAAGCAATTTCGGGATATAAAGGTTCCGGCAACTGTTTTATACTGTGAACACTCAAGAGGAATTTGATATCTACAAATTTCATATAACCTTACTGAGGTGGTACTCAATAATTCCTTCGGCACCAGCCTTGGTGAGAATTGGGATCAGATCGCGTACCACATCGGAAGATACCACTGTCTCGACAGAAAACCAGTCTGTATCGTATAAATTTGCAACCGTTGGTGCGTTAAGGCTTGGAAGGATTGCTATGATGTTCTTTAAGTGTGCCTCGGGGGCATTCATTTTCAATCCGACTATTCGTTCAGCCTTTAAAGATCCCTGCAGCATCAGGGCAACATTTTCAATCTTTTCCCTTTTCCACGGATCATTCCAGGCGTCTTTGTTGGCAATAAACTGAGTATTAGACTGCATCAGCTCGCAGATGATACGAAGGCCATGCGCTCGGATGGTTGATTCCGTTTCGGTGACCTCAACAATGGCATCAACCAGCCCGGAGACAACCTTGGCTTCGGTTGCTCCCCAGGAAAACTCTATTTCAACATTTATATTTTTTTCAGCAAAAAAACGTTTGCTGACATTTATAAGTTCCGTAGAGATCTTTTTTCCATCAAGGTCTTCTATGCAGGTTATATCAGAATCTCCCTTTACAGCAACTATCCAGCGGGTTGGTTTTCTGCTGACCTTTGAATAAATCAGTTCAGTCACAAGAACAGCGTCGGATTCATTTTCCATGGTCCAATCTTTACCTGTAATACCGGCATCCAGCATACCAGACTCCACATAGCGAGACATTTCCTGGGGCCGACAGATTGAACAGGCGAGCTCAGGATCATCAATTTCCGGAAAATAATTCCTGGACTTTGGTTTAATAAGCCAACCTGCCTTTTCAAAAAGACCTATGGTTGCTTTTTCAAGACTTCCTTTCGGTAATCCCAGCTTTAACTGATTCATTCCACTCTCCTGATATGTACTCTGCTGAAAGCAGGTGGTTTTTTTTATTTTCCGTAAACAATTGCAGGATCAAAGACCTTCTCTCCCACTATTTCCAAATCATTGCCTGCAACCTTGCGAAAGAAACAGGAACAATAACCCTTATGACAGGCCGCTCCGCCAAGTTGCTCAACTTTAAATACTACGGTATCCTGGTCACAATCAACCAATATTTCACGAATCAGTTGAACATGACCGGAAGTTTCACCTTTAAGCCATAATTGCTGCCTGGATCTACTCCAGAAATGAGCCTTGCCAGTCTCAAGGGTTTTTTCCAGGACTGCTGATTAATATACGCAAGCATCAGGACATCTCCACTTACTGCATCTTGGACAATAGCAGGCAGCAGACCATTTCCATCTTTTTTAAAATCAAGTTGTATCATAATCATTTACTCTGAAGTTCTAGGATTCTGTCGGAGTTAGAATTTCTATTAAAATAAAAAACCGACAAACCATTTTAAAAATTGCAGTAAACAAGAACTTTTGCAGCATGGGGCAAACTTTTTGACCGATAAGAGCCCCAATCCTGTTTATTTGTACTGATCTTTGACATAATTACACTTTTAAGGCAAACATCCGCTTTAA
>JAJRQL010000144.1 GCA_024280265.1 Deltaproteobacteria bacterium
ATGATTTTTCTCACTGTTGGTGATGTCGATATTCCGGGTCAGCTTCCTGCTCGTTTTCGTACACTGTAAACTTTCTGTTAACCACTGGTCATGCCTGGGATTGCGGGAATTATGCCTTTGAGAGTTTCGGATATAGCCAATTTGTCAGCGTAATTCTCCTATGGCAATTTGAAAACGTTAAAGAGCAGGAGCAGGAATATAACCAGAACGAGAATACCGGTGCTTGCAACTGAGAAATACGAGATCCGGAACTTTTTAAGAAATCGTGTTTCCAATCCTCGTGGCCCATCAATCCGGGCACTGGATAACTCCCAAATTGGTTTGAGTACAATCATACAGAGGCGTGCTGGGCCATCTTTAAAAAAGTAACTGAGCTTTTCTGTCATGCCAATGGCAAAGGTGTGGTTTGCCCAGCTGTTTAGACCATTCAACCCCTTATCAAGCATCATGGAAAGCACTGCAAACCCTTTCCTGTATATCACGTCTATATCCATATTGAGCGAACGTTTTTCAGCGGGATAAATACCGGCAAGTAAAAGCAGAGTAAAAGCCATGGCAGAGAAAAAGAGTAATTGAAGTTGACCTAATACATGTCCCAGTGTGTATGGCTGATAGTCAACCTCAAATGGGAGAATACTGTAAAGAGCTCTTGGAAAGGAGCCAATAAAGATACAGAGAAAAGCGGCTAATCCCATGGCAATGAGCATATTTAGGGGCGCCTCTTTAACACGGTGTCCTGCATCATGACCAAAAAAGGTGAAGAAGGGTATCTTTATTCCTGCATGATGGAAAACGCCTGCAGCAGCAAAAAGAAGAGTAAACCAGGTGATCCAGAGCCCATGATCTGCCGCTGCCGACATTACCATGGACTTGCTGATAAACGCTGAGAATAGAGGGAAGGCAGATATTGAGGCGGCACCGACAATACAGAAGCCGCAGGTAATCGGCATACTCTTGTAAAGTCCTCCAAGATCTGTGGCGTTGACCTTTCCTGTGCGATACATAACCGCCCCAACAGACATAAACAGCAGCCCTTTGAAAATAACATCATTAAATGCATGGGCGACCGCTCCATTGACAGCCAGATGTGTGCCTATACCTATACCTACAACCATAAATCCAACCTGGTTAATCAGGCTATAGGCAAGAACTCTTCTTAAATCATTTTCTATAACTGCATAAAATATGGGGAAAGCCGCCATAGCAGTACCTATCCAGATAAGGGGATCTTCTCCAGGGAAGGTTCGTGCCAGGGCGTAAACAGCAGTTTTAGTGGTGAACGCACTTAAAAAAACGGTACCGCCAATGGTGGCTTCAGGGTATGCGTCAGTGAGCCAGGTATGAAAAACAGGCCATGCACAGTTAAGACCAAATCCAAGAAAAATAAGATAACTTCCCAGTCCGTTTAAACCAATGTACCCGACATCATATGATCCGGTTTCCTTACCATGAATAATTATCCCGGCAAGAAGTAACAGGCCCCCAGCCGAATGGATGAGAGCGTATCGATAGGCTGCACCTGTAGCCTTTTTGGTTTGTCTGGCAAGAATAAGGAACATTGAGCCAACTGTGAGGCCTTCCCAGAAAAAGAACAAACTGATGAGATCACCGGCAAAAATTACCCCGAGGGCACAGCCTGCATAAACGAATCCGGCTACATATTCCGTATTATTTCTGAAGTGTAGAATATAAATAATGGTGATAAAGGAAATCAGGTGAAAGATGATGCCAAATATACGTGACAAGCGATCCATTTCACCAAAAATTAACGTGTAATCGGTGAAATGTATGACAAAGTTTGTCCCCATTGGAATATTAAGAAGGTTGAACATGCCAAGAAGGGGCAGGAGAAGCATGTACCCGCTTTTCAGTCGACTGGGTAAGAGCGGAATAGCAAATGCTCCCAGTATGAATATCAGCGCAGGAGGTATTGAATTAATCATAGTAATTTTCTTCTCTTTCCACTAAAGGCCTGAGAACATATTTTGAGACAAGAACAAGAATGACGCAGGCTACAAGGCCGTATATCGCATAAAAACCGGGCCATTTTTCCCAGGGCATATGAGTTTTGTAAGGAACAATAAAATCAATAATAAATAAAAAAACACATATACCGAAAAAATATCTCAATAAGGTAACGATATTTTTTTTCTTATCCCATAGATATTTCTTGTGATTGCTCATAAAAAAATCCTTTATCTGTCGTGCCGGGGAACAATCCCTTTTTGCTTGTTTCCATGAAACGGAATTTTCAGAAAGACCTTTTTTTAATGATGTCCAATCGGCAAGTGTTGAAATGAAGAGTATAAAATTACTGCGAGATACATACAGGCGGCACCAAAAACCAGCCAAAATGCTTTCTTATATCCAGGCCATGGATCATGACCCAATATCAGTATTTCACCCTTCTCATTTTTTACTGTTGTCGTCTCATTTTTCATAAAATAATGTTCCTGTCAGGTCTTGGATGGTCAAAACTTCAGGTAGAATGGGTCGTTGTGCAATCCGATTCGTTTAAGGATCTTGTTTGTCAATCCGGCAAGTGTAGTATTATTGTTTGATCTACTCATCATTACATCAGTCGGGCGAAGTTAAGGAGAAGTCCCGGCATGAAAAATAACAACACTGAAACGGAAGCAGTTATAACCAGTGGAATCACACAGAATAACGGAGCCTCTTCGAATTTCTTTTCGAACAGGGCTTCCTCATCAGTACAGAAAAAAGCCTTATAAAATATTGGGAAAAAGTATGCTGCATTCAACAGTGAGCTGATCAGGTATATGGCAATAACCCATAACATGTCCGCATCAAAGGCACCTCGCAGCATGAGTATTTTACTTATTAAACCTCCGCATGGAGGCAGACCGATAATACTCAGGGAGCCAATGAAAAAGGCGCCCATAGTAATGGGCATGCGGCGGCCAATTCCAACCATCTGACTGATATATTTTTTTCCAGTGGCCGCAAAAATGGCACCAGCGCAGAAAAAGAGGGTTATTTTGCCGTAGGCGTGCATACCAATATGAAGCATACTACCGGTCACGCCAAGTTTAGTGGCAAGCCCGGCACCGAGAACAATATAGGCCAGTTGACCAACAGTGGAGAAGGCCAGCAGTCTCTTCAAGTTGTCCTGTGAAAGTGCAATACATGATGAAACAATAACTGTAAAGGCAGCTATAACACAGATTATGGTATTCAGTCCTTGGGAAGCCAGGAGGTCTATTCCAAAAATTTCGGTCAAAACGCGTATAACGCTGAACACACCGACTTTCACAACAGCAACGGCATGGAGAAGGGCGGAAACCGGAGTCGGAGCAACCATGGCGCCTGGAAGCCAGGAGTGAAAGGGCATTAAGCCGGCCTTGGAAAAGCCGAAAATAAAAAGCAGCAAAAGCAATATAAGAGTACCTTTGGAGACGCCTTCGTGGAATACTCCAAGGCTGGAAAATTCAAGAGAACCCGTGATATTATATGTTATCAACATTGCCGGTAAGGCAAATCCAATTGAAGTTCCAAGCAAATAGGTAAGGTACTTGCGTCCACCTCCACGAGCTTCACGATCCTGATGATGGGTAACCAGTGGATAGGTTGAAAGGGACAGCATTTCATAAAATAGATAGAGGGTCAGTAGATTTCCGGAAAAGGCAACACCAATTGTAGCAGAAAGGGCAATGGCAAAAAAACAGTAGAACCTGGTCTGGGCATGCTCTTTCAAGCCTCGCATATATCCTATTGAATACATTGAAGTAACCAGCCACAAGGTGGAAGCAACCAAGGCAAACAACATACCAAATCCGTCAACTTTTAACTTGATGGAAATACCAGGGATAATATGCCATACCTCATAAGTATAGGTGTTTCCTGCAAGTATCCATCCTGCCATGGAAAGAATCAGCAAAAGTTTGACGATGCCTGCGGCAAATGACCAGAATTCGCGCAGGTTAGGGCGTTTTGAACTCAACGCAATAAATGGTACAGCCACAAGTGAACTCAGGATTGCGAGAACAGGAGCTGTTGAAAGAAAGGGAATTTGATCCATTTTTTTTAATAAAGCAGTTGGTGTTTTTTGAGAGCCATAGTGTCAGGACAGGGCATTAAAGGATATTTTATAATCCTGTAGGAATAGTCCATTGAATAATTGTACGAACAATGGTGCTGGTATATACGCCGATTATCAGGAGTGAGGCTGCGCTGATTATCATTGGGGTCAGCATTAGAGCAGGAGCTTCATCCATTACGATATGCTGATGTATTGCCCGACCGTCCTTATCGAATTTACTGAAGAAACCGATCTCAATGAGACGAAAGAAAAGAATTGCGTTGATCAGGCTGGAAAAAAGTAGAGCAACAACAAAGTTCCACTGTCCGGTCTCAACAGCTCCTGAAATCAGATACCATTTACTGAAGAAACCGCATGTCGGCGGGATACCGATAATCGAAAAACCACCGATAAAAAATACAACAGCTGTTATGGGCATTTTGCGAAAAATTCCCCTCATAGCCTCAAGTGAAGTATCACCAGTTTTATAAATAATAGCACCCACAGCCATAAACAGGCATAAAGTCATCATGATATCGCTCATGATGTGATACACTGTTCCGGTAAAACCAAGGTCATTAGTCAGCCATACTCCTCCAACCATATAACCAACCTCCGCAACAATAATATAGCAGAGCATGAGCTTTAAATTTCTTTGAGCCAATGCAGCTACAGAGCCGGCGACAATTGCTGCGCATGCCAGCCATACGACCATCGTTTGCCACTGGAGAATATTGAAGATGTATTCTGCAGAAAAAACAGAAAACATCAGGCGGATCATAATGTACACTGAAACTTTCGTCATTAATGGTGCAATCAGACAGCTGGTTGTAGTTGAGGCACAGGAATATGCGTTGGGAAGCCAGCCATGTAA
>JAJRQL010000145.1 GCA_024280265.1 Deltaproteobacteria bacterium
GAGATTGCTCTGGAGCAGATCAATTGCTTCTTTGTTACTGCCAATGGTAATATTCACCACTTCATCTCCTGCCATAGCAACAACAGGTATTGTTAAAAACAGGGCCAGGGCCCAAGCTATTTTTTTCACGAGAAATTCCTCCTTGGTTTGCTCTTTGGGTGTATTTAGATTGCGTCGTTATCTGTTTCGCCGGTTCGTATCCTGCAGACTTTTTCCACGGGGATGACAAAAATCTTGCCATCACCAATGGATCCGGTTTTGACTGAAGAGAGGATTTTCTCGATGACAATGTCCACCATGTCATCTTTTACAACGGCTTCAACTTTGATCTTTGGAATAAAGTCAACGACGTACTCGGCTCCACGATAGATTTCGGTGTGTCCTTTCTGGCGGCCAAATCCTTTGACCTCGCTGATTGTCATTCCGGTCACTCCCAGTTCTCCGAGTCCCTCTTTAAGGTCATCGAGTTTGAAAGGTTTGATGATTGCTTCAATTTTCTTCATGCTTCTCTCCTTTTGATACGGTTGATTCTGATCAGCTCTTGTTCTTGTTGGGAATACTACAAAACGCATGCCAGGAAGACAGAAAGCTTCCAATAAATCATAATGATCCGATATTATGTTCTTTTATTGCTGGACAACAATGTGGGGGGTGTCTGGATATCACAAAAATGTAAACAGAAATCGTTGATAATGTACAAAAATGTATTCCTTTTGACAAGATGACCTGTGTTGTGATGTCGGTATTGTTTTCTTGGTGTTTCTGTAAAAGTTTTCGTGAAAAAAAGAGGTCTTGAGCTACACTGAAAGAAGTGTAAAACAGGGGACTTGGTGCAGGGGCGTTTCTTTGTCATTGCTCTGTTGTGTGTTGGTCCTAATCGTTGAATCTGAGTCATGGTGGATTCCTTATGAGTGATTTTGTGTCAAAGGTGATGGGGTGGATTGAGTCTACTCGTGTCATGGAGCAGGGTGTGGACGTTGATTATGTCGGACTTTTTACTAATCCGTGGTTTATGGTTCCCTTTGTTCTGCTGCTCCTTTATCTTCTCTATAAACAGGCCTTTAGGGATCTGATTGTCATAACCTGTTTTGTCGGTGTCTGGTGGGTATCCGGTACTGAATATATGAATACTCTGGTTGTGGGGGGCGAGTTGCAGATTTCAAAGGTTCTTCCGGTACTCTTTGGGGGGGCGGCGCTGATGGGGTTTCTTGTTTATCTGTTTTTCGGACGATCTGATTAATATGACAGTAAAAGGAACCCTTCGGATGGCAGGGTACAGAGGGTGAGCCATGCAGTTTCGTAACGGTGTTTTTATTAGCACCGAAGAGAGGTATTGCCCACTCTATAACGTGGGGGAGGAGCTCCATGTGGATGAAGGGGTTCTGAAGCTTCCTGCTGCCAAACCAACTTGTCTGACCCTTACCCGAGATCTTATCGAACTGGCCTCAGAAGATATTGCCTATGAACTATATCTTCAGGGAAGTAGAAAAAAATCGAAATTTGAGTGTGGTGGTTGTACGGGAATAATTCGTTTTGAGTTTAAGAAGGAAAAAGAGTTTGCCACCATTCAGATGAAGCTGCTTGCTGCAGCCGAGCGACGTGAGAAGCTGAAATCCATAGCAAGGTTTGCCGGGCTGCTGCGTACCATTGAAATTTTTCAGCCCCTCTCAGATGACGATCTCCTTGACCTTGCGACGCTCCTGAAACTTGAAGATTATAATTGGGGCTTTCCCATTCTTCAGAAAGGTGATCCTGCATCGAATCTCTTTATTATCATAGATGGCAGGGTGGAGGTTATGGATGAGGACGGGGTAACTCTCGCGGAGATGTCCAGGGGAGACGTATTTGGCGAAATGAGCCTTTTGTCAGGAGACTGCGTAACCACCACTATTATGGCTATGGAGCCCTGTCAGATAGCAAGTCTCAGTCAGAAGAATTTTCGTCATGTTCTTAATCGCTTTCCCGCCTTGCAGGTGTTCTTTTACAAACTTCTGGTGAGCAGAATTACCACTATTAACTTTCAGCGGGCAGAGGAGTTGTCGTCCGGGATGGTTGGCCAGCTTGCCGATATTCCACCCCTTGAGCTGTGTCAGATGATTAATTCAAACCAGAAGACAGGGCGGTTGAAGCTGGAAGTGGGGCAGGAGAAGGCCAGCCTTCTGTTTAATGAAGGGGAGTTGGTGTTTGCAAGGTTTAATGCGAAAGAGGGGCGTGAGGCCTTTTATGATATCCTCGCCATTAATGATGGCCGTTTTAAGTTTACCCATGGCCTGACTCGGAAGGAGACGAATATGGATGTTCTCGGAGGATTTATGGGTATGCTCATGGAGGGAATGAAGCGTATTGATGATGAATGACAGTCGCTTTGTGGGTATAGGTTTTGTGGTACGGCGGGAAGTGTCTTTTTTCACTCAATTGATGTTGTTTGTTGCTGTTGTCGGAAGCTTTCTCTGTTCACCATCCTTTCTTGCTGCTGCAACAAAAGAAGAACGTGTTCAGTGGGTTGCAGCCCATAACCGCTACCGCACACTCCATGGGGTTTCACCGGTGCGTTGGTCTGATGAACTTGCGGCAAGTTCCCGCTCTTATGCAGAGACCTGCCCTTCGGGTCACTCGGAGACGAACTATGGCGAAAACCTCTCCTGGGCCTCCTATGATATGGGGGTGAGTTCTGTTGTGAAGATGTGGTATGGTGAGGAATCCCGGTATGATTATGGCGATCCTGGATTTGTTTCAGGTGTTGGCCATTTCACTCAGGTGGTCTGGAAGGATACTGCAGAGATTGGATGTGCCCATGTGAGAGGTTGCGGTCCTGCTGGTTCGGTCAGGGCAAATACCTGGATCTGTCAATATGCTCCGGCCGGCAACTTTGTGTCAAAGTTTTCAGAAAATGTTCTTCCACCCCGTTCGGGGAAATAATCGTACGGTGCCTTTTTCCTTTCAACTCCTGTCC
The DNA here is from genome assembly GCA_024280265.1 of Deltaproteobacteria bacterium. Taxonomy (GTDB): domain Bacteria; phylum Desulfobacterota; class Desulfobulbia; order Desulfobulbales; family Desulfocapsaceae; genus Desulfocapsa. The sequence continues at coordinate 2,954 of JAJRQL010000145.1, forward strand.
TCTCCCTGTATTATATGGTCTGTTTCTACCAACTGAAATTCAATTAATTACAATACTGGATAGGGAGTATCGAGATGAAAAAGAAAATGGAGAAGGCTCTTAATAAACAGGTTAATGCTGAGATGTATTCCAGTTATCTTTACCTCGCCATGGAATCGTATTTCCAGTCCATCAGCCTTTCAGGTTTTGCCAAATGGATGCGCGGTCAGGTGCAGGAAGAGATGTTTCCCGGCATGAAGATTTATGATTATGTCCATGAAAGGGGTGGCAGAGCGCAGTTTGATGCCATTGCCAAACCTGAAACCGAATGGGCATCCCCTCTGGCCGCATTTGAACATATACTTGCCCATGAGCAGGGAGTAACTCAACTCATCAATGACCTGATTGATGTGGCCCTTGATGTGCGCGATCATGCCGCCAAGGCCTTTCTTGACTGGTTTATCATTGAGCAGGTTGAGGAGGAGGCAACTGTTGGTGAGATCGTGGATCGTTTGCGTCTGATCGGTGATGATTCAAGCGGACTGTTTCTTCTTGATTCGGAACTTGCCAAAAGGGTGTTCACACTGCCTGCAAAATAGATTTATCTGGACTTGTTTTTGGTTAATGAGTGTTTTCTCTCTTCATGGTAATCGTTCCCAACTGTGAGGTGCGGAATGAACAGAAAGATTAAAAAAGAGGTCCTTGATGTGCTGGCGGCAGGGCATCTGGAACAAGCTCGTGAGCGACTGGGTGATTTTGACGAACAGGGGCTTGTGAATCCGCTTTTTTCGGCACTGTATCGGCCTGAAGAGATGTTACGCTGGCATACCGTAACCATCTTCGGAGAGGTTCTTACCCGTCTTGCTGACAAGGATATGGAAGCTGCGCGGATTGTGATGCGCCGTTACCTCTGGAGTCTTAATGATGAGTCGGGGGGAATCGGCTGGGGAGCTCCTGAAGCAATGGCCGAGGCCATGTATCATCACGACGGATTATGCAGGGAATACCTTCACATGCTGATATCCTATATGCGTCCTGATGGACCCCTTGAACATCAGGATGGGAACTATCTGGAACTGCCTGCGCTGCAGCGTGGCCTGCTCTGGGGGATCTGCAGGCTTGCGGAGAAACGCGGCGAGGTGCTATTGGAAAAAGGAGTTGTTCCTGATCTTGAAGCCTATTTGGTCTCAGATGACCCGTCAGTGCGCGGTCTCAGTGCCAGGGCACTGGGGCTATTGCAGGCATCCGAATCAGAGAATGGTCTTCTGGCGCTTAAAAATGATGGCCGCGCGGTGCGGTTGTATCAGGATGGGAGGGTTCATGTCGTCACTGTGGTAGAACTTGCAACGGAGGCTCTTGAACATATAGCCTCTGTGAAATCATCTGTCGAGGCAGTGAAGTGAAAAGACACTCTTTAAAATAATATGGATGGTGTGAATTTGGAAGGGTCAGAAAAGGCAGTTTCCCGGGCAGGGTTTCTGCAGTTTGAAATTGCTCCCGGGGATATTGCTGAAAATGTGAGTAGGCTCAAACGTGGTTTGGAACTTCTTAAACCTCTGCCTGGGAATATGGTAGTTCTTCCTGAAATGTGGGCTACAGGCTGTGTTTACGAGCAGTTGAACGCCCTCAGTGTCCAGATTCCAGAACTACTGGTGGAGTTGGATGCTCTCGCCTCTTCCATGCAGATTGTCCTTGCGGGATCGCTCCCTTTGAGGGGGACGGGTGATAATAAAGGGCTTCTTTTGAACACCCTCTGTTTTTCCGGAACTGGATTGGGTCAGACTCCCGGTATCGCAAAACAGCACCTGTTTTCATTTTGGAAAGAGGATCTCTGGTTCACTCCCGGAATGAGCCCTGAGCCGCTTGTGCTCCCTGGTGGAGACATTTTGGGTGGTATGATCTGTTATGATCTCCGTTTTCCGGAAGTGGCCCGGCTTCAATGCCGTAAGGGTGCCACGATCTTGATTATGTCTGCGGAATGGCCTAAGGCTCGTATCGGGCAGTGGAAGATCCTGCTTCAGGCAAGAGCCATTGAAAATCAGGCTTTTGTGGTGGCGGCAAATTCTTGTGGAACCTGGGATGGCATGCAAATGGGTGGTCACTCCATGGTTATTGCACCGGATGGAGAAATTCTGGCTGAAGCATCGGAAACTGCAGCTTCCGCTCTTGTCCCCCTGCAGAGAGAAGTTCAGGATGAGCTGCGCCAGCGTTTCAACAGTGTGGCCCCCGCTCCCTGGTCGTTTGAAGACAGTGACAAGATATTATCACTTGATGGTCTGCTTACCATCGTCCATAAGCGCAGGAACGGTGGGCAGAAGATTGTCTTTACCAATGGCTGTTTTGATATTCTCCACGCCGGTCATGTGGATTATCTTCAGAAGGCGAGGCGACAGGGCGACTTTCTTGTTATCGGCTTAAACAGTGATGCCTCCATCCGTTCCATCAAGGGGCCGCAACGGCCTGTCAACAGTGAACAAAATCGGACCAGGGTTCTTGCTGCCCTTGGGTGTGTGGATGCCATTGTTCTGTTTGGTGAGGATACTCCTCTTGATCTGATCAAGGCAGTCGCCCCGGACGTATTGGTGAAGGGTGCAGACTGGAAGGAGGATGAAATTGCAGGTGCAGCTGAGGTTAAAAAAAATGGGGGCAGAGTGACGCTGATCCCCTTCGTCAGCGCTGAATCCACCACTGGTATAATTGACACAATCAGATCAACATGAGGTCGCGAAGTTCCCGGGTTAGATCCAGGAACTTCGCAGCAGTTTTCTTTTCAGGCTACTGTGAAAAGCACCTTTTCGCCAACCCTCTGCGTTATGCTTGAATTTGTATCCTTGGAGTATCAGCTATATACTTGTGGTGAAATTTTGCACATGCCTTGATTTTGAACGGAAAATCTGCTTTTTCAGGGCATTTACATCAATCAAGGGGGTGCAGAAAAGAGCACAGCGACTCTAAAAAGTTTTTTGACTTGTCGGGTTAGTCTTCTTTAGTTTCTTCTTCATCTTCGGGTGGTGTGAGCAGCCCAAAACCCATCCGAACTTTTGTGTCTATTTCATCAAACATCTCGGGGTGCTCTTTAAGGAATCGTTTGGCATTCTCCCGTCCCTGGCCAATGCGCTCGTCCTGGTAAGAGTACCAGGAGCCACTCTTGTCCACAATCTCATGTTCAACTGCAAGGTCAAGGAGGTCGCCTGTTTTTGAGATGCCCTCTCCATAAACTATGTCAAATTCTGCGATCTGGAACGGAGGGGCAACCTTGTTTTTCACAACTTTGACCTTGGTGCGGTTTCCGACAATCTCCTGGCCGTCTTTCAATGCTCCAATCCTTCGTATGTCAAGACGAAGCGATGAATAGAACTTCAGGGCGTTGCCACCGGTGGTGGTCTCGGGGTTGCCAAACATTACTCCAATTTTCATTCTTATCTGATTGATAAATATCAGTACAGTATTGCTTCTGTTTAATACCCCCGTGAATTTCCGCATTGCCTGAGACATAAGACGAGCCTGCAGTCCCATGTGAGAATCGCCCACACTTCCATCAATCTCAGCCTTGGGGACCAGAGCTGCAACCGAGTCAATGACAATCACATCAACACCACCGGAGCGAATGAGGATTTCGGCGATCTCAAGGGCCTGTTCTCCATAGTCAGGCTGAGAGACGAGAAGATTGTCAACGTCAACCCCCAGACGCTGGGCGTAGGCTGTATCAAGTGCATGTGCCGCGTCAATAAAGGCTGCTGTGCCGCCATTTTTTTGAGATTCTGCAACCACGTGGAGGGCAAGGGTCGTCTTACCTGACGATTCAGGACCATATATTTCGGTGACCCTTCCCTTTGGGAATCCACCAACTCCCAGGGCAATGTCGAGGCTGAGGGATCCTGTAGAGATAACAGGAATATTTTCGCTTTCAGCAGAGCCAAGCCGCATGATGGATCCTTTCCCAAATTGCCGCTGGATCTGGCTGATCGCATTGTCGACACTGCCTTCCTTATCTTTTGCGCTTGCCATGGTAAAACCTCTATGTGAAATTTTTTATTGTACAATTATGAATTCTTTTTTTGTTTGTAACAGATAGCGTCGCACAATATCAAGCGCTGTCTGTGCTGTCACCTGTTGGATTTCGTCTCTGTTGCCGGAGAAGAGGAAACGATAAGATTTACAGCTGTCTTCGGTTGCTATTGCGATGAAGACAGTTCCCACTGGTTTCTCCTCAGTGCCTCCGCTTGGACCTGCAATTCCTGTGACTGAAAGAGAGATGTCGGCGCCGCTCTTACTTCGTATACCTGTGGCCATTTCCCGGGAAACTTTTTCGCTCACTGCTCCATGGTTATAGAGAGTTGCCTCTCTGACACCAAGGTATGTTGTTTTCATGGAATTGGCATAAGAGATCACGCCACCTAAAAAATAGGTAGAGCTTCCTGGTACGGTGGTTATCAGGTGACAGATAAGTCCTCCCGTGCAGGATTCTGCAATGGAAAGGGTTTTGCCACTGGTGAGGAGATTTTTTCCCACAACAGAGGGCATGTTGTCCCGAGCCTTTCCATAGTAATATGATCCCAGTACCTTTTTCAGCAGGTGTGAAGTTTTCCAGGATTGTGTTTCAATCTTTTCTTTGTCGTTACCACGAATCGTCATGCTTAGATGAACATCCGGGAATACTGGGTAATATCCTATTTCAACATCCTGGCTAAGAGACAAGGTGTTGATTCTAGAGTTAATCTCTGTGTCTGAAAGGCCAAAGGTCTTAAAAACATGCTGGATGGAATTTAACTGTTTTCCTTTGTACCAGGTGATCAGGCGTGGCAATACCTCTTCAATGAGCAGGGTGCGCATCTGATGGGGAATACCTGGAAGAAAGAAGATGGGTTTACCGTCATGGATAAGCTGGAATCCTGCCATTCTTCCATGTGAATTCAGGGTTTCTGCACCCTCAGGAAGCCAGGCAAGTTTTTCAAGAGAGCTGACGGGCTGGTCAGTGTTGCTGCTCAAGTGCTGCCGTATGAGAGATAGAATCTCAAGGTTTGGTATGGTGGGCCGGTTCAGTGCCTTGGACACCGCCATAGTGGTGAGGTCATCATCTGTTGGGCCGAGGCCACCTGTAACCAGAACAAAATCTACCCGACCAAGGGCGCGATTCAGGGCTTCACCAATAAGGGGTGGGGTGTCACCAATGGTATACATGGCATAGATGTCAAATCCAGCTTCAAAGAGGTGGTGTGCTGCAAAGCCACTGGTAGTGTTGGCGATTCTTCCTGATGTCAGTTCATTCCCTATGGCGATGATTTCTCCAAGCATGATTATTTCTTTTCCTGTCGCCCTCTGACAAGGGTGGTTTCAGTTATTTTTTCAAGGTGTATATCAACAATACTTCCCATTATCTCATCGTCACCTTGAAAGATTACCGGAATGTAGTTATCTGTGAAACCGGTGAGGAGCCCCTCAGGATTACGCTTGTGTTCAACAAGAACTGGGCGGGAGCTGCCTGTAAAACGTGAATAAAAAGATCTTTTTTTCCTTTCGGCAAGACTCCTCAGCTCTGTAACCCTCTGCTGGCTGATGGCCTTTGGAACCTGATCTTTGAAGTTTGCAGCCGGTGTGCCCGGGCGCTTTGAATAGGGAAAGACATGAAAATAAGAGGCATTGATCTCCTTTAGCAGCTCTTTTGAGTTGTTGAATTCCTTTTCACCCTCGCATGGAAAACCGGTGAGAATATCTATCCCGATGGCAGCATCCGGAAACAGAGTCATGCATTTCCTGATTACCCTGCGAAAAGTCTCCCGGTCGTAGCTACGGTGCATTCGGCTCAGGATAGTGTCATCACCACTCTGTAGAGGGATATGGAAATGAGGCATGAAATTCCTGCAGCTCTGCATGGCCTTCAAAAGTTTTTCAGAGATCTCCTGGGGCTCAATGGAACTGAGGCGAAATCGAATGTCAGGATGAGACAGGCAGAGTTTCAACATGAGTTCTGCAATATCGTACCCTTCATCAAGGTCTTTTCCGTAGAGCCCCACGTGGATTCCGGTGACCACAATTTCCCTGTGTCCTGCTTTTTCAAAGCTCGCAGTCTGTTCGAGGATCTCGCCAATGCCGGCACTTCTGCTGGGACCACGGGTATAAGGAACGATGCAGTAGGTACAGAAGTTGGAACAGCCGTCCTGGACGCGGATATAGGCGCGAGTACGATTGTCAAACCGCTTCATGGAAAGGTCGCAGATTTCTTTTTTGTTTAAAATGCGTCCCATAAGCATGGTAAGGTCACTGGCGTTTTCCTGTAGTGCCGTTTCAACCAGGAGATGTTTGTTGCCGTTACCAACGATGCATATGGGCGTCTCCACCATCTCTGCAAGCTCGTTTGCAGCCATCTGGGCGTAGCAGCCAGTGATAATAATTTTGGCCTCCGGATGTCTCCGGATGAGTTTGCGCACGGTTTGACGGGATTGGGCCCCGGCTTTGGCAGTGACAGCACAGGTATTGATTACGACGATGTCAGCGTCTTCACCGGCCTTTGCTGCCCTGCAGCCAGATTCCTCGAAACCGCAGAGGAAAGAGGCTGACTCAAACTGATTGACCTTACAGCCAAGGGTGTTAATTATAACTTTTCTCTTCATCGTATCTCACCACTTCCAAGCACCAGATTGTTTTTGTATATTACCGCAAACTGACCTGGCGCAACTGCCCTCTGGCTTTCTGCGAAGGTGATGGCGTAATGATCCTCTGCTATCCTGTTAATCCTGGCTTGCTGGCCCTTTTGACCGTAGCGAATGCGCACCCTGTATTCCTGTTGTGGTCGAGGAGGCTGGGCACAATTCCATGAAATATTCTTTATTTCAATATCTTTTTTGAATAAGGCATTGTTGTCACCGACGATAATACGGTTTGCTGCAGCATCAATGGTGATAACATAGAGAGGGGCAGAGGCAGCTATACCAAGCCCTCTTCGCTGTCCAATAGTGTAGTTGGTAATTCCTCTGTGGTGTCCGAGTACCCGCCCGTCAATGTGGACGATATCTCCTTCTATGCAGGGCGCAGAACTGCGGGATTGGAGAAAATGGCCAACGGAATTGTCACCGAGGAAGCAGACATCCTGACTCTCCTGTCCTCTGAAGTCATGGAATCCGTGGCTCTCGACAAAATCATAGGTCTTGTCCTTTGTCATCTTTCCGAGAGGGAATTGTATCCCTGCAAGCTGTCGTTGGCTGAGGCGTGCCAGAAAGTATGACTGGTCTTTTTTTTCGTCCTTGCCCTGCTGGAGAAAGAAACAGCCCTCTTGCTCAACTATGTTTGCGTAGTGCCCTGTGGCCATTTGGGTCATTCCATGTTCAAATATGGCATCCATAAAGAGTCCAAATTTTATCTCACGGTTGCAGATCATGCAGGGATTCGGGGTGCGACCAGTGTGATAGGCATCTGAAAAGTAATTCAGAACCTTCTCTTCAAAGCGCTGGCGCAAATCAATGACGGTGAGTGGGACAGAACATTTTTCAGCCACCTTTTTAACCCGCAGTAGCTGTTCTGAGAGCTTTGGCTGGGCAAGCTGCATGAAAAGCCCGTGAACCTGATATTCTTCCCGTAAAAGAAGGGCACAAGCTGTGGAATCCACCCCGCCGCTCATTGCTATACCGATTTGTGTTTTTCCCACCTGTTTCCTTGATTTCGTACCTGGTCTGCTGTATGGATTTGTTGAACTCCGTTTATTTGTCAATATCTGTTTGCCCAAAACACAGATGTGGGTAGGAACTATTGCGAGAATACCCTGGCGGACTCTACCCATGCTTCAGCTGGAAGGAAAACTCTCGTTTTGTTCACACAGTTTGGCGATAAATACAATTTGTTTTTTGATACGGGTAACCCTGATAATAGCGTACAATGGATAAAAAAGAAAGCAGCAAAGGGGCTGTCCCCGTGATCCCCGAGCTTCTGGCTCCGGCCGGAAATTTTGAAAAAATGGTGACAGCTATCCACTACGGCGCTGATGCTGTTTATATGGGTGGCAAACAGTTCAGTCTCCGTGCCAAGGCCGGAAATTTCAGCGACCCTGCCATGGAAGAAGCTGTACGGACCGCACATTCTCATGGGGTTAAGGTCTATGTGACAATTAATATATTGGCCCACAATCGTGATTTTGCAGGCCTGGACGACTATCTTCTGCAACTTCAGGATACAGGAGTGGATGGCCTGATTATTGCTGATCCTGGGATCCTGCACAGGGCAAAGCAGGTGGTTGCTGAAATTCCTGTACACCTCTCCACGCAAGCCAATGTGACTAACGCGCAGGCTGCGGAATTTTGGTTTAATCAGGGGGTGCAGCGCCTTAATCTGGCCCGGGAGTTATCTCTTGAGGAGATTCGTGAGGTGCGGGAGAGGTGCGCCGGGGAGATTGAGATTTTTGTGCATGGGGCAATCTGCATCTCCTATTCCGGTCGCTGTATGCTCTCCAACTACATGACAGGCAGGGATGCCAATCAGGGGACCTGTGCTCATCCCTGTCGTTACAGCTATAAGTTGATTGAAGAAAAGCGACCCGGGGAATATTTCCCTGTCGAAGAAGATGAGCGTGGAACCTATATTTTTAATTCAAAAGATCTTTGTCTCCTTGAAGGCCTGCCTGAGCTCATCGCGGCAGGTGCCAGTTCCCTGAAAATAGAAGGACGGATGAAATCCATTTTTTATGTTGGGGGAGTGACCCGTATTTACCGGGCGGCACTGGATTATCTGGAAAAACTTCCAGCCGTCGCCTGGGAAAATCCAGATGAAATTGTTTTTCCTTCAGTTTTTCTCGAAGAGATTGAAAAGATCGGAACCAGGGGGGGGACTGAGAATTTTTTCAGGGGGGCACCTGCCAGTTCAGAGATGTTGTATGACAGCCCGAGGGCTGCCATGCGTGTGGAGCCGGTTGCGGTCATTCGTGGGGTGGGAGATGCGCCACTTGTTGAGGCCAGAAATGTTATTGAGACAGGTGATGTGGTGGAATATATGCTTTCCGGGATAGAGAGTGTTTCCGGGACAGTTGTCTGTATGGTAAACGAAAAAGGCCAGGAACAACAGCGTGCCAATCCTGGTAACAGACTGTTTCTGTATACCGAACCCGCACTGCCACTACTAAGAGTAAATGGTATAATACGCCGTGATAAGCAAGAGTAAAATGTCTCTTTCTTTATAAAAAATAAACGTATCTGTTACAAATTACCTGAAAATACCCATAAGAAAGCCGATCTGGAAAGTATCCTGTTTGAGGCCATACCTGAGTAACAGTGAAGAAAATGGTGATGTTGCTGTAATCGTGTATATTGTGTTGATCTGGGTAGTGGGGCATCTTTGCCTA
>JAJRQL010000146.1 GCA_024280265.1 Deltaproteobacteria bacterium
AAAAAGATCTGCCATCATTGATGGCTGCCTTGTGAAATAGTATTTCACGTGTGTTCTTGGGGGGTACAGAAAAGAGTCCAGCGACTCTGAAAAGTTTTCCGACTTGTCGGCTTAGCTCTTTTTGTTCAAAGCCCGTTGTCTATCACCAAGTGACTCGAGCTCTTTAATTGCTTTGTGATAACGAACACTTCTTCGGCACTCAGCAAGCAAGACAAAAAAAAAAAAGATATGAAGTACGGTGGAAATTACTGAATAGGGCGGGGGCACATAAAAAATCCTGTAGAGAAGGTGAGCGGCAAGACTGGAGACAACAAGGATGCGAAGGGGTAAGACCCAGTTGAGGCAGAATACTCCACGGTTGGAGTCACTGTAGCGATGGACGATTTTTCTGCAGCAGCTCATGGGACAACCTTTGACACGCCCGGGCCACTGATTGTACTGTTTCCTCCACTGCCGGGATGTATTTCTATCTGTAAGGGTACCCGGTCTTTCAGGGCTGCAACATGAGAGATGATCCCTATGAGTTTGTTTTCTTCATGGAGTCCAGCCAGGGTTTCAAGTGCCGATTCCAGGGCATCCTCATCAAGTGTGCCAAAGCCCTCATCTAAAAACAGGGAGTCCACCCGAACATTATTTGAGGCCATCTTGGAAAGTCCCAGGGCGAGTGCCAGGCTGACCAGGAATGATTCACCACCGGAGAGGTTTCTGGTTGATCTGATTTCATCCGCCTGGTAGGTGTCGATCACGTTGAGATCAAGTGGCAGATCCTTGTCTCGCAACAGAATGTAACGATCGCTCATTTTTCGGAGGTGATTGTTGGCATGGTGAATCATCATCTCAAAGGTAAGGCCCTGGGCAAAATTTCTGAATTTTCGGCCATCTGCTGAGCCTATGAGGGTGTGAAGTCTGCTCCAGTTGCTGACAATCTTTTTTTGCCTGGCAATGGAAAGGAGTTTGGTAGTGGACTTCTTTTTGTCGATACTGTTGCGTTGTAACTGTTCTTTTGCTCGTACTGCCTCCTCTTGTGTTTCTTCCAGAAGTTTTTCTTCTTTTCGTAACAGTTGTTTGGTTTCCTCCAGGCTTTCCTGGCAGAGGTGTTTTGTTTCTTCCACCAGAATCTTTGCTCTTTTTTCTTCACACAGTGCTGTCAGCTCTTTCTCCTTGTCGTCATACCGCTGTTGCAGTTGCTGCAGAGAGTCTGTTTCTTCAGGGGAGAGAACAGATTTCAGGAAGTGACGACAGTCGTTGAAGATTGAATGAGCAAGAGCAGTGTCAAAGAGTTGCTGTTGCTTTTCTATTTCCTGTTTACGCTCAGCCATCTCCTGCTGCAGCCGACCTTGTAAGGTCGCAAAGCCTGAGAGCTCACGTTCAACTGTTCCGAGTGCCAGCTGCTGTCTGCTGAGTATTTTTCTCAAGTTGTTTACAGATTCTTCAAGGCGTGACTCTTCCTTGTCTGTGTCTTTGGCAGCAAAAAGGTTGTGGCGCTTTTGTTGGATTTCCGCACACAGTTTGGCCAGTCGAGCCTGGGAGTCCTTTCTGGCGGCAAGCTCCTTTTCCCCTTTTTTGCAGAAGGCCTCTTTGTGGCGTAATGCAGAGCTGATTTCGGCCAGTTCTGGGATGATAACCTTCTCCCTCTCTTTTTTCTCTCTCCAGAGCACGATTTTCTGTTTGAGAGTGCTCAAGATTGCGGGTAGGGTTTCCGGGGCTGGTTCTGACATATCATATGGACGGAGCTTTCTGGCCAGAATGTCTTGTTTCGCTGTGATATCTTTAACCAGGTTGTTTTCCTGATTTATCAGCCGTTGCTCTTCGGTATCGATTGTGGTGAGCCGATGTTTTTCTTCCAGGAGTGCATTTTCCAGAAATCGTGATTGATCGGTCAGCTTTTCCTGCTTGGTAGTGACTTCGGCAATCTCTTTACGCAACTTTTTTTGCTGCTCCCATATTGTATTGTGGGTGCTTATTTCTGTGGTTAGATCTTTTTCTGTGGTTTGCAGAAGTTGTGGTGAGAGGTCTTTGAAAGAGGGCAGTGGAAGCTTTGTAAGTAACTGTTCAGCCACCGTTTGCAAGTCTTCGATCTGTGCAGTCACATCCTTTGACTGGCTGGCCAGGGATACATGTTTTTCCCTATCGGCTACATCCTGGTGAGTCAGTTTCTGAATCTTTTCTTCGATAATTTTGAGATGTGCCCTGGCTGCATCAAGTTGCTTTTCTTCTTGTGATGCCTTCGGGACTTCTCCATGACTGTATGGGTGTTCTGTAGCTCCGCAAAGGGGGCAGGGACTGTTGTCTTGGAGCTGTCTTCTGTCGTCTTCCAGCGATTGGATTCGTATGAGGAGAAGAACATTTTGTTCAAGAAGGCTGATTTCTTTTTCCTTGTCGGCCAGTTCTTTGTGACATGAAGCAAGTTTCGTCTTGCGCTTCCTTTTCGTGTGTTCCAGGTGTTTGCGTTCTTTGGTAAGGGTAATGTTCTTGTCGGTCAGGGTTTTGGTATTGCGGTGGAGAAGAGAGAGTTGTCTGCAGGTTTTCAGCAGGTTTTCTGCTGCGAATATTTTTTGTTGTAACTCAGCGGCATCGCTACCCTGCAGTAATGCGTCAAGGGAGTTCTGCAGTTGCTTTTTGAGAGTACCTGTACTGTCTGTTTCTTTTTTATGCTGTTTGAGTGTTGTGCTACATTTCTCGAATTTTTCTTTACAGGATTGCAGCCGTTTTCTAACGATTCTTTTCTTTTTCAGGATATCCTGCCGTTGCTCGGCAAGGTTGATCAGACTGGTGGAAAGAATTTCAATGGCGCTGAAATCTTCGATAAGCTGCCTGTCTTCCTGATGTTCGCTGAAAAAAGTTTTAAGACTCTCAAGCTCTTGGTGTGTTTTGTGAAGTTTCTGCTGAAGTGCGATAATGGTTGCCTGCTCTTTATGCAGGTGTTCTTCTTCATTGCTGATAGTTGCAATCTCTTTGTTGAGCTCTTCCCTTTTTCCTGCGAGATCATGGTCAATACTGCGAACCTGTTTTATGGTAACAAGACCATCACGGCGCATTTTTTCTGCAGCCTGCAATGCAGATTCAGAGACCCCGGTTGCTGTTCTCAGATTTTCCTGCTTCCCTTCAGCTTTCTTGTGTTTTGCTGCTAGATCTACTTCTTCCTGACGACTTTCCTCCTGTTTTTCTATAAGTTTTGTTAATGTAACATAGAGTGGTTCCAGCTCTTTTGCCGCAAGTCCCGGTTGCAGTCTGGCCAACTCATCAGATTTGGAGTTTCTGTCCTTTCGCAGATCGCCGAGAGCCTTCAGGTATGTGTTAAGTTCTTTTTTAGCAGTAAGATATTATCAAGCCAACCAATATTTATCCGATGTCGGGTGATAGCCTTTCGTACCGCACTGCTCTCCTGTTCTTTCTCTGTAATAATTGTCTGGAGCTTCTCTTCAGCTTCAGGGGAAAGAAGGTCGATGAGTTGCAGTGCCTGCTCAAGGTCCTCAAGTTTCTTCAGTTCAATGAGTCGCAATTCGTGAACTTTCATGGAGAGCTGTGAATAGATTTCCGTACCAGTTATCTGCTCCAGAATAGGAGATCGTTTGTCGGCAGTGGCCTCAAGAAATGCCGCAAAGCCTCCTTGGGCGAGCAGGGTGGAACGGGTGAAACGTTCGAAATCCATTCCAGTGACTTCTTCGACTTTCCTGGCAACCTTCCTGATATGACTTTCCAGGACCATGTCAGTCGAGGCGTTTGCAATCTCATGTTTGGGCTGCTGTAATTCATTTCCAGGTCGCTGACGTGAGCGATGCTGGGACCAATGACAGCGAAAACTGCCTTTCACAGTTTGGAACGTCACTTCAGAAAAACAGACTCCGGTATGGCGACTCATGATCTGATTGGAGGTTTTTGTTATTTTTCTAAGACGTGGCGTCATGCCGTATAGGGCAAGACACAGGGCATCCAACAGAGTGGATTTACCCGCTCCCGTTGGGCCGGTAATGGCAAAGATGCTGTTTGCCGTATAGGGAGCGGCGGTGAAATCAATCTCCCAGGTACCGCTGAGTGAGTTGAGGTTCTGGAAACGAATGTGGAGGATTTTCACTATTCATTCCCCCATGTTTTGTAAGGCATCAAGTGCGGTGTCGAAGCCGAGAACCAACTCGTCACGTTGCTCCTCTGGTACTTCATTAATCTCAAGACACTGTTGAAATACCTGTCGAGGAGTCAGCTCTTCCAGGGTTTTAATTTCAGAAGACTGTCTCAGGATATGATTTCGAATCTGTTTGTTGGATATGCGAAGGACGGTGATCCTGCTGTCCTGTGTTGCACTTGAAATCTGCTCCTGTAGATCATCGATAAGATGGTTCCCAGTATAATATATCTCAAGAAATATGGACTGATCTCTGCTGCGGAGTTCGGCAATCTTCTCAATGATGGTTTCAATATCTCCAGAAATCCTTTGCAGCTGCTGAAAAGTGGGGACCGGTAATTCGCGGACATTGAGAGTGACACCTGTTTCAATGAGTACGATCTTCTTTTTTTCATTGGCCTCTGAAAAACTCATGGCCAGGGGAGCACCGGAATAGCGTCTCAATTCCTGTCCTGAGATTCTCTGGGGGAGATGGAGATGACCAAGGGCCAGATAATCAATGTCATCCGGGAAGCTATCCAGAGCAAGATGAACTAATGTGCCCACATAGAGTTCACGGATACCGTCATCCTGTCTGGTTTTTCCTCCCTGGCAGAAGAGGTGGCCTGTGGCAATGAGAGGGACTGAGATTTGCATATCCTTCTGTCGTTGCAGGGCAAGATCCGTAAGCGTGATATAATGCTCCCGGATACCGGCAAGAAGCTTCTTCTGCTTGTCAGCGATACTTTCGCCTGCGATCGATAAGCGCACGTCTTTGTCGCGCAGATAAGGAACCGCCAGAACCATGACTTCCGGATTACCGGAATCATCAGGGATGAGTATGATTTCATCGGCTATGTTTTCAGGAACTTTACCAATGATATGGATGTTGAGAAGTCGCAGAATCTCTTTTGGTGCATTGAGGAGAGTCGGCGAATCGTGATTTCCGCCGATGACTATAAGGTGGCGGCAGCATGATTTTGTGATTCCAGACAAAAACGAGTAATACATGGTCAGGCTTTGATTGGAGGGTGTCTGGCTGTCAAAGATGTCGCCCGCCACGATGAGCAGTTCCACCTCCTGCTCTTCTATGGTACGGGTTAGCCAGTCCAGGAAATCGCCATGCTCCCGCTGTCTGGGGCGGCCGTACAGTTTATGCCCAAGATGCCAGTCGGAGGTGTGGAGTATTTTCATTGTTTCTGGAAAGGGGGTCACTTATCTGGTTGGAAGTGCAATGATCTGTTTCAGGTTTTTGCTTAGTTTGAGCCTTCTTTTAGAGATCGTTTTTTTTAGCAGTAATTTGCAGTTTCCTATCCTCACCTCGGTACCGGCGAAGGCGGTTCCCCGAAGATCGATAAAGATTCTTTCTATACGAATCCCCTTTGTTTCTATTCCGTCACTTGCAGAGTCATTGGCAACGGTATCTTTGAGCGCGCCAACCCTGGAATAGAGGGCAGTACCGGGGATGAGGTTCAGCTTAAGGAGTTTCATTTTAGTTTCGTCCACCAGGGCTTCCATTTTTCTGATTTTCTTGGATCTGGTGCTGCCTCCGTATCGCTGCAACCATACAATAATATCGTTCTGCTGGGTCAGGAGTGTTTCGGTGAGTTCTCGTTGCAGGCTGAGTCGTTCCGCATCAACGCCTGCAGCAAGAAAGGCAGGTTTTCCATTCGGCGATCCTACATTTGCAACTGTCAGGGAGCCGCCGGCCACCACATTGCCACCAATGATAGTGGTGAGGTCCTGGCAGCGAATGGCCCCTTTTGCGGAGAGATCGCTGTAATAGGATTGTTTGCGCATTACAATATTGCCGCCCGATTCCATCCGTCCCTGTTCAATAAACTTGAAATCAATATCACCAAGGGCGGATATTACAGTATTTTTGCCAGTGATACCTCCCTTGATGACCACATTTGCTTCACTGCTGATGGTGCCTGACATCACCTCTTTTTTGATTTCAAGATCTCCTCCGGTGATAACCTTGAAACCAGGCTGGACAGCACCATGTACAATGACGCAGTTTTTGGATTCAATATGACCGGTGTTGTAATCAATATCACTGTGGATCTCATGTTTGGAACAAACCTTTATTTCAGAATCGTTTATCACTGTGAGGATGCCGTCTTTAGTGGCCGTTATCTCACCGCTGGTTTTGTCAAACCTGACGTCCTGTTTGATTGTGATGATAAGCTCTTTTCCCCCCTCAGGTTCGACTTCTTTCCCGGTGACGTCCATTCCAGGTTTTCCCGGGATTTCTGGTATCTTGGTGGCGAGTAATTCATCCTGACTCACCCCGATCATGATTCTTCGTTCACGAAAGTCGATGGTGCCATCTTCAAGGAGCTGTCCTGCAATGGGACCTATTTCAAGGGCAAATTTCAGGTATGCGTCCTTACCGGGTTGTGGTTTCTGGCCAAAGGCAATGGGGATGTCATGGAAGTCGTTGAAATTTTTTTCTATGATCCCCTGAGCTTTTTGCAGGGCATCCTGGTCAATACCAAAGAGGATACCAGCTTCTTTTAAGAGTTCAGGGAGTGGCTCTTTACGTATTGCAAAATCTTTTGATATGGGGGGGTGAAGGAGCAGGGTCGCCGTCATTTTGTCATCGAATATCTTCACCAAGGGAGTCACCGAGACAAGAAGGACAGGTTCTTCACCTTCCCCCTGTTCCATGATGTCCACTCTGGGGTAGCCAATGGTGTCTGAAAGGAGTAGCTCGGTGTCATCTGAAAAATGGGTGAATTTTCCAGATCGGACGGGGCTTTTTTTGTATCCTCTGTCGGCAAATTTTTTGAATTCAGGGAAAGACAAGAGGGGTTGATTCTTCTTAACCAGCTCTGAAACGGTTATTTTATGGGCCCGGTCTTCAGGGCCTACCATTATGCGTTTTCTGGTAAAATGAAATGTAGGTTCCAGATATTTTACTGCAGATTTTTCAGTGCTTTTTGTCATGATTTGCCATGATTATTACGGGTCAATTCTGTTTTATAAATAATTCCGGGTAGGCGAAAGAAAATTGTAGAGAGTACCAGCTACTCTTTACAAATATTCATGATCATCAAAAAATGCAAGATGAAATGGGTACAGGTAATAATGGACAGACCGGAATGGCACAAGTCTACGGCTTTTTACATCCCGAAAATCGTATGCCTTCGTTTGGGTGTTTTCAGGTTGCTGATCTTTTCCGAAGGCCTGAGAATATATAATAACCATGCTCTTTAAAAGGAGTCACTTCAGGTTTAGGAAATGGCAGTCTTTATCAGGCCGGCTCGAAGCTGCGCAAGAGGATATTGAAAGTAGCTTCGGCTGAGAAACCTTGATGGCGTTGTAAAAACTCTTTACCTCCTTTGTTACCTCACATTTTCAATCATTACGACCTACTCTAGTACGCAGAAACAATTGAAAATGTTTGCGCCTCGGATATGAAAATTTTCGGAGTCTACGCTTATCTACTTAGTGTTTGGCCGGAAAGCATAAAACGACGGTATTTTGTGTAGTTACATGAAATGCCGTGGATGAAGATATTTTTGATAGCATGTTTATTGATAGCTTGGAACATGCGGTGAAATGAAGTATATTACTGAATATACAATA
>JAJRQL010000147.1 GCA_024280265.1 Deltaproteobacteria bacterium
CTCATTTTAAATGGCTGACCAGAATAGAAAAAATATCCTCTCTCAGTATCAAACCAAACATCAATCCTCTCTTGGTTCACATGTTTCCGGTGCTGAGAATGAGTTGTTTCAGGCTATTCAGGATCCTGTCTTTGTGGTTACTCCAGATGGAACCATTATTGATGCCAACAACGCCGCCCTGAAAGCTGCAAAAAAAAGACAGGCTGACATAATTGGCAAAGGGATCTGCGCCATCATCCATGGTGGCAGTTTCCCTCATATAAAATGTCCCCTTGAAGAATTTCTGTTAACCTGTTCTCCAAAAGTTGAAGAAACCACACTCCCCGGACTTTCCGGCGAATATCTCCTGACAATATCACCGGTAAAAGATACAGATAACACTGTTCGAAAAATACTGCTTATCGCAAGAGAACTAACCAGTGATGAAGTAAGAAAGGCGGATTCCATCAGAACTGCACAAATGGCAGCGATTGGTGAACTCGCTGCAGGAGTTGCTCATGAAGTGAACAATCCCATTACCGGAATCATCAACTTTGCCCAACTATTACTCGATGATTCTGAGAAAGATTCCCTCCAGGCTGAACTTCTCGACAGAATTGTTAATGAAGGTGAACGAATTGCACTCATCATCAAAAACCTGCTTTCCTTTGCAAGAGAAAGTAAAAACAGCAATGAGCCTGTAGAAATCATACAAGTCATCGAAGACAGCCTTTCTCTTGTGGAGCATCAACTGAAAAAAGATGGAATAAAAATAAAAACAGAATATTCCACCAGATCTTGCCAGGTGTACGGTAACTACAATCAACTGCAACAAGTAATACTTAATCTGCTCAGTAATGCACGATTTGCACTGAACGATCGCTATCCGAGGCCATCTACCGATAAAAATATTGAAATAAACTGTCACCCACTCATTAACGAAGGACAACAAACAGTAATTCAAATCTCAATTACAGATACCGGTACTGGAATTCCTCAAGGAATTTTAAAAAGATTATTCGACCCTTTTTTCACAACCAAGCCTTCTGGAAAAGGTACGGGTCTCGGGCTCAGTATCAGCTATGGTATAATTCGTGACCACGGTGGAACCATTAAAGTTGATTCCATCATGCACCAATACACCAAAATGATAATTGAACTTCCAACCTCTGTTATTTAAAATGGATAACCTGGCTTCTCAAGAAAAAGATACTCGTATTCTTATCGTGGATGATGAAGCAAGTATCCGTCTTACTTTTGAAATGTTTCTCGCCAGAGAAGGTTACGGTCCTATTGTCACAGCTTCGACTATCAACGAGGCCCTGGAAGCCATAAAGAATAATTCCTTTGATCTGATAATCAGTGATATTGTACTGGAAGGTGAAAGAGGAACCGATCTCCTCTGTAGAATCAGAGAATCTGGTATTAAGTGCCCGGTGGTCATGGTAACAGGTTTTCCTAACCTCGATTCAGCTGCTGAAGCTGTTCGGTTCGGCGCTTTTGATTATATCTCAAAACCAGTTAACAAAGAAACCCTTCTGAAATTTGTCAGGCAGGCCTTAATACACTGGGAGCTGAAAAAGGAAAAAAGAAAGCTTCAACATGAAAATGAAAAATTCAAACGATACCTTGAAGCAATTTTCAGTTCTGTTCGTGATGCAATAATCACCATAGACAATAAGATGAACATTGTTCAACTCAATGAAACTGCAAAAAAATGGCTCCTTTTCAAAGAATCAGATTTCAAAAAGTACCAACGACTGGAAACATACCAGAGTGAGATGGGAAAAGCGTGCCTGCAGGATGCCAGACAGGTCCTTGAAACAAGGATGGAAGTCAAGGAACACCAGGTTGAATGTAGGAAACCTGATGGAAATCTGCGCATTATCAGCCTCAATGCCGCCCCACTGGAAGATGGTCAGGATGAATTTAGTGGTGTAGTAATGGTTGCACGGGACATCACCATGCCCGAACCTGCAACAGGAAGCAACGCCAGAAATAAGTTTCATGGATACGTCGGCTCAAGTCAGGTTATGCAAAATGTCTATAACCTTATAGAAAACGTAGGGAAAGTTGACACTGCAGTGCTTGTAACCGGCGAATCCGGTACAGGGAAAGAGCTTGCCGCCGAAGCACTGCATGCGGAAAGTCCGCGAAGGGATATGCCTCTTATTAAAGTTGACTGTGCGGCCATGCCGGAAGAACTTTTAGAAAGTGAACTTTTCGGACATATCAAAGGGGCCTTCACAGGAGCTGACCGTAAAAGAGATGGCCGTCTCATCCTCGCCCATAACGGAACGTTATTCCTTGATGAGATTGGGGACATCTCACCCCGAATGCAGTTACGCCTTCTCAGGTTTCTTCAGGAAAAAACGTTCACTCCTGTCGGTCAAGACCAGCCAGTAAAGGTTGATGTTAGAATAATTGCCGCCACAAATGTTGATTTAACGAAAAAAGTTAAGGAAGGAGCTTTCAGAGAGGATCTGTATTACCGATTAAAAGTTATGGAAATAAGACTTCCTCCGTTGCGAGAATGTAAAGGCGGTATCCCAATTCTTGTCCATCATTTCCTTTCTCTTTTCAGAAAAAAACTCAAAAGAAATATCCATGGTATCTCTGACCAGGCAATGGAAGCCCTAACCAGATATTCCTGGCCTGGTAACGTCCGTGAATTACGGCATGTTATCGAAAGAGCATGCGTTCTTTGTAAAGGATCTACCATATCCCTGGACCACTTTTCAGAAGAAATCCAATTGCCTCAAAACCAGTATCTGCCCCCACCTTCTGTTTCTGTTTCCAATACACTCCCTCTTCTCCCTCCTTATATCAGTGAACGTGATGAAATAATAGATATCCTCAAAAGAGCCAGAGGAAATAAATCAAAAGCAGCAAGAATGTTGAATATCGATCGTTCAACCCTTTACAGAAAAATGCAACGTAATAACATATCCTCCGATATTGGAAAAATCACCACCCCTCCCCATAGTGTTGCAAAACCGTAGCTACATAGCCCGCACGCAACACTTTCACAACACATTTACCTTGGTCGCTACACTTTTGCACCACTCATCCTTTTCCTGTCTCGTCTCATTTCTACTGGAAAGAAGTTCTTCCTAACCTTATCTCACTGTTGTCGCACATCTTTCCAATGCAAAAACAAATTATCGCCGCCTCATATCAATTCTGGCACGCCTAATGCATAAACAAAGGTACATAACAGGAAACCCCACAACAAATAAAAGAGGAGCCCCCATGAACCCCGTTAATGCGATAAAAGATGCCCAAAGTCATGAAAAAGCAACGGTCGACAGTAATGTTGAAATTTCACGGATCAGTGTTGTTTGTATCTCACTGACAGCCAGCCTTATCGGATGCTGGGCCACAGCAAGTCTTTTTGCAGGTGCTATCAGCAGTGGCGGGCCTGGTCAACTCACAAAAGCCTTGTTCACTGCGGTAACAGGCTGATAATTTTAATTCCATTAATGTTATTTTTTTGAGGATACTCTGATGAAAGCAAAAGCAATCACAAAGGAAGTAAATAAAAACACCACCACGGTTAACGAGATTGAACACACCGATAGTGAGCTCTATAAAGTTGGGATGTATACCACTGCCGCATTTGCTGCTGCTGCAGGTATATGGGGGCTCATTTGCCTTTCCAGTGCAATTTTTGTAAATGGCGGTCCTGTAGAGATGCTGAAAAATCTCTACCATGCCATTACCGGTGCCTAGATAGCGCCTGTCCATAAATGGTCTTTTTTCCTGACTCATCGTTGCTTTAAAAGTTTTATCTTAGGAATATCAAATATATGCCTGCGATAAAATTTCTTCCAGGCTTCGATTTATAAGAAAAAAATCTCACTTCAGGGCCAACCCTAGCTAACTTACAAATAACTTTAAAAGTGACCATCATGAAAAAGATTGGAACCTTGGGCAAAGACAAATCCGTTTCAACAAGTGACAGTGTAACTGAAATTTCAAAAGTTGCGGTCACAGCATTCAGTATAACAGCCTGTCTTATCGGAATATGGGCCGTGGCCTGTATGGTCGCAGGTATTTCAAATAGTGGTGGTCCCATCACCCTGATATCCAACCTGTTTAAAACAATTTTCGGGTAAAGTTAGCAGCCATATGACTCTTAATAAAAAAAGGAAGTAATCATGAACAACGCAGAAACCAAACAACATTCACAATCCACCGTTCACGAAGCCGTTCACACTGATAGCGAACTGTACAAAGTTGGCGCACTGGTCACTGCAGCTTTTGCTGGAGCCATAGGACTTTGGGCCATTGTTTGCCTTTCATCTGCCTTTATGTCTGAGGGACCTGTTACCCTGATTAAAAGTTTATTTGGTGCCATATCAGGAACAATGTAAAGAAAATTATTAAAACCATACCTAAAATATTTATTTTAGGTCATGCCTGTTCTCTCGCATTACCATTACAGAATAAAGAAAAAGCCTGAGTGAAATGTTCTCTCCGGCTTTTTTTTTGACTTCTCCCCCATACTCCAAGTATAATTTACTTATCATTGCACATATTTTCTAACACCTACTCCTGTTGTTATAATCTTGATCTATGCCCCATTTAAACATTGGCTCCACAGGACCATCTATTGAAATACCTTTCAATACAATTTTTCCTGGAAGATCATTGCCAAGAAATATCTACACCTAAGGATTACAATGACGATATTAATTCGTAACCTCTTCATTTTTTTTCTCTTTACGGTAATCTTGGTAGGGAGCTATGGGCTATGGCAACTTGAACATCAGCTCCGCACTGTTTCATATAGCGAATTTCGATATTGCCTTGCCAATCATGACCTTGAATCAACCACCTTTATCGGAAACAAGGTCATAGCAACCCACAAAGGCGGTGATAGCTATGAAACCACTGTTCCGAACCCCGAGAAACTCATCTCCGAGCTTCAGGATAAAAACATCCAGATTATTTTTAAAAAAGACCGCTCAGAACAGATATTTCAAGCAATCGCCATCTTTTATATTATCCTTCTTCTGCTCACTGTTATTATCTCTCTCAATAGAAAGAAACGCCTGGAGGATGAAGAAAATAAATTCGCCTCTGACAAGCTGATTCTCCCCGATGGCAACCATAAAGCCGTAACTTTTTCAGATGTCGCTGGAATTCCTGAGGCACTTGAAGAGCTACAGGAGATTGTCAATTTCCTTAAAAATCCAGCACAGTATCGCGAAATCGGCGCAGTCAGCCCAAAAGGGATTTTATTGCAGGGGCCTCCAGGAACAGGTAAAACGCTCCTTGCCAGGGCCATCGCAGGAGAGGCCAGGGTTCCATTTTATTCCTTCAGTGGTTCTGATTTTGTTGAGATGTTTGTGGGGGTTGGTGCGTCCAGGGTTCGTGATATTTTTAAAGAAGCACAGGAGAATGCCCCCTGCATTATCTTTATAGATGAGATTGATGCAGTTGGTGGCAATCGCGCTGGCGGGTCCACAGCAAGTGGTCAAGATGAAAGGAGCCAGACATTAAATGCCCTGCTGGTTGAGATGGACGGGTTCAGCTCTGCTGATACCATTGTTGTTCTGGCAGCAACAAATCGTCCAGACATTCTTGATCCAGCCCTTCAGCGCCCTGGACGTTTTGATCGCCAGATAAATATTCTCCCGCCTGATATCAAAGGCAGAAAACGAATACTGGAAGTTCATGCTGCCAAAGTAGCACTGTCTCCCAGCCTCGATCTTGATAAAATTGCCTATATGGTGCCCGGGTTCACAGGAGCAGAACTTGCCAATCTTGTCAATGAAGCTGCACTTATGGCTGCCCGAAAAGGTGAATCTGCTGTTTCCCATGAACATTTTGAGATTGCAAGAGATCGAATTTTAATGGGTGTCGAACGAAAAGGACATATCATGTCTGAAGACGATCGCAAAGTGCTTGCGTTCCATGAAGCAGGTCATGCAATTGTCGCAAAAAATCTTCCAGACGCCGATCCTATTCACAAAATCACCATCATTCCTCGAGGACGAGCCCTTGGACAGACACAACAGCTGTCTGTAACCGATCGAAGCAGTTACAGTTTTAATTATTTACGAAGTAGGATTGTGATTTTAATGGCAGGAAGAGCTGCAGAAAAGATAGCATTTCAGCAACGTACCACAGGCTCCCAGGGGGATATTGCTCATGCAACAGAAATTGCGACAAACATGATCTGTAAGTGGGGGATGAGCGACAACATCGGGCCACAGGCTATGGTAGTTGACAATGGAGACTTTCTCGGCTCCATATCACAGCGCTTGGAGATGAGTGACCGAACTTCTGAAGCGGTTGACAAGGAGATTAAAAGTCTTCTCGAATCATGTAGTCAGGAAGCCATGGAAATTCTCAAACAACAGTATTATCTACTCAAACAACTTGCTGCAATCTTGCTTGAATTTGAAACCATTGATGATGAAGAATTTTCTATTATAATGAGCTGTCAATTCAAAGATAAAATTGCAGCAGGCATAAAAGAAACCAATCAGTGTGAAACCTGCCCTGCTGCCGATAGCTGTATTCATTCAAAATTAAAAAAAACTAAGGTCACGAAATAAGCTATGCGCTCTTTAAAAAAAACCAGTTATATTGCATTTATGGGAGTAGCGCTACTTC
>JAJRQL010000148.1 GCA_024280265.1 Deltaproteobacteria bacterium
GGGATCTATGATGGCATGACCGAGCAGATGATAAACAATGCCATTCGCAGCGACAGTGGCCACATCTCACTTTTTGCAAAAGGCTACCGCCTCAACCCGGATCTCTCCAAACGAATCGAAAACACGGCCACCATCGATTCCTGTCTGGAGAGGGATAAACGTGTTTCCAGTCATGTCCAGCGATTGAAACAGGATGGCTTGATTGCCACAGCCCACTACTCCCGTGGCGTTATGATTTTTGGTATTGACCTGGCAGCAGAAAAACATCAGGGCAGATTAAATAACTACATCAAGCAGGGCGAGTTCAGTTTTGGCAGGAAAAATCGTGGCGCCATTATAGGTTTTAAACTGGCCGCAAAACTGAAGGTGCACATCGGCAATAAAGTCATCCTCTCGGCTCAAAATCTCCATGGGGAAATTTCCGCCACTCCTCTCAAGGTGACCGGTATTTTAAAGACCAACAATATTGCCCTCGATGAAAACTCCGTTTTTCTCAGTGACCAAAAAGCACGCTCATTACTGGCTCTTAAAAGCGGAGTCAGTCAGATAGCAATCATTCTCCACGACGAAACACAAATTGATGCCCTGCAAAAGGACCTGCAATCACAATTCCCTCATCTTGATATACTTCGCTGGGATGAATTATATCCGGCTCTCCTGCAATCCCGTGTTATGATGGAAGGGTTCAATCTCGTAATAAGCGTCCTGGTTTTCAGTGTCACGGCTTTGGGTATTTTTGGAGTTATGCTGGTTTCAGTTCTGGAGCGATTGCGGGAATTTGGTATAATGCTTGCCATTGGCACTCGCTTCAGCCAGATTCGCAGTATTATCTTTATAGAATCATTTTCTCTTGGCTTCATAGGCTTTTGCTCCGGTTCTTTTCTGGGCTGGATCACTCTCTACTATTTCAGAGTCAATGGTCTTGATCTCACTCTATTCAACGATGCATTTGAAGAGATTGGGATGGATGCGGTTACCTATGCCGTTATCCGACCGGACTATTTTTCTCTGGCTTTGGCTGCGGTAATCCTGGCAACTTTTATCAGTATACTAATCCCCCTGCGAATACTGAAAAAATCAAACCCGATAGAGGCCATAAACAAGATATAACCTACCTGAATCCATGAACAACTTACTTGAGATCAGACAGATCAACAAAACCTTTCATCCCGGTAAAGAGGTGGAAGTTCGGGCCCTGTGCGATATAAATATTGATATTGAGCGGGGCGGTTTTGTCGTTCTTTCCGGGCCATCGGGAAGTGGCAAAACAACCCTGCTCAATATAATCGGCGTCCTTGATGAACCAAGCAGCGGCAGGGTTGTCCTTGACGGCCAGCTGCTTACAGGCTTATCAGAGGCAACATTATCCAAAACCCGGCGGGATCATATCGGTTTTGTTTTTCAGGCTTATAACCTCATTCCAGTTCTTACTGCCAGGGAAAACATTGAGTATGTGATGAAACTACAGGGCCACAACCAAAAGCAATGTGATAAACGCACTCTGGAAGTAGCGCAAAAACTTGGAATAGAAACACTGCTCAACAAACTACCCAATCAGCTCTCCGGCGGCCAACAGCAACGAGTCGCAGTGGCACGAGCTGTTGCTGCCACACCAAAACTCATCCTGGCCGATGAACCCACAGCCAATCTTGATTCAAAAACCGCGGCATCGCTTATGGATATGATGCAGGACCTCAATGAAGATGAGGGAGTAACCATCATCTTTTCTTCCCATGACCCACGGGTAATCAAGAAAGCCAAACATTCTATTGTGCTGAAAGATGGAAAAGTGGTGACCAATGAGCAACACAGCTAAAATAAAAGATGCGGCCAAACTGCTCATGGCTGGAGTCATTGGAATTTTACCCAATTTTAGCCTGGAAAATACAAATATACCTGGTTATGAAGAGATGCACCAGGCAACAGATTATAATCGTTTGCGGGGTGATCTTACCTTGGAGCACGAAACGTATACAAATTGGCTGGGCGAACTGATCATTGATAATGAAACATTATATACCACCCGGCCAGACAATCTGGAAAATACAACCTCGATCTATCGAGCCTATCTGCAATACCGCGGCGTAAAACATTTCTGGTCAGTTGGCAAGCAACGTATTCCTCTCGGTGTTGGCCGTATCTGGAACCCCATCGATCTTTTCAACCCCATTGATTCCCAAGCCATAGAAACCGATGAACGTGAGGGAACCGAATCCATCCGCTACGAATACAGCATCAGTGACCTTTCAAATATTGATAGCACAATTGCTGAGGGCAAGGGCGAAGTACGGATTAAAGGCTATCTTGAGTATGCCGACGTGGGCTTGATAGGTTTATGGGATGAGGATGAAAATCTCAATGTCATTGGCTGGGAACTTGAAGGTCAACTCCTGCAAACAGGGCTGGAACTACGAAGTGAAGGCGGTAGTTTTCATAATCGTGATACCGGTGATCGCCATACCGAATTTATTGTCGGAGGCGAATATGGTTTTGTCAATTCCCTGGCCCTGCTTGCCGAATACAAATATTCGGACGCAACCGGGGTCGATTACATCGGCACTCAAATACGTTACCAGCCTGCCCTACTTTGGTTCTTTAATATATTGGCAGTAATAAACCTAGATGACACCTCCAATTTTATAGCTCCACATATCGAATATAGTTTAAGCGATGAAATGACGCTCAGTGCGGGTGCCTTTATTTACAGTGGCAATAGTGACGATGAATTTGGCCAGCTGCCAAATCATTACTACCTGCGTTGGTTTGCCCATTTCTAATGGTATCATGTGACCACAACACCCCATAGGTATGAAAAATTTTGCGAATTATTTATCATAGGTTCTCTCTTTGGACGGATATTAATGAATGGGTGCAGTACATTGGAGTGACAAATTCTGGATGACTATTGTATCCTGCGTTTAATGTTCTGTCGAAAAATATGAAAATCTCGCCTTCAGTCATTCCTTAATTTTGGGACATCCATACGTTCATCCACCGTCATACGACTGGCAAGAATATTTTGAATATAAGAGTACCCCTGCGCCCCTCTTTTTGCATAGGGAGGGACAGTATTCTTTGTCAGGTCAAAGAAATAAAGAGCCTGATCCCAGTCTTGCAGATCCCAGGCGGTAAGTGCGGCCATCAGCCATGCTTCCCCCTCTGTTTTTTTCTTTGATCGAGATCTTTCCTTTCTTTTCTTTTTTTTGCATGGAGGTGACGAGGCTGCCTTGCTGAACGACTCTATGCTTTCCTGCTGCATACCACCGTTTAACTGTGTATGGCCAAGGAGGAGGTAATTATCTGCACAGGGATCTTTTTCGATGAGTTTTCGGCAGGTTTTGATGGCATCCTCATAACGGTTGCTCTTTTCATACAAGCTGGCGAGTTTTTTGTTATTTGTTTCGCTGCTTGCCGCCAGGCCAAGGCAGCGTACCGCCGAGAGAGGTGCGTTCAGGTAGATGTAGATGTCTGCAAGCTGTCGCCAGTCGGATGGTTTGGGGGGATTGAGACCATGGGCTGTTTCAAGTGCAGCGGCAGCCTGAGTGTAACGATCCCGGTACATCTCGACCCGGGCGAGAAGTCGCCAGTAGTCATACAGTTCCGGACGTTGTCTGAGGAGATTTGTTAATACCTTTGCCGCTTTGCTCCATTTCTTCAGTTGGCAGAGGATATGGACCTGAAGTTTTATCCATTCCAACCGCTCCTTTTTCTGTTTCAGGTCGTTCCTTACCAGCAATCTTTCAAGAAGGGTCAGAGCCCGGCTGTATTTCTGGCCTTGAAAATAACATGCCGCACTGTAGTAGAGCAAAGAAGGAGAATCACCATGCTGTTTTCTGTTCTTTTGCTGCAGGTCGTAGGCCTTGGCAAAGTTTTCACCTGCCAGAAGATAGTGCTCCTGCTCATTGGCCGCGATCCCCAGGTTATAACGAAGATAAAAAGAGTCTGGATATTTTTCTACCCCTTTTTTTAAGAGAGACAGGGCAGCCTTTGCTGCGTCTGTTTCCAGATAACAGTTTCCCAGCAGGAGATAGAGCTGTTCGGGCACAGAGTCCTGCTTGTCCATATAGGATCGCATTGACTGTATCGCTTTTTTGTATTCCTGGTTTTCCATGTGCAGTTCAGCTCCGTGAAGAACCTTCCAGGCTTTGACAGACAGTTCTGCTCTTGCGGGAATCCCGAGTGAAATGCTTGCAAAACAGATCAGGACAAAAAGCGGCAGGCGCATTAGTCCAGCGTATATGTAATTGGTATTTCTATCCATGTAGATACTTTTCTTCCCTCAATCATGCCAGGCTTGAAGGTCCATCGTGCCAGAGCCTGTTTGGAACATTTGTCGAAAATTTTTGGAGGATCTGCTGAAATAACTTTGATTTGAACAGCCTTGCCATCGGTGTTTATCAGTGCCTGTAATACCACTCTGCCTTCAATACCTTTTCTTCTGGCCTTTATCGGATAGATTGGTGGTATATGCCGAACAATGCCTGGAGCCGTATCAACTTCCCCGATGGAAAACTCACTCTTCCCGATGGGGGCGAACGTTTCAGGCCTGGCCATTACAGGTGGAGCAGGGATGGATATCGTTGCGGCCTTGTCCGGTGCCGTTGAAAAATCCAGTTGGGGCAATGTTATCCGGGGCTTTGTCGGCGCTGGTTTCCTGGGGGATTGAAGGGTTTGGGGTTTTATTTTCTCCGGCTCGGGAGGTTTTGGTTT
The DNA here is from genome assembly GCA_024280265.1 of Deltaproteobacteria bacterium. GTDB lineage: Bacteria > Desulfobacterota > Desulfobulbia > Desulfobulbales > Desulfocapsaceae > Desulfocapsa. The sequence goes on from JAJRQL010000148.1 coordinate 4,711, forward strand.
TTCCAGTGGTTTTGGTTTGTGTTTTTCCGGATCAGGAGGATCGGGGATCATGGAAAGTTGAATGGGACGGGTGTATCCTGATTGCTGATTAAGATCAGGGCTTCCAGACAATATCGGAATAAAAATACAGAGCCCAAATGTTATGAAAAGCGCGCCTGTTATGGATACTATCCTTGCAGTCATCATATCTCTTACAAGTCAGTCTTTTTTTGCGGCAACACTGATATTCTCAACCCCGGCCAGCCGACATATATCCAGAACCCTGATGGTGATTCCCGTAGCGGCATCCTTATCTGCCACCACAACCACCGAGCCTTTTGGCAGATCAGCAAGAAAACGCTGAATCTGTGCACGAAGTGAGCGTATATCTATCCGGCTTCCGTCAATATAGATCTCTCCAGCTACGGTCACTGCTACAAGAAGATTGGTCTTTTCCTTTGTCTGTGCAGATCTGGCCGATGGACGATTCACCTCAACCCCGGCTTCTCTTACAAAACTTGTGGTGACCAGAAAAAAGATAAGAAGGATAAAGACCATATCAATCAATGGTGTCATGTTTATCTCGTCACCGCTGCCATCCTGAAAACGATTCTGTAGCCTGCGTCTCATACCGATCCGTTACCTGTGTAATTTTTGAGCAGCTTGAGACCGTGGGTTTCAAGGCGACCCTTGATCTTGTTAACTTTCCCCTTCAAAATATATCCGGCAACCATTCCGGGCACGGCCACCATCAATCCGGTCTGGGTGGTCACCATGGCCTGGGAGATACCGGAAGCAAGTGCCCGTGCATTCCCGGTTCCGAACTGGGATACTGCCTCAAAGGTGGTGATCATGCCGGTCACTGTTCCCAGCAATCCAAGCAGTGGTGCAGTTGCTGCCAGCATGTAAATGGTGTTAATGGTAGAACTCAGCGGTTGTTGCAGCTCGCAGATTGTACAGTCGAGCAAGCGGCGGTTAATCCTGCGGTTGCCGCTGGAAAGTTTTTCCATCTGTCGATGGAGCCTGTCTTTATACAAACGCTGCTGTGCCGAGTCATTTTTTCGTGGAGAAAAAGCTGCCACCTGGGCAAGAGTGTATAAAATCAAACTCCACAAACATACGGAAAGAAGCAGCAGCGGAAACATGACCGGCCCGCCGGAAAGAACAAACTCGATGGCAAGAAGACATTGTTCAGGCATCACTCCTCTCCGCTTTTTCCCGGGAGCGAAGAAGAAGAGCAATAAGCCCTGTCCCCCGGCCATCCATATCATCGAGAATGTCAGCCACCCTTTTTTTGATAAAATGGGCAATCAACATAAGGGGGATCGCTACAGCCAGTCCTGCCTGGGTGGTTATCAGAGCTTCTGAAATACCACCGGACATCAGCTTTGGATCACCGGTACCAAAAACGGTGATTACCTGAAAAGTATTTATCATTCCGGTGACTGTTCCCAGCAGTCCAAGCAAGGGGGAAATAACCGCAAGAACCTGAAGGGTTGAAAGGAGCCGTTCAAGTTTTGGTATTTCCGCAAGCATGGCTTCCTGCAGAGTGGCTTCCAGTACTTCCTGCCCCTGTCCCCGCTCGGCAAGAATCTTTTTTCTGACCCTGATAACGGGTGTATCTTTACTTTGTTTCAAGAGAGTCTCGCACTGCTTCCAATCTCCTCGTTCTGCAGACTGGAAAATTTCTTTACGGAACCTTGATGACTCTTTTCCGGTACGAAAGAGGAAAATCAGTCGTTCAATCCCGATCAGAAGGCCGATAAACCCTGCTGCAAGGATCGGCCAGAGGAGGAACCCTCCAGCTCTCAACCATTCACGCCAGTCTTTCCCTGCAAGCATTCGGGCAAAAACCGCACCACGAGAAATATCCATGGCGATGCTTTCTCTTTCCCCATCCATATAAGACTTGATATTTTTCCTTGTGCCGAAATCCGGACGGCAGGATACTTCGGTGAGTGTTTCACCTGTATGAAGAGTCAGGAAGCCCACATCGCCGTCTGGAGAACGATAAAAAGTTGTAAAAACACCTAAACGAAGAATGTCTCCATGGGCAAGGCTGCCGCTGTTGTCAAGGTAGTTGCCGGGCTTGAAGACAATATCGCTTCCTGCCTGCATATAATCAAAGAATACCTGAACCAGGCCGTCTACGGCCTCAACTCCAGGATACCTGCTGGTATCGAGCATATCCGCAATGGTTTTATTCCACTCGGGATACATCGGCATGGCCAGGCTGTGGCCAATCTCTTCTTTGGCATGACTGGCAGCAATGCGCACCGTTCCTTCAACGGTATTCAGATCTTTTGACTTTTCAAGTAACTCCTGCTCAAGCCTTTGTTTGCTTTCAAACAATCTTCCCAGTTCGATTTTCACATCGGAGAGTTCCGTTTCTTTAGTGGATAAGCGTTGCTTGAGGGAGGCCAGTTTTTGTTCATAGTGCTCTTGTTCTTCTTCGGCGATGGCCTTGCTCTCTTCTGCCTGCTTTCGTGTTTCCCTGGCCAGAGTGTCGATGGTTGCTGCAACTTTTTCAGGTGCTGCAGCATGAATATACGGTGGAAAGAATATCAGTATGAGATACAGTATGAGAAAACAACAACTCCATTTAGTCATTTACTTATCCTCCCCACAGGCAGATCCAGCAGTTCCACCACCCGCTTGTTTTCTGCCACTTCAATGGCTTTACGGATCGCTCTTTCGTATTCAGGTGCCAAGGCTTCCCAAGTTCCAGAATCGTGGTTATAGCGACCAATCAAACTGCCATCACCGCTGCGGTAGAATATTGCCAGCCGACCAAGCTGGAGGACGCTGACTTCCTTTTGTTCTCCATTAATCTCAAGTGAGATTTCACGGCTTTCAATAAGGGAACTGTAAGAAGCCTCAATTTGTACCACTTCAAGGGCGTGGCGCAGTTTTTCACCAAGATTGAGATGAGGATCATCCAGAGTTTTACGAAGAGATACGAGGCGGGCTTGTCGCTCTGCTGCCAGAAAGGAGAGGTTGGCATTAATCTCATTTTCCAGGCGAATATACAGTTCATCAATCCATGGTTCCAGCTTGTAACGAATGGCCTCAATTGCTTCAATCTTCTCTTCAAGCTTACGGATGGAGTCCTTCTCCACTGCAACATAGCGTTTATGCTTTTCCACTTGAAAACTGGTCCAGGCCCGCCTGGCTTCAAGGTCGCGGATATCCTCCACCATCAGGCTTTTCTTCTGGTTCCATTGGTCGAGCGCTTCCTGAGCCTGCGTTTGCTCAGTTATGGCTGTGGTCAATACCTTCTGTTTTTGCATGAGATCAGCCGTTTCCGCATACAGATCCGGTGGAATAAGCAGAAGTAAACCTGCAAGAACCCAGGTTGGATTCTTTAAAGAGTAGGGGGATCGAAACATAATCATTCTTCCTTTTAACTGGTTATATATCATCCGGGGGTGAGACAAAATCAGAACAAAAAAAGGCAAATGCTACTACCACTACCATTCCCTTAAAAATTCGTTTCATTATTGCTCCTTTTAAAATACATTTACGATATCATATCTGCTAGGCTTACGTGTTGCACCTGGCAGAACCCGGATAATCTCATAACGCACCAGGATTCCATGTAAACAAAAAGTGAAGAATCTGAAGAACAATAACCTGTGACAACAAAGAACAACCAGGCAAATATCTGTCTGACAGGCAACAGAGTGCCAGGGACAGAAGAAATCAGAAAAATTCCTGTAAGAACCAAGGTCGGAATCTGTAAAGAGTGGAAATCGTAAAACATAATCATTTTTCCTTTAACTTTTTTCACATCATCCGGGTTCGATGTGAAATCAGAGCGTAAAATTCTATAACGCGACTGTCAATTGGAGTAACCGGGTGCGATTGACAGTCGCTGCCAGAAATTGAAATTTAATAAGTCATGGCAAAAGTCAAAAAGCAGCCAAGGGGATTTGCAGTTCTATAGGAGGAAGATGACTCACTGGCCGGATACCTCTTATCAAAAACATTGGTCACATCCAATGTCAGGGAGTAGTTGTTATATTGATATCCGAGCTGAACGTCGGTAACCAGGTAATCAATGGTCGTTCTTCTGATGCCAGTATATCCTGCCTCATATTTATCTTTTGCGCCTTCTCCCACATATCGGGTATCAAAACCGGCAAAAAATCCCTGGGGAGGTCGCCATTCAGCACCGAAACTAAAAATCCAATCAGGAACCAGTTCAATGTCAGTTCCTGAATAGTCTATCCCATCGTTGATGTAGCTTAGATACTCTCCCTTGATATAAGAAAGGGTTCCGAATAATTGCAGATCTTCCAGCGGAGCATAATCCAGAGACAGTTCGATGCCTTTTCGTCTTGTTTCTCCTGTGTTGACCTTGGTGCCTGCTGCGTCATCAACTACTATTTCATCTTCAGTATCGAGTATAAAGCCTGTCAGTGTCGCATCGAGAGTCGGCAGGGGTGCGAGTCTGACCCCTAATTCGTATTGAACATAGGTCTCCTCTTTTAAGTCAGGATACATGAATTTATCGAATCCCCTGGGGAGCTTAAATCCTTCCCCATAGGTGGTAAAAAAGGTGTATCCGACCAGTGGCGTGAATTCGATAGCAGCCTTGGGACTGAATATATCAAAGTCATCCATGTCACTGGAAGTTCCGATCAACGCATCGTCCAATACCCCGGACATATGGTCGTATCTACCGCCCAGAGTGACTTTCCAGGCATCTGTCAGATCCAGTTGATTCTGGAAAAACAGGGAATACGTAAGTAATGTGCTCTCTCCATCCACCGTAACAATCTCTCGGGCTGGGCGGATACGGCTGGGGGTTTCGGCGTTAATGGTATGTGTTAATTCCACCTGACCATCAAAACCCAGGGTAAGATTGTTTGCCATGCCTGCAAGTGTTGAACTCCATATATAACTTGTGCTTCCGCCGTAGATATCCCTGTCATGGAACTCTTCATCCACCCGGGTATCTTTGTCTCGATAGCGGGTAAGATTTGATCGATAGGCATAGAGTATGAAATTCGCGAAATCATCGTTTGAAACATCATAGGTCCAGTTGGTATTGAAGCCGTATCTGTCTCTGGTGCCGCCTCCAAGTGGCTTGGCGCTCCAGTAGTCGCCTGCATCCCATTGCTCCTGGGTAAGATATTCAGGATGATCCCAGTCAACTGAATAAAAATTGAGAGCAAGAGAGCCTGTGAGATAATCTGTGAAATCATAGGTAAACTTCCCTGTTACGCTTCCCTGTAATAAATCAGAGTTTTCAGTCTTGCCTTCCTGTCTGATAACATTTGCCCCGAAAACAGTATTCAGTTTTCCGTCTTCACGACCCGTTGACAGGCTGAAACGCTGGCGGTCCCAACTTCCAAATCCTAATTTTACAAGACCAAAATCGCCCCTGTGTTTGGTGATTATGTTAACCACGCCAGCCCTGGCGAATTGTCCGTAAAGAGCAGAGGACGGTCCCTTGATGACTTCAATGTAGGCAATGTCTTCTGGAATAACCATATTGAAGTCACCATATCCATCTCCATGGGAAGTCGATTCATTCAAAGGAACTCCATCAACGAAAATAGCGACTCCCGTATTATGGCCGAGCCTGAGTCCCCGCATGGTAAATGCACTGGCCACTGCTCCCTGGCTGTAATCCTGGATGGCTACTCCAGGGATTCTTTCCATGATATATAATGGTTTCTCCAGGAACATGTTTTGTATCTGGTCTCCTGTTACGATGGTTGCAGATGGTGGTGGCAGGGAGACCTTACTTGCCTCTCCTTTGACTGTAATCTCATCAAGCTTAAGAACCTTGCTTGACTCGGCAGCCCATGCATGCCCCTGAAACAATGTCAGAGCTAATAAGGCCGATGTCGTAAGTTGAAAGCGAACTCTATGGTGACCTAACATATTTTCTCTCCTCTGGGTAAAATTGACGTATAAGCTATTGCTCGTTTGTAAAGGGTATTTCAGAAAAAAGGGCGAGTCCTTGACTGGGAGAGAATGCTGGGATATGTTTATCCATAAGTATTCCTCCTTTCAGGGAGTGGATTCCAGGGGAGAGCAGCCTGCTTCTTTGCCGGTCGCGGCTGCCTTCCCGCCCTTTCTTCTTTTATTTCAGTTGAAGTCTTTTATCACCTCCTATTTGTTTGTTTGCTAAACCTGTAACAGGAAAGATTTTTTTGCGTACTGAGAAACAGGTAGCAGATAACAGTTCTGGAAGAATCCAGTGCTTGATGCTCTCATTTACTGTAACACGATATGTAATTACGTGTTACAGTAAATGAGAGCAGGTACCATGTCAAGGTGAATGTAGAGTCGGGATGAAAAAACCGTTTTGTCCTTGATTATCGCAGATTAGATGGATGACATGACTTACAGTTGCAAATTATTCCCATTGTTTTTGTTTGAAGCGTATGCTGGAATGAAAGGATTCGAGCTGAATACATCATAAGGAATTCTTTTGCTTGCGTTTTGGCGGGAATTATCGTTACTGGTGTGTTGCTCACTCAACTGGAGTTTGATGTATCTCATGCAGGCAGAGTGACCCCTATCGGTCGGGAAACTCCAAATTCTATAAATCATACGTTAAACGTTTTCATAACAACAATTCCAAAATGCACTATTTCCCAATCGACCATAACCACGAGCTCACAGCGAAGACATTTACAGGTTGCTGTAAAGATTGTGAACGCAGTTTTCTCCTTGTTGAAGGCCATCTTCAACGTTTTCACAGGACGATATCCGCATATACCGATGAAGATTTACACAAACTTTCCCAGAAAGAACTCTATCAGCTGTATCTCGTCCTCGATGATATCGCTCATCTTGAATGCGGCGACCACTTGGCCGAGTTGATAATGGCCAGCAAAGAGATACAGCAGCTGCTTCCGACAATACGAAACTACTACACCACCTTTTTCGATCTTCATGAAACCACTCTGGCCAGGGAAATTCTCGGGGCTTCCGATCCCTGGCATCCTTTGAAGAACTTTGGCCTCTATTCCCGTTATCAGGAACTTATCCGTTCTCAGGTTGAGATCCTCAATCTTCCTTTTCTCGGTCGCCTGGCCTTTATCGGCTGTGGCCCGGTGCCGCTCTCTATGATTCTTCTTTGCAAATCCTACTCCATTCATTCCATTGGTTTTGACACCGATCCCGAGGCGATATCTCTGGCAAGGAGATGTGTTTCCCGACTGGGAATGACAGATATGGTGGAGATCATAGAAGGAAATGAAGAATCACTGGAGGGTACTGAATGGGATATGGTACTGGTGGCCGCTTTGGCAGAACCAAAAAAACGGATATTTTCCGCCCTTGCCCGAATTATGACTGACAGTATAAATCGTCCGGTAATATGTCGCACCTACTCAGGATTGCGTGGTCTGCTTCATCCGCCCATGAGCGAAGAAGATCATAAAGATTTCAGAATACAATATATTTTGAGGCCAGGAAATCGGGTAAACAACACTATTTTGCTGCTGGAAAAACGTGATGAAAATGACATTTGAAGAGATACGCGCGGAACTTCTTGGTATTTATCCAGTAATCCGTGATTTGGATGAGACAGGGGCTATGCTGGAGCCGGATCCAACTCTGGAAAAAGCATTCTACAAGCTGGACAGGCTGGCAGCCATGGACATCCAGCAGAATGAGCTTGAGAAAATATATGCTTCCTCCGAGTTAAAAAAGCTGCTCCCCGCCGTCAGCAGGCTACGCAACGGGTATGGGTTGTATCTTGAGATCAAACAGGCTCATACTGTTTTGGCTGCTTCCGACCCGTGGAAGACGCTGAGAGAATTCCCCTTTTATCGGAATTATATACAACTGGCTGAAATGGAGGTAAGCGGAGCGAACCTTAAGAAAGGAAATACCATTGTTTTTCTCGGCAGCGGCCCCTTGCCCCTATCTTTAGTAGTTCTCTGCTCCCAATACAAGATGACGGGGATTGGTCTGGAACAGGACGCGTCACTTGTTGATCTTTCCAGGAAACTGATAGATCAACTCGGATTGTCCGGCCAGATCTCCATTAAAAAATGGAACCATTTTTCCCTGCCTCTGAAAGAGCAATGTCAGTTGCTGATGATAGCCGCCATGGCAAGACCCAAGGAAGAGATATTTAGACAGGTCTCCCGTTGTCTCCCTACAGGGAGCCTGCTTTCCTATCGTACCTATGAAAAAGGACTGCGGCGTCTTCTCGATCAGGACAGCAATTTTAAACTTCCTTCAGGTTTCACCCAATATAGATCTGTTCAGCCGCAACCACCGGTGAACAATAGTGTGATGATCGTAAAAACGAAAAACGGAAAGCTCTCCAGATGAGGTTCATGGGCGCACAGCACTCAGTACAAAAAAATGAGAACCATACTTTTGCGCTGGATATGGAGACTGCGGGAATTGTTGTTCGTGGTGCATGGGTTTGTTAAAGTCGCAGGCAAGTAGCAGTTCGACGGCTTCGTCTACTGAAAAACATTGCGTTTAGGCACTCTGATTTGGGTTAGATTTGGTTGAAGCAGAGATGCATAAATGTAAAGTTTATTTCGTAACAGCTCCTTAGGCTCCAACTTCAATAATCATCGTAGTGTAATTGCCTGCAGTCCCCTGTGAGTAGTTACTTTATAACAATCACGCTATCTTTTCCGGACAAAGGCCATCGTTCTCAGAGAAAAAATAAATGGTACCACAAACCTGTTTCAGCAGAGCATGGTCGTGACTGATGGCCAGAATACCGAGTTTATTCTTCTCCACGGCAGCAAGCAGAACCTTCCAAATCTGAACCTGGGCAATGGCATCAAGCATGGATGTAGTTTCATCGGCGATGAAGTAACGGGTTTCCGAGCCGAGGGCACGGGCAACGCAGATGCGCTGAATTTCTCCTCCTGAGAGTTCGTGAGGGTATCGTTGCAGCCAACTTTCCTTAATATGCAGGGCGGTAGTCAGCTTGTTGTTCGGTGGGGAGCTCTCTGAAAGTATATCTTTTACCTTCCAGCGTGGATTTACAGCAAGTTCTGAATGTTGTTGGAGTAATTGTACGGGATTGTATCCCTTCTCTGGCATGGATTCACCGTTTACCAGAATCTGGCCGCGATTCGGCACAATATAGCCCGCCAAGATCCTGGCCAGTGTTGTTTTACCCTTACCGCTTGGGCCGTAAAGCCCCACCACCTGCCCCGGTTGGATGGAGATGCTTATATCTTTCAGGACGGGTTCGCTACTGGAAGGGTACGTGTAGTGGATATTTTTCGCCTCAAGCATTCAGACACCTCACCATATTGTTGCCGGCCGGGACAAGATCAGGGTAGGTGATTCGGCATCTGTGCTCCGCCCGATCACAGTTCTTTACAAACAGACAACCCAGCGGTTCGTCGTTGCCATGACGATGACTGCTAAAGCTACTTCCGTTTGTTGAAAACCCATTGTCCGGCAGTGCCTCCCACAATGCTCTGGAATAGGGGTGGACAAGATTGTCAACCTCTGAGCCATCTGCAATTTTCACAACTTCAACGAGGGTACCACCATGAAAAACAGCAATACGATCAGCGACCCGTTGAGCTGCTCCAAGATCATGGGTTATCAGTAAAGCGGCCTTGCCCTCATCGGCAAGCATACGCAGAAGATCGAGAAAAACCGTTACTCTATCAGGGTCAAGTCCGGTGGTTGGTTCATCAGCCACAATCAGCGATGCTCCTGCAACGGTGGCTATTGCCACAAGAATACGCTGAGCCATTCCACCTGAAAGCTGAAAGGGAAAAAGGCTTTGAACCTCAGGGGCAAGGTTGAATCGGGTAAAGGCCGCATCGGTGGCCATCCTTGCTTCTTCCTTTGTAAGACCTCCAATCCTTGCAGCACGACAAACCTGTTTCCCGACTCGTATAAGGGGGTTAAGGTAGGAAACAGATTGGGGAATAAGGGATATTTCCCTGCCGCGCAGTTGACGTATGGTGTTTGAATCAATCAGTTTTTCCCGGAATTGTATTGTGCCTTTCAGTTCGGCATTTGTCGGAAGAATATCGAGTATGGCATGGGCAAGTAAACTTTTTCCGCCACCGCTTTCGCCAACTATTGCGACTATCTCACCTGCGGAGAGGTTAAGATCAATATTATGTAGAGGATTGAGTGTGGTTTGGCTAAAGCTGTTGTAATAACGGGAAAATGTAATATTTAAGTCTTTTACTGTAAGCATTTTTTTGTCTTTTTATTGTTTGTTAGTGCTGACTGGTTTGTGGGTCGTTGATATAGCGTAAGTTATTGCCCAGAATATCAAACATTTTCACCATCAGAACCAGTGATACACCCGGGATAATTGCAAGCCACCAGTATCCGGTGGAGAGATGCTGCATGGATTCGGAGAGAAGAACTCCAATGGACGGGTTATGGGGGGAAAGGCCAAATCCAAGAAATGTAAGACCGGCAGAATGAAGAATGGCGTGGGGGAACAATAAGATCAGTCCGATTATGATTTGTGGGAGTAGATGTGGAAAAATATGCTTTCTTGCTATCCACATTTTGCTTTTGCCAAGCCGTGCTGAAACTGCGACATAATCCATATTTTTGAGCTGCAGAACTTCTGCCCGGATTATTCTGGCCAGTCGTGTCCAGTGGGTAAGGGCAACGGCTGTCACCACCCCCTGAGCCCCGCCGCCCATTGCAAAAGAGATTAGAATCAACATTACCAGGTGTGGAGTGGACATCACTATGTCGATTAAGGTGGTTACTGCCGCATCAACCTTCCCGCCAAATGTCGCTGCACATAATCCAAACAGGGTTGCAAAAACAGCACTGCAAAAAGCTGCCAGCATGCCGATCTGGAGACTGATACATAAACCCTTGATGGTTCGGGTCAGTAAATCTCGACCAAGCCAGTCTGTACCGAAAAGAAATTCAAAAGAAGGCGGCTGATTTCGATACATGAAATTTGTTCTTAACCCACCATCATCCAATAAAAAGCCAGCCACATAGAGACCTGCAAAAAACAGGATACAGGCAACGGATAGTATGGTTGCCCGCTTTCTGTTCCCCATGCTAAAGGCCTGTCGTTTTTTGAATGTACCTGCACTCATCCTGTTGCCTCCCCAATTTGAATACGTGGGTCAACCCATCGATAAATAAGGTCGGCAAGTAAATTTCCAGTTACAACAAAGATGGTACTGAAAATGACAATTCCCAGTAGAAGAGGGACATCGCCCCTTATCCCCGCATCGACCGTGGCCTTGCCAAGACCCGGATAGGAAAACACCATTTCTGCCAGGACAGAACCGCTGAATAGCTCACCAAGTGAGGCAAACTGCAGGGTTATGGCAGGGAGAAGAATATTTCTGAGGCCGTGAAACAGAGCTGTGCCAAAGCGGGCTTCACCACAGCTCATTGCATAAATGGCGTGGTTACTTTGAAAGAAATCAATCATCTTTTCCCTGGTGTGCAATATGATCTGGGCAGTTCCGACAAGAGAAAGTGTAAGTACCGGTAGGGCCAGATGATATAAACGATCGGCAAAACTCACCTGCTCAGGAGCTACTCCGAGAGGTCCGGCACAGCAGATTGGAAACCAGCCAAGTTTTACCCCAAAGAATACCAGTAGAATCATGGCAACCCAGAAAGTTGGAGTTGAAGCCAGGGTGTAGGCATAGAAGCGGATAATCCTGTCTGCAATACTGTCCCGCCATGTACCGGCGATGGCTCCAAGAACAAAGCCAAGGATACCGGAAAGTGTCCAGGCAAAAAACATGAGCCAGAATGAGGCGGCAAAACGCTTGCCAATCACTAATGTTACGGGATCGTTGAATATGACGGAGGTGCCAAAATCTCCCTGGAGGATATTTTTGGTCCAGGCAATAAAGCGTTCTGGTGGTGATTTGTCCAGACCCCATCGTTCTATTATCACCTGTTCCTGTTCCTGGCTTATTTGAAGTCTGTCATAGCCCAGGTATGCGGTGATGGGATCAAGGGGAGAAAAGCTGACCAGGATAAAAGACAGGATTGCAACCAGTACAACGATAATTGACAATCGAAGGGGTTTTGTGGCCAGATATTTGAGAAAATTTTTCATTAAATGTCTTTGTGTTTGGGGGACTGATTACGAACAGGCCAGCCCATTCGTAATCAGATTGTGAAATGTAAAGGGATCAATCCACCCATTTCCACTCGGTAATATTAGCCGTAATGGGCCAGCCATGGCCATGTGGCTCTACTCTTGATTTCCCTATATCAAGTTTATCACTGACAAAATACACATGGTCAAGATTGACCAGCCATGCCCAGGGTGCATCTCCCCTGGGGCCTGCACCTGTCTTTCCGTCCCACTGAGACAGTTTCCACCATTTCACGGACTTTTCAAAAGAGGGGGAACTGACTGCCTTGTCCAGGTATCCATCAACAGCAGGATTTTTGTAAAAACCAGCATTGGAGCTTCCCTGTCCGGAAAATTTGCTGTGATACAGCTGGTATAACTCTATTGGGTTGTGTGATCCCCAGCCATAAACGATGACATTGGAATGTCGCAGTCCTTTAATTTCATCCCAACTTTTCCCTATAACATTGACATTAAGTCCTATATCACGAAGCATATCAGCGCTGGCAAGGGCAAGCCCCTGACGGACAGAACGATCCGCCGGATAAACAATGGTAAACTCAGCTTTGAGGCCATTCTTCTCTCTGATACCGTCACCATCACTATCCGTCCAGCCAGCTGCTTCAAGGAGTTTTCGGGCACCTTCCGGATCGCCATCTTTTATCCTGTTGGCAGGATTGTCCCATGCCAGGCCATCACAGACAAAATAAGCGGGACGACCAAAGCCGTACAGAACTCCGTCAACGAACTTGTTCCTGTCGATGGCCATGTTCACCGCTTTGCGGATGGCAATATCAGCAGCAACATCGTTGCCTATGGGGGCACCTGTGGCCGTCTTCTTCCCTTCATCTTTCACTACAGGAAACATCAGACCACGATTATCCACACTGACTACCGCTTTTACATGCATACCCTTAATCTTCTGTCTGCCAAGATGGGCCGGGACAACCACCATGTCAAGTTGGCCAGCTTTTGCAGCGGCAAACATTGTATCTTCATTACCATAGAGAAATGTTATTTTTTTAAATGGGGAAGCCTGGCCGTAATAGTAAGGGTTCGGTTCCACGCTCATCTGTTCTCCCTCCACCCAGGAAGTTAACTTGAATGGCCCTGAACCAACAGGATGCCGTCCATATCCCTGATTGTAAAGATGCTCAGGGACAATACCCAGGGTGATGAGCTTGTGGATAAAAGTGGAGTCTGGCTTGTCGAAATGAAATTTAATGGTGTCGGATGAGACCACCACGGCCTTTTTCAACAGGCTGAGATCCACCTTTCCGCCGGATGTTTTAGCCTTGTTAAAGGTGAAGGCAACATCTTCTGCCCGTACAGGTTTCCCATCGGAAAAACGGGCGTCTGTGCGTATGGTAACAGTCCAGAGCAAGCCATCTCCGGAAGTTGTGTAGCCGGTTGCCAAATCATTAGTAATGTTCAAGTCATTATCGTATTTCAGTAACGTACTGTAGAACATCGGATTGCCGTATCTGCCCCAGCCCATCAGAGGATCAAATCCATCTGCCGGTTCCCCGCGAAGGGCAAGAACCAGGCTGTCTTTAGCAGTAGCATTGCCGGGGGGCAAAGCCATTGTTATGGAAAGTGTTAACACGGCTAAAAGAATGAAAAAGTATTGCTTTTTGATCATACTGTGCTCCTTGTTAAGATTGATAAATAGTGTGTATTTTTGTAATGATCCACGGGCTTGTCCCGAGACTCCAACAATGAATCCTACTTATGGCTGCCTGCAGGGTATTGCAGATTTTTACGATCATGCTGGCGCAAGGTATCTTGAATACCTAAGTCAGCACGATCATGGAAATATGCGGTGCCCTGTGAGGAGTTAGCTTTTTTTTACGCTATTGTTGAATTTACGCCATTAATGGTAGATACCCCAGACAGGTTCAAGGCCAGCACAGGACAGGCAGCAGATGTCACCTTCAAGATCCCATGCCTTGCCAAGAGGGATCAGACTGCCACAATGATGGCAATGAACCAGTTGTTCTTCCTCGTTTTGTGTTTGTAAACGTCGACAACGGGTCTGACGAATAAAGGAAAAGCTAGTCACCGGCTCACGAAGGATGGATTTCACCAGGAAATCAAGACTTGCCTGGTATCTTTCCAGCTCCTCGTGGTTGTGCGCGCATAGTTCCGGTTCCAGTTCACGGATTTCCTGCGGTAACTCGATACGCTTTTTGATGAGTGTGAAGCTCAGTTGTGTTCCAGTAGTGAGATGGTAAAAGAGGAAATCCCAGGGCCTTGCAGACTCGGGTACAACTATTTGTCCGGGATAACCATGTCGCTGTATCAGGTGTAAAAGAGCCAGAGTCGCATCATCATCGGAAACCGCTGCGACACCCACTTCGCTTAAATCATCGAAACACTCCTCCACGTACGTTCCAATTTTCCAGCCAATGGCCATTTCAGGGCTTAAATATCCTTTTCTTTGAACCAGGCTGTATAAATCCATGGGCACTAGCATTGCGTTCTCCTGTTATGGGAATGTGTTATGTAGTAAACTGTGTCGCTTTCTTTATTTATTATGTGTGCTGGCAGGACAGACAAGCAACGATAGAACTGGTAAAAAAAGAACGAGTAATACATTGGCAGAAAACGTGTTACTGGTGAAGTAGTAAGAAATAGAATGTTTGTCAAGAATTTAGTGTGATGTTGTGGGTCCAATGAAAACGGAGAATTATCTGGTCGATCAATCCTTGCGTTGCTACGAAAAATTCTATTTCTGGACGACGCTGGACAAATAAAGAAGGAACAATTCCTGCGGACGATGATAGCGACCTGATTAATTTGCCTCTATCGTCCGCAGATAAACACCCATAGGTGTCTCAAGGATTTCTTGTTTTTTTAAGACAGGAATTCAGGAGTAATTATTTCAAAGCACTAACACCGGAAATGGCCGGTAAGCCGGTATAAGTACCTTACAGATAATTTTCTTGCGAAAAAAACAAGAAAATTATCTGTAAGGTACTTATAGTCGGAGTTACGCACCAACCACCGTTTCATATCAGGCAGGAATAACTCGAACCCTGGTTGAGCTAAAGTCAGGAATTCCAGCCTGGATATCTATCAGGGGCAGGTTGTCCAGATGATGATCCAATCTGGATACATCATTTGAATTGAGTCCTTTTCCCCGTCGGGGATCGGGAATCAGGAAGTTTCCTGAGATAACCTTTGAGCCACCCAGAAAAACACTTTCCCCGTTCCTAACCTCTATCTGACTGGCACCATGATAGATGTGTCCGTAATGAAAGGATATGGCCAGGCAACCGGTACGGATGTTTTTGGTTGTCCGCACTTTACCGGTAATGCCCTGGGGCATACTTCTGGAAATCAACTGCACTTGACCTCCATCTTTAATCCCAATGGTTCTGGCATCATCAAGGTGCATAACGATGTGGTTTTCCGGGAAAATTTCAAGAGCTGCCCTGTGATTGATAGTTCTCGACTGGGTGTGAACATTCATCTTGTGGGTAACTATCTGAAATGGAAAATCCCTGTCTTGTACCTCAAGTGCTTCTCCTGTGGAATCGGCAGGCGGTTGATAAAAAACTGTTCCGGAGTAGCGTTGGCCGGTCAGCGAGTTTCTGGCCGCTGCCATCTCTTCATTGAAGAGCACAGCCCGCTTGATGCCTCGATTAAACCTTTCTCCGAGAAACTGATCCTGATATGGCGGGAAAATCCCTCCTCTGGCCAGGGCGTGGCAGAGTGGTTTCCATTGTGCTTCCGGAAGAATATTCTTGAATTTTGCAACAGGATAGTTGTCTTCCACAAATTGCTGCTCGGATATGCTTGCATCAGGGAGCTTTGCATTTGCAACTATGTTGACAAAACCTCTTAGATAAAAATCCTCGGCCTTGAGCAACGGATACAATTTGCCGCTGTTATCTTTAATGACATTTTCCCCAAACCCAGCCAGGTTCATACGGAGAGCAAGGTCGATAAGAAATGTTTCCAGGCAAAATGGGTTGCCTTCCTTGTTGCGGCCGGTGAGTGGTTCGATGATTGGCGTACGTAGTGCTGTGAAACGACAGGCGGGAGCATGGGGGTGAATCCAGCCGTAATGGCCTTCTGCCCAGGTGACATCCGGTACAATGTAATCTGCAAAGATGTTGGATTCGTTTACCGTGGTATCTATGGAGACATAGAGCGGTACCCGTTGCGTGTCAGCCAGTGTTTTTTTATACCTGTATCCTCCGGGAGTGGAATAGACAGGGTTGTAAAAGTAATGAAATAATACCTTGCACTGGTAAGGATAAGCTGCATCTATACCATTCATTGTTTCAACACTCAAACCACCTTTGGTAAAGGAAAACCAGGGGCGCTGAGCTGGATAACCGGTGCCGGTTTGTTCTTTTTTGAACTGGTATTCGCTACTTTTCTCGTAGACAGTCTTTGCGCGTGAGATTGGTGTGCCGGAGGCTTTACGGCGACCGGGGAAGGTTTTCAGGTCGTATACACCCTTGTTCCAGGCGACAGCTTTTCCGCCGGAACTCAGGTAGCCACTGCGCACTTCGATGGAGCCAGTCATCACATTGAGAAGAGATACGGCGTAGGCAGCATAGGTTCCACCAGGATAGTTACCTGCACCGTGATACTGGCATACCGCAGCTTTTGTACCATGGGAAGAAAAGGCTCGGGCTGTCCGGGTAATTTTTTCTGCAGGAATTCCACAAAAACCAGCATATTCTTCCATGGTGTTGACCATTACTGCTTCACGCAGGAGCTGGAATGAGGTCTTTACCAGAACTTTTTCTCCGTCCCTGAGAGTAACAGAGAGTTCCCGTTCAAGGACCGCAGAATCAAGACTATCAAAGGGAACAGGCTGTTTGGTAACAGGATCAAAAACCATATAACATTCATCTTTGTTTTTACTGCCGGTGGAGGCAATATCCTTCTGGCGTAGAAACGTGTGGTGGCGTTCTGAATCAGGAGCGACAATAACCAGATGGGTGGCATTGGCATAACAGCAGTGATCGATTTTCTCTGCAGCTGACGGGCAAGGCGCCTCGAGATACTCTCTATTAAAAGCATTGTTGTCAATTATCCAACGCAACATACCCATGGCCAGTGCGCCATCTTGTCCGGGCTTGACAGGCAGCCAGTCATTGGCATGGACTGAAGCGTTTTGAGCTCTGGGGTCAACAATCACTACCTGGAGTTTTCCATCGGCCAGCCGTTTGGCGATGGCTGCACCGTAGGTATTGATTCCAGGTTGAAGAGCTTCGTAAATATTGGCACCAAAAACCAGGATATACTCAGATTCCCACGGGTTTGCCTTGAATTCCCACTGTTTCTTTTCGCTCATGGCAAAGTTGCCCATACGAAAACCAATACCACAGATATCAGTATGTCCCACCCGGTTGATAGAACCCATGGCATCCTTGACGAAACGATTGATAATGGCCTTTCGGCCGGTTTGCAGCCGTCCGGTCATAAAAACAAAACTGTTTCGAACAGATCCCAACTCAGGAGCATCGGCTGCTACAGGTTCGTCACTGGCAAGTTCGGCTAATCCTGGTACATGTCGCTTTTCCCCAAGATGAGTGAAGAGCTTTCCTCCCTCGCATACTTCCTGAATCAGCTGATCCCAGTTGATGGGCTCAAACTTGCCTTCCCCCCTGGAACCACAGCGTTTAAGTGGCTGGGTGATTCGGTATGGGTCGTAGACAGAACCTGTACAGTCATGAGCCTTGCCGCAGACAGGGCTTGGTTTACTCAACGCTTGCTCAATCGGAGTGGAGTACTCTTCAGGAGTCACCATGTGGTTGTAAGGGTGGTAGGGGTTGCCGGATATTTCTTTGAGAACGCCACCTTCAACGGTGGCTTTAACTCCACAGCGACTGTTGCAGCTCAGGCAGACAGAAAGGATTGTTCTGGCCTGTTTCTTGTCACCCTGTTGCAGGGAGCGGGGGCTCAACCAGTTTTGTTGTTTACTTTCACTGGCTTCAGTGCTTTGCGACAGGCTGAAAGTGGCTGCTGTTGCAGCCGCTCCAATCAACAGTTCCCGGCGGGAAAGTGAAACATCTTTTTTCGCTTTTTTCTGTTCTGCTGTTGTTTCTGATTTGTTGTTCATGGGATTTTACCTGTTTTTACATGAGGAATGTAGGTCACGGCAGCCTTTTTGGTTTGCCGGGGATCTCGTACGGTACGGCGCGAATTTCTGAGCATGCCGGCAAACTCACCTTTGGCAGCATTGATATTACCAAATAACCTGGCTCCGCTACTGCAGGCTTCAACGCATGAGGGTATGTTTTTTTCAGCAAGACGATCCATGCAAAAATCGCATTTATCTACCTTGTTTCCATGGGATGGATCAAGGAATCGGGCATCGTAGGGGCAGGCCTCAACACATTTCCCGCAACCATTGCACTTTGACCAGTCGTTAACCACCACACCGTTATTTAACTGGAATGTGGCCTTATTAGGGCAGACAGCCACACAGGGCGGATTCTCACATTGATTGCATTGGACAGGGACAAAAAGAAGCTCCGGATCCGAGTCATGCTTTTTCTCCCGAATGAGAATTTTGGTTAGAAACTGATCCCTTGTGGTGTGGTGTCTGTTTTTACAGGCAACGACACATGATTGACAGCCAAGGCATCGGTTGAGATTTATGATCATAGCCCAGCGAACCGTCTTGTTCTGTTTTTGAGCTGCCAATAGTGATTTGCGGCTCATAAGACCAAGAGCAAGAACGCTGCTCCCAGCGAGAAATCCCCTTCTTCCTTTCATCTGTTTGCTCCATGTAATTTTGTGGAAACTGTTTTCTTTGCAGTTTTGGATAAACTACTAGATGATACAGGCTAAATCAAATCGGAAGTATACATAATCCCTTTGCACGATATCGACAAAAACTATTCAGTGGGTGATAAAGGAAACAATCATCAGCAAGGAGAAATGCAAAAAAAAGGGGGGGCAGACCTTGAAATGCCGGTTTCCAGGAATGATACGCTTCTATTAGGTGTTTTTAGAAAAATTCGGTCCCCCCTGCTTCACACCTCGGTGAGCTTGTAAACGCCAGGGAGGTAACCGTTACCAAGTTGATGGAGATTGTGCCGAGTGTATGTTACATTAAGACACCAAACAAAAAAAAATCGACCAACACATGCAAGGAGAAGAGTGGAATGGCTGATATAAACAGGATTCTTGAAAAACTTCTTAATAGCGGTGCGGCAGGTGGCTTTGCAGGAGCTTTGGCAGGAGGCCTTGCCACCAACGCACTGACCGGAAAGAAAGGAAAAAAGAGGAAAAAAGGAAAAAAGGCCAAAAAAATGGCCAAAAATGCTTTGAAGCTTGGAGGCATCGCTGCCGTAGGTGCGCTTGCCTATACAGCCTATCAGCGCTACAGCCAGAAAGACAATGTGCAGCCTCAGGCGGTGCCTCCGCTCCCTCCACCTCCTGCCGGGGAATTGATGCCAGCTCCCCCGGGGCCACCATTTCTGCCTGATACTGGCGATGAGGAGGCTTCGGAAGTATTGGGCTTGACGCTGGTTCGAGCCATGATTGCTGCGGCACGCTCCGATGGGCGCCTGGATGCTGAAGAAAGTCAGGCCATTTTCCAAAGGATTGAATCCCTGGAGCTGGATAGCGAAAACCAGGCTTTGCTTGTAGAAGAAATGGGGCATCCCGTTGATATGGATAGCATCGTGAATAGTGCCAACTGTCCGGAAATCGCAGCGGAAATCTATGTCGCTTCGCTGCTGGCCATTGAAGTTGATACCGCCGCGGAAAGCGCGTACATGGCCATGCTGGCAGCCAGGCTTCGCTTACCTTCTGATCTGGTTGCTGAGCTTGAACGCGAGGTGGCGGCGCAGAAAGTTATTGTGTGAAAGGGTGAGATTGAATGAACAGGGAATGTCGAATGATAAAGAAAGCAAAACTTCATCATTCGACATTTGACATTTGACATTTTAGAGCAAGCAATTTAAAGGAGGACGATCAGGGGCTTTCAGTACCGCGAGTTTGTCTGGCACTCACACTGATAAGGCTTCTTCGTAGCTCAGCTTCAAGTTCTTCAAGCTGGATGGCTGCTTCGCTGCGCTTCCTGCGGCCTTCATCTGCAATGCTCAAACTTTCTTCGATGGTCTCTATCAGTGCAGCGTGAGCTTCTTTAACGGCTTCTATGTCAAATACGCTGCGTTCTATTTCTCTACGAGCCTCAGCGTTACCCTGTTTCAGGTTGGCAGCATTGGCTTTTAACAATTCGTTGGTAAGATCACTGGCAGAGCGGATTGTGTTGGCAGCCTCCCGAGATCTGTGGATGGTTACAGCCTGAGCCAACTGCTGGCGCCAGAGAGGCAGGGTGTTGGCGGTGGTGGATACGATTTTGTTTACAAGTCCCTTATCATTCTCCTGTACCAGTCGGATACTGGGCAGACTTTGCATAGCCACCTGCCGAGTCAGTTTAAGGTCATGGACACGACGTTCAAGGGCGTCACGTCCGTTGCGCAGATCACGTAGTTGCTGAGCCGGGAGGATTTCACCGCTTTCTGAAGCCTCCTGCTCCTTTGCAGGAATGATCTGTTCATCGAGCTGTTTCAGTTTCTCTTCCCCGGCAATGATGTAGAGTTCCAGGTGGTGAAAATATTCAAGATTGGCCTTATAGAGACGATCAAGTGAAACAATATCTGTGAGCAGTTGAGTCTTATGGCGCTCAAGGTCATCGGCAATGGAATCAATTTGATCACGAACTTCTTCGTATCGCTGGAGGAACCCGGTTACTGACTTGGTTTTTCCAAGAAGACGGGAAAAGAATCCCGGTTTATGGTTTGGATCCATACTGCCAAGCTCGAAGTTTCTCACAGTGCTCATCATGGAGTTTAATGCTTCTCCAGCGAGGCCTGTGTCCTTGTTCCGTACTCCTTCCAGCATATCATCTGAAATACTAGCCAGTTGCTGTTGGGCTGGTGCGCCAAAATAGAGAAGTGAATGGCTGTCACTCATGTCGATTTTTTGAATGAGTGCGTCAATCTCCTCACGTTCCGGGGGCTCAGCCTGTTGATACCGTGTAAGAGACTTCCCCTGCAGCATGTCTGTTTCAATGGTTTTGAGCTCAGCTTCGTTGATCATTGCTTTGTATCCTCTGTAATGTACCAAGACCCTTGAAAAGGGGGAAGAGTCAGGTGGTAGTTTGATACCGGTTGAGCCGGATCAAAATCCTTCATGCTTGAGTTGTTTTTCCAATACTTCCATATTGATGTCGAGATCACGAAGATCGTTTTCAAGTAATCGTTGATGCTGTTGTTCAAAGACATCTTCGATGGTGACAAGTACACGGTGAAAGTTGTTTTCCAGCTCCTGTGTCCGGTTGCCGGCAGGTGTTTCTGCGTAACCGATAACTACCCTGCTGGTACCGTCAAGGTAGGTGTTGAGAAATTTTCGGGCACGCCGAATGTCCTCAGGTGAACGGGCAATTTCCACAAGGATCTTTCGTGATAGTGTAATGACTCGAGTGAGAGACTGTCTCAACTTCTGCGACCGTATGCGAATTGCAGCTTCTTCAATGGTGATGATCTTTTCTTCCGCATTTTGCAATGCCCTGTTGACATGTTGTCTGTTTGAATCACTTTTCCCGGTGATGATCTCTTGCTTTGGAGAAAGCCCGTAGAGAAGAGCAAAACCACCAAAGGAAGCACAACCAAACGCCAGTGAAATGGCAACATCATGCCCGGCTCCAGCCCATGCAGTAAAAACAGTTGCCAATGCGACAGTCAGGCCGCCCAGGGTTTTGTATGGTCGGACCCTGGGTGTCTGGAACGGTTTCTGCCTTTGGCTGACTTCCTGCCTGAAACCTTTTCTGGTGAGCATGGCACCAGCAACAAATAAACCATAGGCACAAGCGTTGGCGATAAAGGCAGTGAACTGACCACTGCCAAGGGCTATGACCGTTGCGGGAATCAAAGGCAGAGGCAGCACCCAGAGTAACCGGGATTTACGGGGCACAAGGGTAGCTGCTTTTTGTCTGCGTTGATGAAATTCCCGTATTTCTTCAGCTTTCAGTCGAACTTGTCTTTCAAGTTCTGCCGTTCCTTTTGGCAGCCAACGGGCAGCAAGTCTGGTTCCTTCATTCAGGAGAGATTCGAATATTTTCGGCCAATCGAATGGCCTGTGTTTTCTCATGATCAGACGGCCAACAGGGCTTGCCAGGTAGCAACACCGATGGTGGATAAAACCAGAATTATACCGATCAGTATTTGGAGGACTTTTGGCATTTTACTCACCTCTTTACATATAACGAGATTTAACGTCATAAATATATTGCCAGGTATGACCATATCTCAACAATTTTAATTACAACGACAAGTACCCAGACGAAGATTGCAACACCTGTTGCCGCAGCGGCAACATCCTTTATGATACCTATCTCCATATCGTAATCAGTTTTCATGAAATCGCAAATTGCTTCTATGGCAGTGTTGAACAATTCTGCGGTTATCATCATGCCAGTGCTGAGTACAAGCATGCCAGTGCTGAGTACAAGCATGCCAGTGCTGAGTACAAGGAGTGATGCGTCCCGCCAAGGGGGGAAATGGGGACGGGTTTATTATTTATTTTCTAGTCATGTCTATGGTACCAATAAGACATACCACGTCAATCTCGTATAATATTACCAAACTATCCCCATCATATCTCATTCAGCGGGGTCATAATCGTCAAGTCGTGTTCAGCACTGATGCTGACTAACGCTATTATCTGCGTAACCTTCAGGAATGGAAAAC
>JAJRQL010000149.1 GCA_024280265.1 Deltaproteobacteria bacterium
GTGTTTGAATATGTGAACCTGATACAGGAAAATCAGGTTGATATCAATGAACAGATAGGTCAAGATGGATGTATCTTCGATGACATCCCGTTCTGACCTGTCAGGGCAAAAGACCCTTCAGGGCATACGTCCTTATTTGCTGGTTATTTTGTAAACGCTGACCTTACAATTGAGAAACCGATCATGCCTAAAATCGCCCCTGTCAGTTTGTCGATATAATACGCAACCTTTGAAAATTTGCTCTGTACTCTGCTTGTTGATAGTAAGTAGATAATGGCAACATCCCAAAAGAAAACTACCGTTGTCATCCAAATACCAAGTGTCATTTTAAATGACAGGTTGATATCTTTAGTTAAGACGACCGTGAATAAACTGAGATAAAACAAGAGGTTTTTGGGGTTTAAAATTCCAGACATAAATCCTGTGATGAACTCACTGAGCCATGTTGTGTCAGATTGCCTGTCATTGGTTTCCACCAAGGCTAATTCTTTATAGCTATCTTTTTTTGCACGCAAAGCTTGAATAGCGAGATAAATAAGAAATAAGCCACCCATCACTTTTAGCACAATCAGCACTGTTGCTGATTTGGCCAGAATGGAACCAACCCCAATTAAACATAGTGCAATGTATAATGCATTTGCACTGGATATGCCCGCAGCGACGCCTATAGACTTTTTGCCGCCATTTTTTATTGCGCTTTTGACAATAAGAACAAAATCAGGACCAGGACTAAGAAGTGCAAGAAAGTGCGCAATAGCCACAGTGACAAAAATCCCCAAAAGACTTGAGTCCATTTGTAATATCCCTTCTGCTATTTGATATAGCTAATAAATTGTAGAATATAACGGGCCCCCGGCGTTCATCAACAGCCGGGCCTGTTAGCTGTTGACTTTTAAGTTTCGCTCATCAAAGACTTCTTTCGCAATAAACAGTCCATTTAATGCCTCAGGAAAACCAGCATACACAGCCATTTGAATCATAATTTCAATGATTTCTTGTGGACTACAACCAACATTAAGGGCAGCTGGACATGAACTTTTAATTGAGGTGCCGCTGTACCCATCGCAGTTAATGCTGATACTGTTGCTATCTCACGGGATGTTAAATCTAAGTCTGGGCGACTATAGACATCTCCAAAAGGGAACTCTATTAGCAAGTCTGCAAATTCTGGAGAAATATCCTTAAGGGCTTCCACAACCCTCCCTCCCTGTTTCCCGTCTATTTCAGATAATTTTCCACCCGATTTTATATCTTTCTGATTTCATGATTTCTCTTCTTTTGTGTTCTGGCAGCTAACTATGCTTAAATCCCATTTTGCCATTGAGGTTTTTAAAAATGACATAAAATACAATGAATTTATCCGAAAAAAACTCCCCCATTTGGGGGGGGACTCTTCGCCAGATTTTTATGAAGATCTGGTGGATGTTGGAGGGGCTATATAAAGTGGAGGAACATGTGCTGAATTTTTAAAATCAACCTGTTCGTTGAAGCAGAATCTGCCCTATGATATATAGCTTTTTGGCGCCATCTCTGCAGGGAAAAGCAAATCATTTTGCAGGGCAATTGCGACAGCATGGGTACGATTGCTCGCATTGAGTTTACGGAGGATATTTGCAATATGGCCTTTGACACTTTCCCGGCCAATCCCCAAAACAACCGATATTTCCCAATTCGACTTTCCTTCCATTGCCCAAAGCAGTACCTCTCGTTCCCGTAGCGTTAACCGTGGCAGATTGACCTTCTCTTTTTGATGTGTAAGGTAGAGTACAAGCTGATGAAGATGCGGGGCAAGATTATTGAGAATAGCCTGGTTACGTGCTGAATTGACAATCTCTTTTCCAGCAACAGACATCAGGCCGAATATTTGCTGGTTGGAGATGATATGAGAAAAGCCATTTGCCAGGCCATAGGATTTGGCTTGAGAGTAAAATTCCTGGTCAGGCGGAATTTTTCTATAAACATCTTTCCAATACAGCAGGCCGGTTTTTCCTGAAAGAATGACCGGGTCGATTGCGAGAAAATTCTGAGCCCGATATGTATCTGTCCATTCGGTCGGATATGATATGTTGATCTCTTTTACTGATGTGGGAACACTCGGGAAACCATTTCTTGAAGAAAGAAAAACAAGCCGGTCAGCTTGCAGCAGGTTATTTACCTTGCAGGTAATCTCAAAGAAGGTCTCGGTGGTCTCGCAGCGTGTGCAGTCAGATATGATTTCTAAAATTGTTGTCAGTTCTGCTTTGCTTAACATTTTCATGCCTTGAGATTGTCCAGCGTATATTTAGTATATTACAGAATATTTTCTTGTTTTTTTGCAAGGGAATATTCTGATAAGGTACTTATACCGGCTTATTATTCTTCACCGGTGTTAAACCCATAGTATTGACAATGGAACAGCAAAGTAGGGTCTGTTGCCATCACCAAACGGCAATAATCTTGAGCCGGTATAAAAAACAAGACCACACTTGAACTGGTTTCCTGTCAGCTCGGCAAATTTTTGGAGTCCCTTGAAATCACCGTTGCGTATCGTACTGGAAGCCTTTACTTCTATGCCAATCAAACGATTATCCTCCTGTTCCAGCACGATATCCACTTCATTTTTTCTTTTGTCACGGAAATGGTAGATCTTCATGGTTTCCTCCGACCATGCAAGGTGTTTGAAACACTCCATGACCACAAAGTTTTCCAGCATTCCACCGTAATACATCGAATCCAGAAGCTGTTCTTTTTTCTTCAACCCAAGGAGATGACAGGCTAGGCCTGTGTCCACCATATGTACTTTGGCCATGCCGATGGTCTGTCGTTTGGCTCTGTTTTTTACATAAGGATGAATACGTTTGATGATAAACATCCATTCCAGGGCCTCAATGTATGATTTGACGACCTTGTCGTTTTGGCCAAGATCATTGGCAACACTTGCGTATTTCAGCAAGTTGCCACTCAAGCCGGCCAGGTACGGGATGAGTGATTCGAGTTTGGTGTGATAATCACCTTTTGCTGAATAAATGGATTCAAAATCCTTAAATAAACGCCCGTGCAGATAGGATTTATACCATATTTGTTTTGCGCGGGATCCTTTATCCTGTATCTCAGGATAGCCGCCATCAATCAAAGCCTGTGCTATTTGTTCCCGGCTGATTAGAGGAAGATTGTCCGGCAGTGATATTTTTTCGGCAAGCAAAAAGTCGATCAGGTTGAAACTGCTTGCTTGTTTTTCCGTTACAGACAGTGGATACAGTTCTACTCTGGCCATGTGCCCCGGCAGCGCTTCCTGGGTTTTGGCAGAACTGAAAATATCTGCTGAACCTGTGAGAAAAAATCGTCCACGTTCCTGCGGAGAGAGGTTGTCAGAAGCAAGCTTGATCGCTCTGATGAGTTCCGGGGCATATTGAAATTCATCCAGTACCACGGGCTGATTTGCCAGGCTGTCAATAAATCCCTGCGGGTCGTTTTGAGCTGAGGCAAATGCTGATTGCTCATCAAGGGAAATGTATTGCATCCCCAAATCCTGGGCAATTTTACGTGCCAGGGTTGTTTTGCCGGCCTGTCTGGGACCGGTGAGATAGAGAATCCGGAAATCATGCAACAATTCTATGATTAATTTTTCACTGTTCCGTTTGTACATTCTGCTCCGTCAGTATTTTACGAGAAAAACATATAAATAATACGAGATATACAGAACAATAATACGAATTAGACAGGTTTGCAATGTGTATCTTTTACCATGAAAGGGGGCATGAAAAAGGAAATCACCCACTGTCTACGTCACCCCTCCTGAAAAGAGATTATAGAAGTGCCATATAATCATCATCTCGCCAAGGGAACCGTCGGGAGGGAACCATGCAGGAAACCATATCTCTTTTTGCCAAAAAATACGGTTTGACCAGGAGTGAAGTCATTGTCGAGATTGAGAAGGTTTTTTCTGAAGTTTTTTCCCGGCGATACGGATTTAAGGTCATGGTTGTGCTTCAGCCGAATGATCACTTGGAGGCGGTGGCCTATAACAAAGTTGATGGAGTGCTGCTGCAAAAAAGTATTGTTGTAACCAGGATCCGCGGCTGGAATACTATCAAGAAACATTTGGAGAAAAGCCTGCTGAAGGCCTCTGTTCTCAAGCAAACCCGGCAGTATAAATATTATGAACGGGAACTGCACTGGGGAGAGATTACCGCCATTGATATAGAGAAGAACTACCACGTTGAGATGGAGGTTGTTCCGGGGGAGATGGTGACAGCACTGTGCCCGCTTAACCGTGTTGGACTTCATGAACGGAGTTCCGGGGAATTTTCCATTGGTGAGAAAAGGGCTTTTCATATTCGACGGGTTGATCCGGTTATTCTGCACGGTACACCACGGTTAAAGGTGGTGGTTGATCGGGTATCCAAAACGCTGGTGGAAACTCTGTTAAAGGAACAGCTTGGTTTTTTAGCCGAGAAGATGAGTATTCGCTGTACCAAACGCTATGTGGGGCAAAAGAGTTTTGTGCTTGTCTCCAGACGGATTCCGAAATCTGCCATTGTGGCGGTAAAGCGGGAGCTGAACGAACACATGCAAGTAAAGATTGACAGAAACTTATGAAGATCTGGAAATGGAAGAGGGAAAAACCGGAATCTAAAAAAGGATGGACGCATATCGGCACCGGCGTTCATCTTGATCACCCGGAAACCACAATGGAACTGGGCTTTCCAGACAGTTTTCGTAAAGGCCATTTCTGGTGCTTCGGCACCACCAGGGTCGGGAAGACCCGGCTCATGGAACATATTCTTGAGCAGGATATTCGCAAAGGATACTCGGTGGTGGTCATTGATCCCAAAGGGGATATTGATCTTTTTTCCAAAATCACCCACCTGGCCGGGGATACAAAACGGCTCAAGGATCTGATGCTGATCACCCCAATATTTCCGGAGTACAGCGCAATCCTTGATCCTCTTTCTTCCTATTATATGCCCGAAGAACTGGTGGCCCATATTACAGCCGGAGTTGCTGTGGGCAGGGAACCGTATTTTTTTGGAGTGGCCTACGAGGTCAGCTTGATCGTGGTGCAGGCTCTTTTCCTTCTGGCGGAATCCAATGGCAGGAATCCGTCGTTTAACCTCAACGATATCAAGAACCATATCAGCCACCAGGATCTTGAACGACTCAAAGACCGGCTGGCATATCTCAATCATCCAGAGGCTGAACAGCTGGTCCTGGATATGAAAAAGATTCTGGCCACCCCACCGGATTATTACTCAAAGGTGGCCAGCTCCCTGCGAGTAGCGCTCACCGAGTTGACCTCCGGCAATGTAGGCCAGATCATCGGCAAGGCAGATGAGAATCGTTTTATCAAACGGTTGGAACAGGGGAAGGGGATTGTCTTGGTGGTACAGTTGGGCTCACTGCTGACCAAGCGAGCAGCCTATACTGCAGGCAAGGTCATCATCTCAATGATCCAGGCCTTTGTCGGCAGGGGTTATTCCAGTGGCAAAAACGTCACGCCTTCCCTGGTCATGCACATTGACGAGGCCCAATCGGTTCTCTACCATGGCATCGAGGATCTGTTTGCCAAGGCAGGCGGAGCCGGGGTGTATATCCACGGCTATTGCCAGTCCATCAGCCAACTTTATGCCGAGGTTGGTGAAGACCGGGCCAACACCATCCTGGATAACTGCAACACCAAGCTTTTCATGCGGGTGCCGGATGCGAGCACTGCCCTGTATGTCTCCAGGCATCTTGGCGAGCAGCGACAATTTTCGCCGATTATTTCCGTGGGTGGCGGGTTATCGATCCGGGAAACCGAGGATGTCCGGATCAAACATACCGAGATTCTAAACATGGCTCCCCGGGAGCTGTTTCTCAGTACCTATTTCGGCACGTACAAGGGGAAAACTGTGGCCGTACTGGAGAGCAAGTTAAAAGTAAAATTTTCTGATCTGGACAGGGTAACAATGGGGAGCTGATGCTTGCAAGTTCAATTCTTGTCATTTGTCTGTTCGGGGTGGCCTTTGTCCTGGCATTGGTTGCTGCGACTGTATTGTTCTTTGGCCGGGAAAAACCGCAAGAATTTGTCGTTATCAACCAGATCACCCTGGAGGAGCTTTCCGGGTTAGGGGAGAAGGAGAAGCGGGGCACAATTGATATTGAACAACTTGTTCCCCTGTGGCGGGATAAAAAGAAAATTACGCCGGCAGAAGAATTACCAAAACTGCAAAATAAGCGGGCGACTGAATTTATGGAGAGAATTTGCGAGTGGTCCTTTTTTAATAAATTCCCGGAACAAAAGGCGGTGTGTGGCCAGATATTAAAATTACTTGATCGGGAAGGAGAGTGTTCTTCGGTTGTCAATATTCAAAATGATGTAGAAGGCAGCTGGGATGAAAATACCTTTCAGCTTCTTGGCCGGACTACGCTGCTTGATCATTCGCTCAATGTGGCGGAGCAGGTGGTGCAGCTGCTCTCCGATGCCAATGATTGGCATGTTATTCCCGATACCATGGTTGCCGCCCTTGGTCATGATCTGGGCAAACTGGAATCAGCGCGTGGGTATCTGTATTCAACAGGTGAGCATGCCGTGGCTGCCGGAAGGCCTTTGGGCGGAATTGCAGGGTTTAATGAGCTGCGCAGAAAAGATGAGATTCTGCAGGCCATCAAGCTGCATCATAAGAGACCCCAGGGATTGCTTGGCAAGACGTTGAAACAGGCGGATCAAAAGGCTCGGCAGATGGAGTTGGAAGAGGCGGCCTTAAAAATTGACACAGAAGAAGATGTAGATCCGTCTGACGAGAGCCCTGCACCGGATCGGAAACAGCAAGAGGTAAAAAGTGCAGCCATCCGGCGAGTCCAGCAAGACATTTATGACCAGAGCGGTGGCGCTGATCGAGAAAAGAGAAAAACAGAAAAACCGGAGCTGGTGGATATCTCCGGCTGGTTTGACGCGGCAGATTTTCTGGACGAGTTAAAAACATTCATCAATAAAATGTTTGACCGCAGGTTTCTGGCCTTTTCCATGGCAGATGGACATGTCTATTTTCAAGTCAAGGTGCTTGAAGATGTTGCCCGAAAAATGGCAGAACGAGCTGGTAACATGGAAATCGCCACCATGGGTCAGCGGGATGAGTCCATGCGCAGTGTGTTACTCAGCATTGTCAATCATCTTCGGGCTGATCATGATGTTATTGCCCGAGGACTCATCAAGGATAATTATTTTGGCGGCTATTTCAATGTGACCCGGAAAATCGGCAAACCCATGAAAGGCTATTACACCCCCTTTCATGCCGAGGCGTTCGGTTCCATTGCCGAGATGGAGTAAAGTAAGTCAAAAATGCTGCGTGATATTGTCAAGGTCAGTCCATATATGGACGATGCGGATAACTAATGACACAAGATTGGGAGAACAGGGGGCAGAACGACACCAATGCCCAGATCATCACCGCCGACTCCGGCAGGATCTACCGGCCGAGAAATCTGCTCAATGCCATCTCCGAGGTGCAGCAGTTCTACGTGATCGAGTCCAAAGGACAGGATATTCCCGGTGAATTCCTTACCCTGGAACATACTCTGGATTTTTTCAAGATCGGGGTGAAAAGCGGTTTTCATGAGGGCTTTGCTTTGATCATCCTGTTCCCGGTCTTTCATTTTTATCTCTTCCCCTTTGTTTTTCATAAGCTGGATTTCATGGGTCATCTTCTATTTGGCTCCATTCCCTACCTTGTCCTGATCGTCAATACCGGCATGTGCTGTTATATCAGCCGTTATTATGTGGGCAATATCACCAGAAAGGCAATCAATTCCCTGCTCATGGGCCGGGCCATGTCTCTTCTGCTCAAGGCTTTTCTTCTCTATGTGCTGTATCTCGTGCTCTACCGGCTCAGTACCCCGGAAAATATCTGGAAGCTTGCCCTGCAATTTGGGTCAAGGGCAGAGAAAATATATAGTGGGTTCTTTGAGATTAAACCGCACCTGATGCCGGTGGCCACGGAAAGCTCCATTCTTATGGTGGCGGCTGCCATTGTTCCATACGGTTCAGTTTATCTGCTGGACCTGTGGCGCAGGTATCGGATCAAGAGGAATGCAAAGATAATTTCCGCTTAACAAAACACGGGAGAAAAAATGACGGACGCAATCGAGAAAAAACAGGAGAGAAAAAAGCCTTCGTGGCAGGAGATTCAGGAAAAAAAGATCAGCATGGCCAAGGAACGGGGAGCCAGGGTACTGAAAGTCAATTCGCCCTTGGGGTCAACCATGTTCAATATTCTCCGCCAGTTTGATATGGCTTATGCTAATTTCAAGGCAAGGCTTGGCGAAATGGACGGGATTTCACACGAGGAAGGCGAAGAGCTTATGGCTGAGGGACGGGAGATTATTATCGCCTTTTCCGATTATACTGCCAAACTGAGCAAGCGGATACGCTTCCGCTACTATACTCCCCGGGAAATCGACGAGTTCATGAAAACCGATAAGGTGGAGGATTCGAAATAACCTTGCAATATTCAAGGAGTTCTACTATCTCAGTAAAGGAGACCTTTCCTGTGGATCCAATCATTTTACATAAGAACAAGGAGAAGAGATGAACAAGAGTGAGCTGATAGAAAATGTGGCAAAAGAATGTGGTATGAGTAAGGCTGCAGCCGATCAGGCCCTGAACAGTGTCCTCGGTGCAATTACCGATGCTGTATCAGAAGGAGACAAGGTTACCCTGATTGGTTTTGGAACATTTTCCGTTACCAAACGGGCTGCCCGTGAAGGCCGCAATCCCCAGACCGGCAAGACCATGCAGATCCCGGCCAAGAATGTTGTCAAATTCAAAGCAGGAAAAAAACTTGTAGATGCGGCGAACTGATTCGCATCAGTGATTTTTTTTAGCTTGGCTTTGTCCCAGTGAGCCTATTTTGTCGATGGCAGAAAGTTTGTGGTCATGGAGCAGGTGAGTATAACGCTGAACCATTTGCAAAGTCCTGTGCCCTAAAATATCGGCCAGGGTACGAATATCAACTCCTGACATTATCAAATGACTGGCAGCAGTGTGCCGGAGATCGTGCATGTGGATGTCCGGCAGGCCGGCTCTTTTTTTCGCCGCATTAAATGCTTCTCTGAATTTTATTCCCGGCCTTGCCTTGGCACGATCCGTTTTTAACTGATTGTCTTTCAAGAAAACCAGATTTTCATCCTTCCCCTTACTGATCTTTTTCAGGCTTGAAAGTTCCTCGGTGAGTTCTTTTGTCAGGGACACCCACTTGGTGTCTTTATTTTTTGTGTCCGGCAGAAAAATCACTCTATCTTTCAGATTGACTTGATTCCAGTGCAATCCCGCTGCTTCAGATGCCCGCATGCCCGTGTGGAGCAGCGTTAGGACGTAATAGTAAAAGTTTTTATTTCTTGCTTTACGGCTGGCATCAAGTAATTTGGAAGCTTCTTCATCAGTCAAAAAACGGGTTCTTCCTCTGGGTTGTGCAGGTCGTTCAATTTCAGCAACAGGATTGTCGACTGGTATCCCCCATTCTTTTTTGGCTTTGGTGAATAAGTGGGAGAGCAGAGCCAATTCTGCACGGACAGGATAGGCGGAAACTTCTTGAAGCCTGGCGTCTCTGTATTTAGCGGCGATAGCAGGGGAGATGGAACCAAGAGCGATTTCCGAACCGATTTTTTCCAGTAATCGTTTTGCTGCAACTTTCTCCCGCATGTGGGTGTTGAGAGCTTTTTTACTGGAAATGGTTTTGAGGTATTTGTCGAGGGCCTGTTGAAGAGTTATTTGAAGGGCCAGGCGGGGGGGCAGGCATTATATTTCTGAGCTTTTATCCTTTCTGCAGTCTTTGCCGCCCAGGCAGATGCTTCTCCCTTGGTGTCAAATGTACGGCTGACGGAAGGGTGCCCTTTAATGCGAACGGTTGCCGTATAGCTCCAACCGTTTTTGGTTTTTCGTTTTAAGAAGCGTGCCATCGATTACGGACCAAATTTTTTGTTCCACTTTTGTTCAGTAGTGTCCGGTTAGAAATTTGCAAGCGAACGTTTTCGTCGTTTTCGTTGCTTTGCTCTCGGTTTTCGTTTTTCTTTTAGTGCAACCGCTTGTTTTTCAACTTGTTGCAATGCTTCA
>JAJRQL010000150.1 GCA_024280265.1 Deltaproteobacteria bacterium
ATGGCCATTCCAACGCTGGCCCTCGATGCCCCTGGCGGTAAAGGGAAAATCCCCCTCACTCCTGATTACATCATCAGCCAGGGGAGCGAACTCACATTCCATAACTACTGTGGCCAAACCTGCTCCTACCCGGAAAACGGAGATCCGCTATAGTTTTTTTTATTACTCTTCTTGATATTCAGAGAGAGAAAACGATATACTCCCCTTACAACTGAAGTCATAGTTTTCCATTTTTCACTATTCTTATACAAGATGAGGCTTGGTTATGAACCAGGAAGAAACTCTCAAAGGCGTTCTCAGTTCAGATGAACTCCCCACCCTTCCCACTGTTGCATCAGAGATAATCACCCTTACTGCCAGAGAGGACACGACCCTGGCTGACATTGCAAATCTGGTATCAAAAGATATTGCACTTTCCGCAAAAATCCTCAAAGTCTCTAACTCTGCATTTTACAGCTTTGCCCAGCAGATCAGCTCCATCAACCAGGCTGTTTCCATTCTTGGCATCAACGCAGTAAGAAGTCTCGTTCTTTCCTTTTCGTTTCTCAGCATGAAGGGAGGAAAACAGAAAATACATTTTGACTTTGAAAAATTCTGGAAAAACTCTCTCGCCTGTGCCGTTGCCTCAAAACTTATCCTTGAAAGAGGCGAAGGTGCAGACACTGAGGAAATTTTTATCTGTGGGCTTCTGCAGAACCTTGGTGAGCTGATCCTCGCCAGAACATACTCTGAGGAATACGGCGCTGTACTCTCCAGGATAACAGAAGGACAACATGATCCCCTCAGCGCTGAAGAAGACACCTTTGGCACCACCCACCCCACCATTGGGTACGAAGTTGCCAAAAACTGGGGGTTTCCTGAAGTTCTGCTGCTTCCTATACTGTACCACCACGAGCCATTGCAGTACACGGGTGGTGTCGACAAAATCGAAGTTACCTGTAAGGCGTCCTATCTTTCTCATCTCCTTGTCTCAATTCTTTACTCCGACAAGCCTCAGGAGTTCCATAACCGCTTTCGCAAAGAAGCCAAGAAGATGCTAGGTCTTAAAAATGAAGACCTAGAACACATTCTCAGTGAAGTTCATATCCAGGTAGACCAGGCTGGTGAATACTTTGGCTTGCGTATCAAAAACACCAAATCCATACAGGAAATTCTTCAGGAAGCAAATATCCGTCTCAGCCTTATCAATCTCGATTTTGACCAGATGAACCAGGAACTGATCAAAACCAAAATGGAACTTGAAAACATTGCAGCTGAGCTCAAGGAAAAAAACAAACTTCTGAATAATCTTGCAAACATTGATGGCCTCACCGAGATTTATAACCATCGTTTTTTTCAAAACAGTCTCGATAACGAGATTGATCGTGCCATGCGGAATGAGGCAGAGCTTTCATTACTCCTCGTCGATATAGATTTCTTTAAAAAATTTAATGATACCTATGGCCATCAGGTAGGTGATTTCATACTTAAGGAGTTCAGTGCAGTATTAAAAAGTGAGATCCGGAAATATGATACCCTTGCACGATACGGCGGAGAAGAATTTACCGTTATTCTCCCCGATACTTCAGAGGAAGAAGCTCTGGCTGTGGCTGAAAAGTTATGATCAGCAGTGGATGAACATGTCTTCAGAGATCCTCAGACAAACTATCATATCACCGCAAGTTTTGGCGTTGCCACCGCCAAGCCCGTTACCGACGACAACTTTTCCAAAGGAAATTTCATCAATATGGCAGATACCGCACTATACAGCGCAAAAGAGGCCGGAAGAAACAGAGTCGCTCTCTTTGAGCAAAAGAAAAAATGGTATAAATTTTAATCTGTGTTATTTTAAGATATGTAGAACGACACTCAGTCTGAAAAACAATACCCAGATTCTTTATACCCCCAAATACTATTCAATGACAGAGATTACCTTTAAGTACTGTTTTGACTTTCCCGACAGCAGCAAAAAACGTTTTCTGATCAAACTTGATTCAGAGACTTACGAGTACAAACCATCCAGCAATATTCCTCCAGACTGGGCTCTTCTGGGAGTTGCCCGTTGCGACTGTTGTCAGCTTGATCTGGCCCATAATGACTATTGCCCCGTTGCAGCAAATATTGCTGATCTGGTCTATTCCTTTAAGGATACCGCCTCTCATAAAGCATGTCTTGTCTCATGCATATCGGCTGCCAGGACATGCAGCAAAGAAACCACGGTACAGGAAGGACTGGCTTCAATTATGGGTATAATCATGGCTACCAGTGGCTGTCCCTCCACCTCCATACTCAAACCAATGGCGTGCTACCACCTTCCATTTGCCACTGTCGAAGAGTCGATGTACCGTTCGGTTTCCGCCTATCTGCTCCGTCAGTATTTTTCCCACAAAAATGGGGAAAACTGTGACTTCTTCATGCACAAAATCCAGGAGCATTACAGCGAGGTTCAGCAAGTGAATGAAGGGATACTGAAACGTATCAATATGACTTCCGAGATGGATGCTGATAAGAATGCCATAGTAACTCTTAATGCCCTGGCACAGATTCTGGTCATGGAAGTTGATGAGGATTTGAGTTCGTTGAAACGTCTCTTCTCCTGACAGAAAAGAGACTGCCACTGGCCCTTGGCTCAAGGTGTCACATCATTGATTCTGGATCAACGTCAATGGCAATCCTGATATCGCCTTTGGCCAACCTCTGCTGGTTCTCTATAATCTGCTGACAGAGAGTGTGTATTGCCACCTGCTCCGAACCTTTCAGCAGTACCTGCCAGCGGTAACGGTCACGTATCCTGTCTATGGGGGAAGGTGCTGGACCCAACACCTCGACCCTGCCCTTTGCTGCACCTCTACACAGTTGAGCCAGCTGCAGAGCCGTCTTCTGTACTTGAGCTTCACGGCTTCCTGATATTTTCAGGTTTACCATACGCAGATATGGCGGAAACCTGGGATTGGATCGTATTTCCATCTCCCTGTTATACAACTGCTCATAATTGTGATCTCGGGCCAGTTAGATGGCATAATGCTCAGGCCTCATGGTTTGAACCACAACCCGCCCAGGACTATCACCTCTGCCAGCCCTGCCACTGACCTGTGACAGAATCTGGTAGGTACGCTCAGCACCACGGTAGTCAGGCATACTGAGTCCACCATCGGCCCAGACGATACCAACCAGAGTCACATTAGGAAAATCATGGCCTTTGGCTATCATCTGGGTACCTATTAGAATATCAATTTCCTGACCGTGCATTTTTTGCAGTAATCCGTGGAATTTCCTTCTGTCTGCAGCAGTATCAGAATCAATTCTGGCAATACGTGCCTCCGGAAAACTCTCCTGCAACTCAATCTCCACCCTTTCTGTTCCGAAACCTACAGGAATGAGCTCTGTCGAATTACACTTGGCACAAATCACGTTTTCCCGGAGACTGTAGCCGCAATAGTGGCACACAAGTTTTCGCTTTTTTTTATGATAGGTCAGCGACACATGACAGTGACTGCACTGTACAGGTTCACCACAATCACGGCAGAGATAAATTGATGAAAAACCACGCCGGTTCAGCAGGAGAATAGACTGTTTTTTTTGCTGAAGGTTGCGCTTGAGCTCTTTTTTTAGCTTTCTCCCCAACGCCTCACCACGAATTTTATCCTTCTTGTCACGCAGATCAACAAGAGTCACCACAGGAAGTGGCCTGTTCTCGACTCTTTTAGTCATACGAAGCAGAGTGAACTTACCGCTTTGAGCACTGGCAAAACTTGTTATGGCAGGAGTCCCGGATCCAAGAATCACCACCGCTTTACTGTAACGTGCCCTTAATATAGCGAGATCACGGCCATGGTACCGCAATCCGTCCTCCTGCTTGTAGGCGTTATCATGTTCCTCATCCACAACGATAAGGCCCGGATTTTTCAAAGGGGCAAAAACGGCAGATCGGGCACCAATTACTATCCTGGCCCGGCCTTTTACAGCAAGACACCACTGATCAAATCGTTCTCCACTACTGAGCCCGGAATGCAGTAGAATAATCTGCTCTCCGAACCTTGAGACAAAGTGTGCCTCGAGCTGTGTTGCAAGGGCAATTTCAGGAACCAGTATCAGCACATCACGGCCGGAATCAAGAGTTTTTTCTGCTGCACGCAGATATACTTCAGTCTTACCGCAACCGGTGACCCCATGAAGGAGAAAAGGACTGAAAGAAACACTTTCCAATGCAGGGATAATCTTTGACAATACCTGTTCCTGCTCCTCACTCAATGTTTCAGGTTTGGTA
Organism: Deltaproteobacteria bacterium; assembly: GCA_024280265.1. Lineage (GTDB taxonomy): Bacteria > Desulfobacterota > Desulfobulbia > Desulfobulbales > Desulfocapsaceae > Desulfocapsa. The sequence continues at coordinate 4,247 of JAJRQL010000150.1, forward strand.
AAATGGATAAGGGGTTCCCCAAAAGGATTTCTGTAGACACG
>JAJRQL010000151.1 GCA_024280265.1 Deltaproteobacteria bacterium
CCTGCTGTTCTCTTTTGAACAGCAGGCTTTTTTTATTATGCAGCGACATCCTGGCATAGGAGAAGCGTTCCGTATCCCTGAATCAGGCCTGCTGTTTCTGTATTCTTTTCCTTATTGGTACAAACCATGCTCAGCCACAGCTTTATTCATCTTCCAGGCATAGGCACCAAAACAGAACAGAAGCTCTGACGAGCAAACATTCACCACTGGGCGCAGTGGCAAATCCCCCCCCTGTATGCCTCCCCAACAGCTCTGCCCAACAACTCTCTGGTCTGCTGCAAAAATCCCGACAAGAGCTTGACAAAGGGCCTCAATTTTTCAGTGAACGACTCCCTGCCAACGAACAGTGGCGCCTCTTTTCTCATTTTCGGAACCGTATAGCCTATCTCGATATTGAAACAACCGGGCTTGGACAATATGCCGACATTACAACCATTGCCCTTTATGACGGAAAAAGTATCCATTGCTACGTAAAAGGACGTAATCTCAACGAATTCTCAACAGACATCGAAAAATATGATATTCTGGTGACGTATAATGGTAAAGGGTTTGACATCCCGGTCATCGAACGCCATTTTCGGACAAAACTGCAACATGCACACATCGATCTGCGCTTCATTCTAGCAAGACTCGGTTTCAAAGGTGGCCTGAAAGGCTGCGAAAAACAGCTCGGTATTGATCGTGGTGCCCTGGAGGGGGTTGATGGGTATTTTGCGGTACTTCTGTGGCGGGATTTCATGGACAACAACAACGAAAAAGCGCTGGAAACGCTCCTTGCCTATAATATTGAGGATACTGTAAACCTGGAACGGCTCCTCATTGAGGCATACAACAGAAATGTGAGCCTCACTCCGTTTGGCAGCACTCTGCTGGTGGCCCCCCCTGCTCCTCCAGCCATCCCCTTCCGGCCGGACATGAGTACGGTGGAGCTGCTTAGAAGCAAAATCAGAGGGTAAATTCAGATCCTTCGGTTGCAAAAAACACTTCTGTGACACCGTACTTTCCCGGATCACAATAGTGTTTTACCATTTCATCAATCTGCGCATCGGTACGATCTGGATCGTGGTGAAACAGGGCAAGTTTCTTAACTCCTGCCCGATTAGCAGCAGCTATGGCCCATTCAAAGGTTGAATGCCCCCAATTCACCTTGGTCTGATACTCCTCATCCGTATACTGAGAATCATGTATCAGCAGATCCGCTCCCTTGAAAAAATCTTCTATGGCCTGATTCTGTTCTTTGGCCACTTCCTCACCTTCGTAAGCCATGGCCTCATCATATTCCGGATGATCTGGATCCGTAATAAAGAGGTTTCGATAGGGCTCATGGTCATAGCAGGTGCAAAACACTTTTCCTTTGTATTCAAAACGATAACCAAGAGCGGTTATGGGATGATTGAGAAATTTTGTAGTGAGAACCAGCCCGTCACCAAGCTCCCTGTCCGGTTCCTCGCGCAAGCGCTTATATTCAATATCAGAAGCAAGCTCCCCGACATTGATGGGGAAATAGCGGTATTTCATCTGCCCGCCAACAACGTCTTTTAAAGGGTCATCCTCATAACTCACCGGCCCATGTACTGTTATTTTGGTACCAGGAATATAAATCGGGGTAAAATAAGGAAACCCCATAATATGATCCCAATGGGTATGCGACAGGTAAAGAGCTATCTGCAGGGGCCCGTTGGGCAGATCATTGGCGACCAGGCTGTTTCCAAGTTCGCGTATCCCGGAACCGGCATCAATGACGATAATTTCATCCCGGTCCTCCACCCGCAGCTCCATACAGGCACCGTTGCCACCATACTTCATGGTGTGGGAACCCGGACAGGGTATAGACCCCCGTACACCCCACAACTTCATTTTCATCATATATCTCTCCTTTTATGTCTGGAGAAAAACCTGTGCTTTCTCGATTTCATCCTCAATACTGGGCGCTATTTCACCAAACATATCCCAGGTAAGTCCGGTAATTTCCAACATTTCCTGTTCGGGACCCTCTTCTGGAAAAGGATCCCCGGCGTAGCCAAGATCAAGGATATTGGCATACATATTGGCGAGCCCGACATAGGCCACCCGGATCCGAAATTCCTCCGGTGCATCTTCGACATTGTGGTGATAGCTGATGGCACTGGTCATGGCATCATTCAACTTCCACTTTTCAGCTATCATTTTCCCGACCTCCTGGTGGTCAACACCGAGCATGTCACGTTCAACAGTAACAAGAGGAAGCTGTTCACCCTGCACCCTGCTCAAAACATCAATATACTCATCCCCAAAAGGAATCTTGCCAAGATCATGGAGCAAACCCGCCACAAAATATTCCTCACACTCCATCACCGGAACACCGTTGGCCTTTGCCAGCAGCTTGGCACAGACACCGGTTCCAATGGAATGGGCCCAGAATTTCGACGTCGGCAATGCCCTTGATTTTTTTGCACCGGAAACAGAACGAATAATGGCCGTACTGAGCGCCATATTTTTCACCGTATTCATTCCAAGCATGGTGATGGCACGGGTGAGTGATGTCACCTTGTTCATAAGGGAATAATAGGCTGAATTGATTAACTTCAAGACCTGTCCTGTGAGTACGGGATCAAGGGAAATGACCTTATTCAACTCATTGGGAGAAGCATCTGTCCTACTGCAGATCTCCATAACCTTTCCTACCGTAGTAGAAAGACTCGGCATCCTTTTAATGAATCTTGTTATGGCCTTTCTATTTGCTGCACCAGCATCTTCCATCACCACATACACATAAAAAACTTTTAAAAATAAGCAACATATACAGTACATAAACCTTTTATGTGTTTATTGTATAGCAAGCGGAAAGGGAGGTCAAGGAAAGAGCTGAGCTGAGCAAAAGCTTGTAACCCAACAAGTCGGGAATCTTTTTAGAGTCGCTGGACTCTTTTCTGTACCCCCTTGAGGGGTGTTAGTGCCTTGGTGGTAACTTAAAACTTCTGATTTCAAAAAGCTCTGACGGTGTCTCGAGGTCTCTTACCTCGCTTCCATGTTTTTTTATTGTAGTTTTTATGGAGTAAGGTACTGAAAATGATTATCGGGTTGCCGAAAAAGATCTGGATATGGTAAGCAGGTGCCATGGAACGATTTTCAAGAACACGCTACCTTCTAGGCAGAAAAAAGTTCGATATCCTGCAAGGTGCCAATGTGACCATTGTCGGACTGGGAGCAGTGGGCGGTTACGCAACTGAAGGCCTGGCAAGGGCAGGTGTAGGGAAACTTCGGCTTGTAGACTTCGACACCATCCAGCCATCAAACATTAACCGACAGATCTTGGCCCTTGAGAGCAGTATCGGCCAAGCCAAAGTCGATGCTGCCCGGGAACGGGTACTGCTGATCAACCCGGAGTGCCGTGTGGAAGCCCTGGAGGTCTTCGCAGGAGATGACACCCTGAATGACATTCTGAGTCCGAAACCTGATGTCCTCATAGACGCAATCGACTCCCTCAATCCAAAAATTCAACTCCTTGTTACTGCGCACAGGCGCAGTATCCCCACATTTTCCTCAATGGGGGCTGCTCTCAGAACTGATCCATTGCAGGTAAAAACCGGAGATATCATGTCCTCAAACCACTGCCCCCTGGCAAAGCATGTCCGTAACCGGCTGCGTCGACAGGGTATAGA
>JAJRQL010000152.1 GCA_024280265.1 Deltaproteobacteria bacterium
ATTCCCAGAGGGGAAGTTTACCTCACGGTCTTCTTCCCAATTCGGTACATTATCAGGAGGGCTTCGCACCCCGTCATCAGCGCAACGGCAGCACGCCTCCTTAGGATACCGGCAGGAACATGCCGGGTGATAGCGCAGCAATGCCAACATGCTGTTATCACACATAAAAACGCGACTTCGTGTCGCGAATAACGGATAATGGGATGCTCCGGCCCTGTGAGTTATTCTGCGGCCATGGTACTCACATAGCTGACACGCATTGCCTCCTGCAGATTTTTCGTCATCACAGTCAGTGGTTTGCTTTTTCTTCCCTTACGGTTGCGTAGCCGGCTCACAGCCTCTTCAGATTCCGCATCAACCACCAGATAAAAACCGCCAAGACCCCGTACAGCAGCGACTTGTCCCATCCTGAGAGAACTGGCAAGCTCAGCCAGAGGGGAAGCCGTTTCAAGGTATTGCCCCTCGCCATCATGAAAAGACAGCTCCGGTCCACAAGCCGGGCATCCGTTTGGCTGGGCATGAAAACGACGGTCCTGTGGGTCATTATATTCTGCCTGACAGTCTTCGCAGAGGTGAAAATGTTTCATGGAAGTAGCTGCACGATCATAGGGAGTGAATTGTACAATGGTGAAACGGGGACCACAGTTAGTGCAGTTGGTAAAAGAATAAGAATATCGACGATTACCAGGAGCAAGAATATCATCAAGACAATTACCGCAGATGGCGATATCAGCTGGTATCAGAGCACAGCTTTCCTGGCCTGAGCTGCTGGCAAGGATAGAAAATTCTTTGAATATTCCCTTTGTTCTGGAACAATTATCCCGAAGAGATGTAATACGTGCCAGTGGTGGTGCATTGGTCCGGAGATCTCTGACAAACGCTTCAATGGAAGTTCGTACACCCTGTGCCTCAATAACAACCCCTTGGCCATTATTGGAAACAGTACCTGTGATATCAAATTCTCTGGCCAGATTGTAAACAAAGGGACGAAAACCAACGCCCCGGACTGTGCCCTGGACGTTGATCTCCATAAAACATACCGAATCAGGCATTCTTGTGCTTGAATTTTTTTCCGTTGATCATTGAAGAGGCAAGCCCTTCAGGCGTTTTCACATCATTCCAGATAACCATATATACATGGATAAAGGTAAAGAAAATAAAATACCACATCAGCAAGTGATGCACAAAACGACCCTGCTGCTGACTGCCAAATATGGCATTTCCCAACCCTTGCCAGAAGACTACCTCTGGATACAGGAGATAATACCCAGAAATAAGCTGAACTATTGCCGCCACAATGGTTATAACATAAGTACTTCCCGCAAGAACATTATGACCAAGACGCTGATCATGATCATCACTAATATAGCTGTAATAGCGAATGTTTGCAATGAGCCCCCTGAAATTTCTCGGAGTAAAGGGAAGAATACCCCAGATTCTCTCCTGGCGATTACCAAAAATATAAAGAAACAATCTCACAGCAACTACTGCTGCAAACAGATAGCCTGCCACAAAATGAATATACCTCATGGTGGCCATGGGAAAAGAACCACCCCCTTCCAGAGTAGTGTTAGTCCACGGTGTATTAACATAAAACCCTGTCACCACTAACGCGATGATAGATAACACCAGCAACCAGTGAAACAGGCGGAGCAGAACACTCCAGACATTTTCAATCTCATAAGTCATAACAGCCCTCTCAGATCGTTGAGATACACATCCGTTTTATAAGACCTTCACTTTTGCCATTTCCACACCATTTGCATCCACTGTATGAACGGCACAAGCTATACAGGGATCAAAGGAGTGTACGGTACGCAGAAGTTCAAGGGGCTTTTCTGCATCAGCCACTGGATTGCCGACAAGGGAAGCCTCATATGGGCCTGGAATGCCATCTCCATCGCGGGGTCCCGCATTCCAGGTGGAGGGCACCACACACTGGTAATTCTTAATCTTGCCATCTTGAATAACAATCCAGTGGGACAATACGCCACGGGGAGCTTAGTGGATGCCGTATCCCTGCTGTTCTCCCTGTGGAAAAACCGGTTTATTAAAAATTTCGAGGTCACCCTTACCAATATTATCAACCAGCAGATCCCAGTGCTTCAGAGCAAGATCACCCAGCATGGAGGCTCGAACGGCTCGCGCTACATGGCGGCCAAGAGTAGAATGAAGCACCTCAGGGCCAACCGTAACGCCAGCCACATTTGACACCAGGGAGAGGGCGTTATTGACGTTGTCAATGATAGGCTTGTGTCCCTGAGCATATCCGACCATCATCTGGGCCAATGGACCAACCTGCATGGGCTGTCCCTGAAAACGCGGTGCTTTAATCCATGAGTACTTTCCGTCATCCTGAAATTCTCCATATGCGGGAACATCATCTTCTTTATAAGGATGTTTCGACCAATTACCGTCGTACCAGGCGTGAGCAATGTTTTCGACGACATTTTTCTCAAAATAATCATCATTAAAAGACGTGATACCTTTCACTGTCCCGAGATCACCGTTCATAATAGTTCCACCGGGAAGATCAAATTCTGTGGACTTGGTATTAAGAACCATATCTGGAACTGCAAGATAGTTCGTCACTCCCGCACCATAGGGAAGCCAGTCTTTATAGAAAGCTCCCACTGCCACAACATCAGGCAGATAAACCTGCTGAATAAAACCACGTACCTCCTGAATCAACTGTTTGATCCAGTAAAGTCGTTCCATATTCAGAGCCGAAGCACTGTCCGGGTTTAGAGCCGTGGTCACTCCACCAACAGAGAGATTCTGGATGTGGGGATTCTTTCCTGAAATAATACCCAGTGCCTGGGTTGCCTTCCTCTGAAAATCAAGAGATTCCAGGTAATGAGATACAGCCATGAGATTTGCTTCCGGCGGCAGTGTCATTGCCGGATGCCCCCAGTATCCATTTGCAAAAGGACCCAGCTGACCCGAATCAACCAGAGCTTTCACTTTCCCTTGCACGGCGGCAAAACGCTTGACACCGTTCCCCGGCCAGTCGGACAGGGAAGATGCCAATGCTGCTGTCTTTTTAGGATCTGCCGACAATGCGGAAACCACATCCACCCAGTCCAGAGCTGAAAGTACATAGAAATGAACAATATGATCCTGCAGTGCATGAACTGCCATTACGATATTACGGATATACTGGGCATTAATGGGAATCTCAAGATCCAGAGCATTTTCCACTGCCCGGACTGACGCCAAGGCATGTACCGTGGTGCATACCCCGCAGATACGCTGGGTAAACAACCAGGCATCACGTGGGTCACGCCCCTTCAATATGGTCTCGATCCCCCGCCACATCTGCCCTGATGACCAGGCTTTGGTGACCTTCCCTCCGTCAACTTCTGCATCTATGCGTAAATGACCCTCAATTCTGGTAATGGGGTCTATTGTAATCCGCTGAGCCATTGTTTTCTCCTTATCAAAACTGTTCTCCAGTACCCGAAATCTGGTGATCGAACCTGAAGTAGTGACAAACAACTATATCTCCCCTGAATTACAGCTATTTCTTAGGGTATTGTTACGCCTTGTCTTTTTTAATCAACTTGGATTTGGCAATACCTGCTGCTGCGTGGATTGCAGCACCTGCTGCCGCCACACCAAGGATTTTTCTTCCAACACTGTCGACGTCAGCTATAACTCCGGTTCCGGGAATCGCCACCTCAGGAAGCCTCTCATAAAAAGGAGTCATGGTATCCCAGAAGTCAGGTTCGGTACATCCAACACAACCATGACCGACAGAGACAGGCCACACATCCACGTCATTGAATCTGGCCACAGGACAGTTGGAGAATGTTCCAGGTCCTTTGCAACCGACCTTGTAAAGACAGTAACCGTTTTTGTGTCCATGATCACCGAACTCTTCTGCAAAACGACCTTCATCGAAATGGGCACGCCGCTCACAATGGTCATGAATTCTACGACCATATGCAAAAAGGGGTCTTCCCATTTTGTCACAATTGGGCAAACGCTTGAAAGTCAGATAATGGAGAACTGTGCCAAGAAAGGTCACCGGATTGGGGGGGCACCCGGGTAGGTTCACGATTGGAACTCCGGACAGCAGGTCCTGTACCCCTTTTGCTCCAGTCGGGTTGGGAGCTGCTGCCTGTATTCCACCAAATGAGGCACAAGTGCCAAGGGCAATCACTGCTGCAGCTTTGGGGCCAATCTCTGCCAGAATATCAATTGCAGTGCGCCCTGCAATTTTACAGAAAATTCCATTTTCGGCGGTGGGAATGGCTCCCTCCACCACCAGAACAAATTTACCATCATTTTTCTTCACTGAATCATGGAGGCTTTTTTCAGCCTGATGCCCGGACGGAACCATGATAGTCTCATGGTAATCCAATGAAATAATGTCAAGAATAAGACGCCCGATATCCGGATGTGAACCACGAAGAAGACTCTCCGTACAACCGGTACATTCCTGAAAATGTAGCCAGATAACTGTGGGTCGCTGTGCTGACTCTACCGCCTCCAGAAGCTTGGGGATCATGGCCTCGGAAAGGCCAAGTGCCGCGGCAGCCAGACTGCACCCTTTTAAAAAATTACGCCTGCTGACACGGGAACTCAACTTCACGATTCCTGCCTGCTCTTCCATTATCCTCTCCTCAATCACCCCTAGTTAATGATCCATCCGCAAGGGTCATTCATCACTGCCACATCAGACCGAAAAGGGGGCTTTCCAGTCCTTTCGAGGTAACGTTTTCATAAAGCACAAAACCCTTCCGTATAAAATTATATCGGGAGATCTCACCAAATACCACCAAAAAGAGACCTCTCAAAACAGTAGTAGTTAATAAACTCATAAATATTTTTGATTAGAGAGAGGCGGTAAACAGAAAAAAACCTTTCCCCCCAAAAAACTTTTCCACTCAACTCTTTTTATGATACTCTGTAGTAAACGGTATATTTTTGCGAATCAACAGGGAGCGAATACATGAAAGGTTCCATAGTTAAAAGCTTTCGCTTTAAATTAATTGCTCCGGTGGCAGTAGCCCTGCTAGTAATGATTATCGGTGCGATTACCTTCACAGTCATTATGCAGACCAGCAGCAGCACCCAGCTCAACACAAAAGTTACCGACTCGTTCACTACCATCAACAAAACCATTGTCCATCACTTGAACGAGCTCTCTTCGCATCTCGATGAAAAACTAAAATTGATGCAGAAAAAAACCGCAGATACCCTGGAGGAGTCCTCCAGTGAAGCCATCGAAGAAACCGCTGAATCAGTGCAACAGAGCCTTCGTGCAATTCGCCGTCAGAGCGGTAATGATCTGATGCAACTCCTGGCTCTGGTTGCCACTAACAGCCTGATAACCAAAGATTTTGCCGCCTTGAACAGTTATGTTCGCAGTGCCCACAATAATCCTGACGTGGTTTTTCTATTTTACCGTGATAAAAACAAGAAACCCCTCACCCGGTTCCTGAACCGGAAAAACACCAAATTGAAATCTCTGCTGCCCGAAGGGAAACCGGATATTGGTGAAATCATCCAGGCTGGGCATAATGACCCCAATGTCCTTACCCTCACCAGAGAAATTAAATCTGACGGTGAACTCATAGGTGATATCACCTTAGCTATTGATATGACACAAGCAAGGGAACAGGCCATAGACCTCAAAGATGAATTTGACGATATGGTGGAGAGCAATTCAGAACAGATCAATACTGTCCTTGGCAGGGAAGCCAAAGGTATCGCCAAAGATCTGTATCAGGTCATTGGCCTCGTAAAAGAACAACTTTCAGAAACTGCGGATAAGACCGTTGCCGATATCACCGCGATGAGCAATACTCTCAGCAATCGTACCAGAAACCTCTTTATTATCGGCTCCATCATCGGCTTCACCCTGCTGCTTACCCTGCTGCTCCTCAATGCAAGAGCTGTCCTCAAACTTCTTGGTGGCGAACCGGAAGCCATGGTGGACCTGGCAACACGTATTGCCAATGGTGACCTGAGTGAGAGCAGGACCGGCGGTCAGGCCGTACCCGGCAGCCTCCAGTCCGCCCTGCACAATATGACAGTTAATCTGCGCAGCCTCATAGGAAACATCGTAACAGAGGGCCGTGCCCTTTCTGCCACCTCCACAGAACTGGCACTTGCTGCTGAAGATATGACAGGCGGTGCTGAGCAGTCCGCAGCAAAAGCTGACACAGTGGCTGCCGCAACTGAAGAGATGTCTGCCAACATGGGAACAGTCACCATGGCCAGCGAACATGCGGCACAAAACGTGAACTTGATGGCCAATGCCATGGAATAAATGTCTGCTGCCATTCAGGGAATTGCCGCCAACACCGAAAAGGCAAACAGTATGACCCGAGAAGCTGTTACATACGCCAGAAGCTCATCTGAGAAAGTACATCACCTGGGTAAAGCGGCCAATGAAATCAGTAAAGTCACTGAAGTTATCACTGAGATATCGGAACAAACCAATCTTCTGGCCCTTAATGCAACCATTGAGGCTGCTCGTGCTGGAGAGGCCGGCAAGGGTTTTGCAGTTGTCGCCAACGAGATCAAAGAACTGGCGAAACAGACAGCTGAAGCCACCGGTGAGATCAAAAACAAGATCGAATCCATCCAGTCATCAACTGACGAAACAGTCACAGAAATCACAGAAATCAGCACGGTTATTGACAGTGTAAACGACATAGTCTCCACCATCGCCACAGCAGTGGAGGAGCAATCCGTAACTGCATCTGAGATCTCCTCAAATGTTAATGATGCCGCAAATGGCATCAGTGAGGTAAATGAGAACGTCTCCCAGGCATCGATGGTCGCCGGTGAGATCGCAAGAGATATTGTGGATGTCAGCCAGGTTTCCAAAGAGGCTCGTGAAAGCAGTGTACGCCTTCAGGGAAGTGCTGAGCACCTCAAAAACATTGCCAACACCATCAGTCGCGAAACTGGTCGCTTTAACCTGGGTGAGACCGCCAGGCAGCAGGCAGAGTCCAAGGCAGTTGCCGGCACCGATCCGCTGCTTCGTTGGAACACCAATCTTTCAGTGGGACTTACATGCATTGACGACCAGCACAAGGTTCTCGTAGACCTTATCAACGAATTATATCAGCAGATGAATAAAGGAGCTGCAGAAACAGCCATTGGTAGAGTTCTCACCAAACTGATTGATTACACAAAAACACATTTTGGCTTTGAAGAGGATCTGTTTAACAAATATGGTTACGAAGAGACCGAGGCCCACATAAAAACTCACACAAAACTGGTCTCCCAGCTCGTGGATTTTCAAACTGAGTGCAAAACAGGAAACAAAGATCTTTCAATTGAACTGATGGAATTCCTCAAAGACTGGCTGATTAATCATATAAAAAAGACTGACACTAGATATGTACCCTTCCTGAGAAGCAAGGGAGTGGAGTAAAACCGTTATTTCTTCAGGCCGAATACCCCTTTTTTCTTTGATGAAAATGCGGGACTGTACCCCTTCCTGCGTCGTCCCCGTCCCTTGGAACGGGAAGACTTCGCGTTATCTGAGCGCTGAGCTTCCTTTTTCAGGGGACTGAGATGCAGGTCTGTTTCGCCACCGCCAGTGATGGCCTCGCTGTAGAGTTCACAGAAGAGAGAACAGGACTTAAAATAACTCTTTTTCCTGAGCCATTTGGGCCATGAGTTCTCTTCATGGTAGGCCAGGAACTGGGGCAGGCTAGCAAGGAGAGTCACCATCTCCTGCCGGATGGATCGCCTCAAGTTCAACTGCACCCCTAGCTCACTATCCAACTCGTCACGCAAGATTTTTGAGAATTTAAATGCTGCAGCCCCTTTGAGCCTTTGGTTTACCAAGTCGCAGCGTGCATTGGCCCAGGGTATAAGAATCAGCGCCAGAAGAAACTCATTTTTAAGTGTCATCCTGCGCGATTTCTTTGCCAGCAGTGAGACGCGATCTATGACCTTGACCAGGGCCAGAAGCTGCTCCTGATAAGACAACTCCCTGCTGTCTGACTTTTTAAAAAGAGCTGTCCTGTAAAGCGCAAAAATATCAAAAAACAGCTCTGAATCAAGAGCCAGTTTCAGCCAGTCTGCAAGGGCAGCACTGTGCAGATCCTTGAAAAACTCATCCCGAATCCTGGAAGGAGGACAAAGGCTGAGCTTCTCATGGTTGTTACAGATGGCCCCCCAACTCGCGGGGGCTATACTGAACCCCAGTCTTCCAGCATGTCTGATGGCACGCAACATACGTACCGGATCCCTTGTGATCCGCCGCTCCGGTTCACCTACAAACTGAACAACTGATTTATCCAGATCTTCAATTCCACCCACATAGTCAATAATGGTGTTGTTCTCAATCTCATAAAAAAGCCCGTTAACAGTCAGGTCACGCCGCTGTGCATCTTCAGCAAGACTGCCATAAGTGTTGTTGGGGGCGAGAACGACCTCGGGTCCATCAATATCAAACTCACTGAGCGAACGCAGGGTAGAAACCTCGATCTCTTTGCCGTGAAAAAACACCTGTACCAGACGAAACCGCCTGCCAATGGTACGGCTGTTGCGAAAGAGTTTCCGAATCTGACCAGGTCGAGCATCGGTGGAAATATCGAAATCTTTTGGGGATTTCCCTAAGTAGAGATCCCGCACCCCGCCACCAACCAAATATCCGGCATAGCCATTATCCTGCAATATACGAAGAACTTTCATGGCATCCCGGTCAATCATATGGTGCCTGATGGGATGATCATCGCTGGTTATGATTCTGGGAGTGCAGGAAAAAGTCATGGCAGGTGAAAAGTAATTTCAAAGGATATATTGTTATGCTTAGCGCTGTTCAGTGCCTATGCTCCATAAAAACTGTAATAGAAAAACAGGTAAGCGAGGTACGAGACTCCGAGAAGACATGAGAGTGAAAAAATATTAAGATGTTACAACTGCCACCAAGGCACTTACACCCCTCAAGAGGGTACAGAATAGAGTCCAGCAACTCTAAAAGTTTTCCGAATTGTCAGATTAATTTCATAATAATGACTTGCTTGCCTCTGTTTGTCAAGGAACATGGCTGAAGACAAGAAAGAGAATGGGAGAAACACAGTCGCGTTGTGTCACCCAAACCACCTGAATCCAGGTAGAAAACAGGATTTTTCACCAACAGCCCTGCATCTTCTTGACATTTTGCGGTATTTGCGTTTTATTTTACTGTTTTTTGATAAGGATTTTTTTGGGAGGAATTGTAGTGAAAATAAAAGCTCTAAACGGCTTTAAAGACATCGTACCCGGTGAGATTGAATTGTGGCAGAAGGTAGAAAACACTGCCCGTGATATTTTTGCACGTTTCAACTTCAACGAAATTCGGATGCCCATACTGGAGAAAACTGAGCTTTTTGCCCGTTCCATTGGTGACTCCACTGATATTGTTGAAAAGGAAATGTACACCTTTATTGACAAGCAGATCACCATGCGTCCTGAAGCCACGGCTTCTCTGCTGCGTGCCTATATCCAGCACGGACTCCATGTTCAGAAACCCATCCAGCGCCTCTTTACCATTGGGCCGATGTTTCGCCACGAACGTCCTCAGAAGGGGCGTCTCAGGCAATTCCACCAAATGGACGTAGAGGTTCTCGGCACGCCCAACCCTCGTGTTGATGCCGAGCTTATGGCCATGGGAGCCATGCTCCTTGAAGAGCTTGGAATTACCATGAGCCTGGAAATTAATTCTCTTGGCTGCCCGATATGCCGGCCCGGATTTCGGGCAGCCCTGCTCAGCTTTATTGATGACCGCAAAGACGCTCTCTGCGAGGACTGCACCAGGCGCAGTAAGACCAATCCCTTACGGGTTCTGGACTGCAAAAATTCCGCGTGCAGGGAACAGGTAGCAGAGGCGCCATCCATTCAAGAGCACCTTTGTTCAGAATGCGATAAACACTTTGACGCTGTGCAGGAAGGCTTGAAACAGCTGGATGTGCAATACAGCCTCAATAAGTTCATGGTTCGCGGCCTTGATTACTACACCCGTACCACCTTTGAGTTTATCACCAAAGATCTGGGAGCTCAGGCAGCAGTGGGTGCAGGTGGTCGCTACGATGGTCTTGTTGCCAAACTCGGTGGCCCCAAAGCGCCGGGAATTGGCTTTGCCATGGGGCTGGAGCGTATTGTTCTGCTTTTACAACAACAGAAAGAACCAGTCGATAGTACCCAGATCGATATTTTTGTAGCAGGACTCGGTGAAAAAGCGTCAGAATTCTCATTCCCTCTTGCGCATAAGCTACGACGCAAAGGTCTGTTCACAGCCATGGATCATGAAGGACGCAGCCTGAAGAGTCAGATGAAACAGGCCAATAAAGTGAATGCCAGATATGTGCTGATTATTGGGGAAAATGAGCTGAAACAGGGTACAGCAGTTCTCAGGAATATGGAAAATCAGGAGCAGCAGGAGATTGCTGTCACTTCCTTATCCACTGAGTTACCGAGCATTATCCTTCCTCACAACACTGGCTGCAACCCAGTATAAACCCACTACAACAGTACTTACTTACGCTTACAAACAAAACACTCAAACTACGGAACGGTAAATGAGCTGCACTGCTGCAGATCATTTACCGAAAATATCTTATGGAATCAATGGGAACATTACGCAGGACTCACTCCTGCAACGACCTCGGCAGTGCCAATATTGGTGAAGAAATTGTCCTTATGGGCTGGGTACTCCGCAGGCGCGACCATGGCGGAGTCATCTTTATTGATCTGCGTGACCGACACGGTCTTACCCAAATCGTCTTCAACCCTGAAGTGAACCCCGAAGTTCACACCAAGGCGCATAAACTCCGCAGTGAATGGGTTATTGCCATTCGCGGCAAGGTTGAAGCAAGACTTGAGGGCATGGCCAATAAGAAACTTGCTACTGGAGAGATAGAAGTCTTTATTGAGGAGCTCCGCATCCTGAACACCTCCGAAACACCCCCCTTTCCCCTCGATGAAGAAAGTGAGGTTTCTGACAATATCCGCCTCCAGTATCGCTACATGGATCTTAGGCGTCCGGAAATGGCCGCCAAACTGTACCAGCGGCATAAGGCAGTGCAATCCCTCCGCACCTATCTGAACGACAATGATTTTCTCGAGGTGGAAACTCCCATGCTCACCCGCTCAACTCCTGAGGGAGCTCGCGATTATCTGGTACCAAGCCGCGTCAATGCCGGGAAATCCTACGCCCTGCCTCAGTCGCCTCAGCTCTTTAAACAGCTGCTGATGATCGGTGGCATGGATCGATACTATCAGATAGTAAAATGCTTCCGTGATGAAGACCTTCGGGCCGACCGTCAACCTGAATTCACCCAGATCGACCTCGAGCTCTCCTTTATGACTGAGGAGCAGATCATCGAAATCACAGAAGGGATGATCAGCAAACTCTTCAAGGATACCCTGAACATTGATGTGGCTCCACCATTCAAACGAATTAGCTACGACGACGCCATGAACCGCTTCGGTACGGACCGACCTGACACCAGATTCGGCTTTGAACTGGTCGATCTCACTGATATTGCCAGGACCTGTTCCTTTAAAGTATTTCGCTCCATTGCCGATGGAGACGGGACAGTGCGCGCCATTAACGCCACGGGCTGCGCCAACTTCTCCAGAAAGGACCTTGACGTTCTCACCGAGTATGTTGCCCAGTTTGGTGCCAAAGGGCTTGCCTGGGTCAAGATGAAAGCAGATGGTGAATGGCAGTCCCCCATTGCCAAATTCTTCAGCGATGAAGAACGTGCTGCAATGACCCTGGCACTTGGAGCCAAAGAGGGCGATCTTCTCTTTTTTGGCGCAGATAAACCTTCAGTTGTCTTCCCGGTGCTTGGTGAACTGCGCGTGGAGCTTGCCCGCCGCCTTGAACTGCTGGACAAGAAGACCTTCAATTTCGTTTGGGTCACAGATTTTCCACTCATGGAGTACGATGAGAACAAAAAACGTTTTCAGGCACTGCACCACCCATTTACAGCCCCTAAAGACGAAGATCTTGACAAACTTGAAAGTGACCCGACCGCAGTGTACAGCCAAGCTTATGACCTGGTATTGAATGGTACTGAGATTGGCGGTGGTTCCATTCGTATCCATCAACGCGACATCCAATCAAAAGTCTTGAAAGCCCTTGATATCAGTGAAGAAGAAGCTAACGACAAGTTCGGTTTCCTCCTCCGCGCTCTGGAGCTTGGTGCCCCACCGCATGGGGGGCTGGCATTTGGTCTGGACAGACTACTCATGATTATCACTGGCAGTGATTCCATCCGTGACGTCATTGCCTTTCCAAAAACTCAGCGGGCCACCTGTCCCCTCACCGAAGCACCTGCAGCTGTCTCCAGGAAACAGCTTACTGAGCTGTACCTTCGCCCGGACTGGAAAGAAGAAAATAACTCCTGAACTTCGCATTCACCGGCAGTCATATCCCGCAGGAAATATTGACTGCCGGTGTTTCCCGTTCTTTCTCAATTTACCTGGGCACACCATTGCTTACCAACGACATACTTCGCAAAGTTCGCTACAGTCTTGATCTCAACGACAAAGAGATGGTCGAGATATTCACAGCAACCGGCCTCTCCCCGCAGGATATCAAGCTTTATCAGTTACTAAAAAAAGAGGATGAAACCAACTTTCAACTCTGCTCCCAGTCCTTATTCGTAGCCTTCCTTGACGGTCTCATTATTTTCCACAGAGGTTCTCTGAAAAAACCGGCTGTGCCGGCAACAGAGAAACTGGGTAACAATGATGTGTTGCGAAAAATCCGAATTGCCCTGAAGTACCAGGAAAGCGACATGCTGGAAATATTCAAGCGTGGTGATATGGAAATCGGCAGATCTGAACTCTCATCCTCTTTCAGGAGAAAGGGCCATAAGCACTATCAGGAGTGTGGAGATCAATTCCTGCGCCATTTTTTCAAGGGACTCACCCCGTATTATCAAGAGAGCCAATCCGATAAAAAATAGTTTCAGAGCCAGTGGCCCTTGCGCCCCCGGGATGATAACATAAATCATGTGGATGCTGCCTGCCTACATCTCAGCCTTTTCCAGAAAAAGAGGTTCCAAGGCAGATCGCATTTTTGCCAGTCCCGCCAGAAACTTCTGCCGGGACTCTTCAACAAATTGACTTGAAAGTGTCTGGTAGTAGTCAATACCTTTGAAGAGGTTCTCCCGCATTCCCTCAAGAAAAGCAGCGCTGTTTACTGCCAGGCCGGCCGGATAGTTCTCAATCTCCTTACTGAGATAATCGACATAAAGCCCCAGTTCTTTTATAAACATGTGGGGCCTGTCATGGGAGGTCAGCAGGTATATACGCCCGTAGATATGATCAAGCATCTCTTGAAGAGTGGCGATTTTTGAAAAATCCACAATCCCAGGGCCACAACAAACCGTTGCATACGCATCAGGCTCTATTCCCATGGGTATAGTGGCATTACCTCCAAGCTCATGGCAGACACAGGCCTTAGCAAGTATTCTCTCCTTAATTTTATCATAGGCCTCAGCAGAATGGCCCTCTTGCGGTAACACCTCAAGTTTCTTACGAATGTAGGCACTGGAGGCAACGCATATCGGTTTTCCAGTAAACTCTGTGCTGAAACCAACAAACCCCTTGGGACAAGAGGAACCGGGCTTTCCTTCTTCTATGCGTTGCCGGCGCTTCTCTTCACTGGTGGAGGTTCTGAGATTCCAGAATGGAACACCGAGGGGTGAGGCATCACTGAGATAGACATCATCCTCAGAGGCATCCATGAGCCGCTTAAGATTGACACTGTCCATCCAGGTTGCCTCAGGCACAAGCATAAATGGTGTTCCCCAGCCAACGCTGTTAACACCATAATAGTCAAGAAGGAATTCATGCTCAGCAGCTGTTCCCACACCACCTTGTACAGTGATACGAAAATCATCAGGCAGTCTGCCCCTGACAGCTCCCTCTGCCAAAAGGGCTTTCTCATAGAGTGGCATTAGCTTTTCAAGCAGCTCATTTTTCTTCCGTTTAAACTCTTCAAGCACTACACCCAGCAAATACCCTTTGGAGGCAAAGGCATGACCACCACAATTAAGACCAGACTCGATACGAAACTCAGAGACCCAAAGTCCCATCTTTACGAGAAAACGACCCTGTATTTCTGAAGAACGGTGATCGCTGACCTTGAGGATAATTTTCTTTTTGCACTCACCGTTTTCATCGGGATAAAAATCCTTGAACTGCGTCATATACCTGTAGAGCCGTTTGTTAATTCCTGCAGAAAAGACGATGGCTGATGAGAGGGTAGATTCTGCAAAACCACGTAAAGCACTCATGGCATCAGCATACGTGGCAGGGAGTTTCTCCCCTTTTGCATACTGATCCCGGTCAAGCTTGGTCATGATATTAACATCTATGCTCCCTGGCACAGCGCTACAACGCAAGGTCTTCTGAAGATCTTTTTTTCTGGAAGCATCGGTGCAGGCAAGCATCTCAAGATAAAGTTTTTTCAATGGTGCATCATCGGGGAGCAGCTCATAATATTTGCAGATCTCACTTCCCTCTTCAAAGGCTGAGTTTTGCAATTCCAAGACCTGTCTTTTTACCAGACGATCAACAAGATTCAGATAGGCTGTGATCCTACTGGCTCGAGGGTCCTCACTGGTATTTGACATTTTTTCATATGGCTCATTTTCCTTATCACAGTAGAACTTTCTCACCTGCTCAATAAGGATATCATCCACCAGAGATATTGATGATGAAATGCCGTATTTTGCCACCTTTATCGGAGTATCTATGGTAAAACCTGTCCCCATAACTGGAATATGAAAAGTATGGTTTGATGTTGAAATATAATCTGGCATGTTATCCTCGGGCCGTTAAAAATACTAAAAATACAACTTATCTTAAAATTATGTCTTATAATAACGTATTATGGCCATAAAGTAATGAATTCTCTTTCAAGTTGGCCACACTTTTTACGCACAACGATCCCCCCTCTCCACACAGACAAAAATACTCATCTATTGAATACCTATGCCTTTTCTACCGAAGCAAGGTATATTCAACCTGGATCCTTGACGACTTTGTGTATATTACTTTTTCGATAGAACCGATTTATCATCGGGCAACAATGACAATCAGCTACGAAAAATTCACCCGCTTCCTCCGATGGCCTCCGGCAGGGACTCGATGTCCTTTTGACGATCTGACAATATGTGCTATTACTATTAATATCATACAAAAAAACCTAAACCACATCAGGGGCCTCAGATTCAGGTTCTAATCATAAATTATTCTAAAAATATCTTCAACGATATCTCTGCACAATAGACAGGAGTGAATATTGTGACCTATTTATTCAAATATCGCTTTATTGTTCTTTTCAGTCTGATAGCCGCCTTGCTATACACCCATTATTACATAAACAGGGCCCATGTTGAAATCAAAATTTACTCACCAGTTCAGACCTATTTTAAAATATACTGGGCCTCTGAAGGAGAACAATCCTATTCAGAAGAAAAAATGGCCCGGATACGCATTAATCCACAACAGGAAGAGTATAGTTTTTTCATAGGCGATCTTCGTAAAGCCGACACCCTGCGAATTGATCCTTCGGGAACCAAGGGCAAGGTTACCGTGAAAGAGATCCGTATCAGTCAGCCCGGCCTTCCGGATATCCAGATTAGCAATGAGGAGGAATTTGCTGGACTCCGTGCCTTCGGAGACGTCAAATCCACAACCTTTTCATCAAGTGGCTGGGAGGTCTTTTCCACTGGAAGTCATCCAAGATTCCAGTTCCACCTGCCTTTGGAAGAACGAAACCTCAACTGGGCCATGGAAATGGTACGTTTTCTCCTGTTACTGTTTTCAGTTCTGATTGTTTTACGATTTTTCGAACCCCTCTGGTCCGATCATTCCTATACTGCCTATTGTGGTATTTTCATCATTGGTTTAATACTCACCATGGCAGTGATTTCCAAACAGTATTATCATCCTGATGAAATCGTCCATGTCTCCGCAGCAAGGTACTATGCAGATCACTGGTTGCCTCCGGATGTTGAGAGTCCTGACATCAGAGATACCTACAGCATTTATGGGTTTTCCCGTCTGAACACCTTGGAGCCGAGTTACCTGCTTGCAGGAAAACTTGCTGCAATACTGTCGCCCTTTAATCTCGACAGCACACTCTCCTATCGCCTCTTCAATGTACTTCTTTTTTCCATACTTACCTTCCTCGCTTTCAAAAATACAATATATCGACTGATGTTCATACCTCTACTGATCAGCCCGCAAATCTGGTATATTTTCAGTTACATGAACTCAGATGCCCTGGGCCTCTTTGTGGCAATACTCACTGGCTGGCAGGTGGTAAGTAACGATTCCTCATTCAACCGTTTCATAGAAGGTCGCAGAATCCCCATGTTACGTATTCTGGGACTTGGTATTCTTTTTTCCCTGCTTCTGCTGGCAAAAAAACCATTTTATTTCTTTATTCTCTTTCTACTTTTTTACTTTGGCTGGCGCTATTTCTTTCAGCCATACGGAAATCTTAAGGGAACACTGACACGCCTTTCAATTATCGCCTGTATAGGCATCTCCTGTGTTGCTGTCCGAGTGACAGCAGACATCAGCGTCAATGGATGGGACAAAGGTGAAAAAATGCGAAAAATGCAGGAAGTCACGGCCCACTACACTTATAAACCGTCAACAGAACTTACAAAAAAACACATCCACCTGCAGATGCGTGAAAGGGGGACAAGCCTGAAGAGCTTTCTCATCAAGCATCGCTGGGGAGAAAAAACGTTCAGAAGTGCTGTGGGCACTTACGGCTATATGACGGTTGCAGCTTCATCAAGTTATTACAATATGATGCGGATTGCAGGCCTTGCTTCTTTACTCTTTGTCGGCTTATCCATCCTTATCCGGGGCGGTTGGTCTGGAAATCTCCTCTTTGGTGGGGCTATAGTCTGCTCAGCGGTATTAATTACCGTGGCCTGCCACCGCGCCTGGACTGTTGATTTTCAAGCCCAGGGACGTTATCTCTTTGCCATCGTGGCAATACTTGGCATGGTTCTGGTAAAAACAGGTCACGTATATAACAAAACCCTGTTAAGAATCTCTGTCTGCAGCATGTTTCTGCTCTCTGTGTACAGCTTTATATGGATTGCTCTTATGGGTATTCCCAAATATATCTAGTGTCTGTCCTGAAATGAGATTGTTCTTCTAAATCGAGGCGTAGAAGAAATTTTACAGCAGGCATATGTCTGATATTCCGAGGACAAAGTACCCAGCTTATTTCAACGTTGTCAATACGTGATGGCGTCGTAAAAACTCTTCACCTCCTTCGTTGCTTCAGATTTTCAATCATTACGACATACTCTAACTACTCCGAAACAAAGGAAAATGTTTTCGCCTCGGATGTGAAGTTTTTTCGAAGTCTACGCTTATCCACTAACCCAACTACATTTTCAGGTTTTTACGAGCTTGTCAATACGTAGGTTAAAATTTTTAGGTTCATCCGGTTAATGAGTACCTGTAAACAAATGAATTGCTAAAGGACATGGCAAGAGACATGTTGTTTGTTATCGACGCAAATAACAAAATGAGAGGTCTCTGCCATGTCCACGTCATTATTACACCACGCCTTCAATATTAAAAGGCGTTGAATATCATTCAACAGATTTTTTAGGAAATGCCATCATTTTTTGTGCTGAAATGACTGATAAATTTATCACTTGTCCTTGTTGTAAAAACCGTCGGGCCATCTTCAAGGGACAGAAAACCAGATCCTTTAAA
>JAJRQL010000153.1 GCA_024280265.1 Deltaproteobacteria bacterium
GGAACAATTCGGCTTGGAGAGACTGTGAAGCTTGGATATGTTGACCAAAGTCGTGACGGTCTCGATCCCGAATCAACCATATGGGAAGCTATCTCAGAGGGCCAGGAAACAGTTTGGCTTGGTACTCGTGAAATCAACTCCAGGGCCTACGTTGGAAAGTTTAACTTCTCAGGATCGGACCAGCAGAAAAAGGTCGGACTTCTGTCCGGTGGCCAGAGAAACAGAGTTCACCTTGCCAAGATATTGAAAGAAGGTGGTAATGTTTTGCTTCTTGATGAGCCCACCAACGACCTTGATGTAAACACCCTCCGGGCATTGGAAGAGGCCCTTGATAACTTTGGTGGCTGTGCTGTGGTTATCAGCCATGATCGATGGTTTCTTGACAGAATTGCCACCCACATCCTCGCATTTGAGGGAGATTCCAACGTAATCTGGTTTGAAGGAAACTATTCAGACTACGAAAAAGATCGCAAGGCAAGACTGGGGCCGAAGGCTGAACAGCCACATCGAATCAAATACAGACAGCTTACCCGCTAAATAAACGTCACTGTTTTTTTCATACAGCAGTAACCTTTACCAAAGCCTGACACCATAACCAGTGTCAGGCTTTGGTAATAGAGGCTAAATTGTATTTTGATGCTTAGACACTGCTTATCTTGTCTCCTCTCATATCTCCTTCAAAGAGGGACTTTCCACGTTCCATTGCACAAAAATCACCACACATGGTACAAGTCTTTTTGTTCTCAGGACTTCTTGAGCTACGCACAGCTTCAGCTTTTTCAGGGAACATCAACAGTTTAAAATGTTCTTCCCAGTTCGTATCACGGCGTGTAAGTGCCACTTTCTTTTCCTGTTCCCTTCTTTCCGGATATTTGGCAATATCTCCAATCCTTGCTGCGAGTCGTGTGGCTCTAATTCCTTCCCGGACATCATCCTCATTTGGTAGAGCCAGATGTTCAGCAGGAGTAATGTAACATATCAGATCGGCACCATACCGTGCTGAGTTTGCAGCTCCAATTGCTGCAGTGATATGATCATAGCCAGCACCTGAGTCAGCAGGCAGAGGCCCAAGAACATAATATGGTGCCCCACCACTCATACGTTTTTCCAGCATAATATTCCCTTCAATCTCATCAAGGGGGACATGCCCGGGCCCTTCGACCATCATTTGACATCCCATATCACGACCACGTTCTGCGAGTTCACAGTTGATTACCATTTCTGCCATCTGGGCCCTATCGTGACTGTCGTGGATAGCTCCAGCACGAATGCCATTTCCAAGCGACAATACTGCATCATGTTTTTTCATGAGACTGCAAACCCGATCAAACTGCTCGTAAAGAGGGTTCTCACAACTATTATACTCCATCCATGAAACCATAAAAGTACCGCCTTTTGAAACCAGTCCACCGTAACGGTACCCTTGATTCCGAAGTCGCTCTATCGAATACCTGTTTATGCCACAATGTATCGCCATAAAGGAAATGCCATCTTCGAGCTGACGCTCAATAAGTTCAAAGAGATATTCGGAATCCAGTTTATTGGGGTTGTAATATTTCCTGGTTGCCTCAGAAAAAGCCTGGTATAGAGGAACATTTCCCACTGGAAGCGAGCAGTTTTTAAGAATTTCCCGACGTACTTCATCAAGATCTCCACCTGTTGACAGTTCCATCAGAGTATCGGTCTTCTCTTCTTCTGCAACTTTGGCCTTGCGAATCTCAAGATCAAGATCTGCGATATCAGATGACGTTCCGATTGAGGCATTTACCTTAGTACGTAATCCGAATCCAATACCCACAGTATTCTGTTTTTTTCTGTTTGGATTGGCTGGTATTACGATCCTTCCCTCAGCCACTCGTTCACATATCCATTGTGCCTGGAGCCCTTCTTCCTCTGCAACTTTTAACATTTCAGGAGTAATGATATTTTTCCTTGCCTGTTCAATCTGTGTTTCCATGATCTTTCTCCTTGTAACTATTATGTTCCGTATGGGCATAAAAAAAGTCCGTATTACACCAGAGGCATAATACGTACTTGTACGGACGACAGTATCCTTTTTCTTCAGGCAGGTCTTCTGACTCCACGGATCATTCGCCAATCACGCCTTCCCACCGGAAAATCCGGTAGTGGCTCTCATGTGATCTTTGTCCCCGCTTACAGCGTTGGCCCAACGTTACGGATTTTCACCGTATTCCCTTTTCACTGCACATCTGCAACACCTGAAGAATATTTGATGTTATTAATAATAAATAAAAAGTATTTTGTAAAGCAGACCGTTGTAACTTGTATTGTGAGTTTATAATAATTATTATATCCGCTGCTTTTATGACAACTTCCTGTTTCCAAGTGACCGACAAATGTTTCCAGCTGATTTCATCCAGAATGTTCCCAAAACCCCTGGTATCTATATGATGCGCGATGGACAGTCACGGATACTATACGTCGGGAAAGCGAAAAATCTCAGAAACAGACTTAACTCCTACACGAGGTTTTCTGGATCCGCCCACAACAAAACAACTGTGATGCTTTCTCAGGTAGTTAAAGTTGATATTCTCCTCACTAAAACCGAAAAAGAGGCACTGATTCTTGAGGCCTCACTTATAAAAAAGCACAAACCTAAATACAACATTCTCCTTCGTGACGACAAAAACTACCCTTTTATACGGGTGACAGTTCAGGAGGAGTGGCCACGCGCTCACATTGTAAGGAAAAGGAAAAAAGATGGCGCCAGATATTTTGGCCCCTACTCTTCAAGTTCCTCAATGTGGGCAACTCTCCGATTACTTGCAAATCTCTTTCCGATCAGAAAATGTAAAGGGAACAATATCCGCATCAGAAAGCGGCCCTGCCTGAACCTGCAAATGGGCAAATGTCTCGGTCCCTGTGTCGGCCTTGCAAAAAAAGAAGACTATCTGAAACAGGTCCAACAGGTGCTGATGGTACTTGAAGGACGAAACAGAAGCCTGATAAAAGAACTCAAACAGGAAATGGAGAAAGCTGCTGGATCCCTCTTTTTCGAACGCGCCGCAGAACTTCGCGATCAGGTCACTACACTTTCAAACACTCTGGAAAAACAGATCATAGCATCGTCAACTCTGAAAGATCAGGATATTTTCGGTTATCACCGTCAGGGTACATCCATTGCAATAGCAATACTTTTTGTCAGAGACGGACTGGTAAGTGGAAATCGAAACTTCTTTTTAAGTGCACCGATGGAATCGGATTCCGTGATTCTAGCTCAAGTACTTAATCAGTTTTACGATACCAAGATCACTCCTGCCAATGAGATTGTCATTCCCTTTGCCATTGAAGATTCAGTCCTTCTTGTGGAACATTTCAGTGAACTCAGTGGAACTCATGTTAAGATGCGAATACCTAAGCGGGGGAACAACAGAGAATTACTGCACATGGCAAACAACAACGCCTCGCATGTTTTTGATGAAAGAGAGAAAAAGGATCGTTCATGGCAAGATCTCGCTGCTTCAATGGAACGGTTATTAAATCTTCAGTTTGAACCTTACCGTATTGAATGCCTGGATATCTCAAATACCAGCGGAAAGCAGGCAGTGGGCTCTCTGGTAGCATATACAAAGGGGGAAGTCAGCAAAAAAAACTACAGACATTATTCGATAAAAACAGTTTCCGGCCCAGATGATTATGCAATGATGGAAGAGGTTCTTAAACGCCGATTCAGGAAGGGTATTGATGCAGAAAACCTCCCGAATCTCTTTATAGTAGATGGTGGTAAAGGACAACTTGGCATCGCTCTTCGAGTCGCAGAGGAACTTGGAATACGCGACGAAATTGACTGGTTAGGTATTGCCAAGGAAAAATTGGGGGAAGGCGAAAAACTCTACAAACCTGGACGGAAAAACCCCATAATCCTGAAACGACATAATCCTGTCCTGTTGTACCTTATGCGTATTCGGGATGAATCGCATCGTTTTGGTATAACTTTTCATCGGAAATTACGGCATAAACGGTCTCTTGCCTCATCACTTGACTCAATCCCCGGGATTGGCAGCGATCGAAAGAAAAAGCTTCTTAAAGGTCTGGGCAGTATCAAAAGGATTAAAGAAGCATCACGAACAGAACTTTGCAGCATTGACGGAATTGGTGAAAAAACGTCTGCTCTTATATATGACCATTTTCACAAAAAACCGATCTCATAACCACTTCACACCTCACTGCTTCCAGGAAAACGGCAGCCAACTGTTACAATGACAACTGAAAAAGAAATTATAGCCCGCCTGAAACCCGGCTGTATCTGTAAAGGGATAAAGCTCCATGAAATCATGCATGCCATCGAACAAGGTGCAAGCAGTTTTGCTGAGATTTCTCAAATCATTGGTATCGGTGGGGGCTCCTGTAAGTCTCGCCGCTGCAAACCAAAAGTTACTGAGCTCCTGACAGGTAAAACGGAGGCGAGTGACAACGACCGGAAATCGGGCGTGTGAGCCGGTCAGTGTTCTAGATAGAAGCACCGGTTACCTGGCGCTCCCCCCACAGATTCTTTCTATTACCCATTGAGCATGATCTCGATAACTGATGGAGTATCATTCACGATATATAGCCCAACCACGAAGCACTTGATTCAGCTTTGTGATCAGGATGATTGCCATGCTTTCCGGGGTGGATCCGCTTACCCTGGATTTTCTGAACAAGGTAACCCAGGCCTGGGTGGAGACGGAGTACAACCGGAATCACCATGATGAGCTGAACTGTCCGCCCCTGGATCGTTTTCTCAAGGGGCCGGATGTATCTCGTCCCAGCCCTGACACACAACAGCTCTGTTTTGCCTTTACTCTTTGTGAATCACGCGCACAAAGACGAAGCGACGGAACCATCCAGATCAAAGGCGTCCGCTTTGAAATCCCCTCAAGGTTCCGTCATTTCCAGCGGCTCCATATTCGTTACAGGAACTGGGATCTCAGTAAAGCATGGCTGGTCGATTCGAAAACCAACAAACGGCTGGCTGATATTTACCCCCTGGACAAATCCGGCAACTTCAGCGGAGCACGACGCACCCTGACTCCACTTACCCCTGAGCAAACTCCTGTTGATGACAGTGGAGATCCACATCCTCCACTGTTACGAAAACTCCTGAAAGAATATGCTGCAACCGGCCTGCCCCCGGCCTATATCGCCAAAGACAGCACAGGAGGTAACCATGCACAATAATCAGTTATTAGCTTTATATGGGCTTAAGTATAATCCATTTCTGCCCGGTATTCCGGTGGAATCACTCTGGTCTCCACCGGAGATGGACTCTTTTCTTTTCCGGGTCGAGAACCTGGTGATGGAAGGGGGATTTGCCCTCGTCTGCGGAGATCCCGGGCTGGGTAAATCAAAAAGCCTGAACCTCATGGCTCATCGCCTGGGACGGCTTGACTCCGTTGTTGTCGGAGTGATGGAGCGACCGCAATCCAGCCTTGGAGATTTTTACCGGGAGATGGGTGAATTGTTCGGGGTCAATCTCTCACCGGCAAACCGCTACGGCGGGTTCAAGGCACTCCGGAAACGATGGCTTGAGCATATCAAGAGCACCTTGTTCCGGCCGGTGCTGCTCATTGATGAAGCCCAGGAAATGATGACCTGCAGTCTCAATGAATTGAGGCTCCTGGGCAGTGCCGAGTTTGACTCCCAATGCCTTCTCACTGTCATTCTCTGCGGTGATATGCGGCTGCCGGAGCGTTTCCGTTCCAATGCTTTACTGGCCCTTGGCAGTCGTATCAGATACCGGCGGATTCTTGAACCATATTCTGCAGGAGAATTACGTGAATGTCTGGAGTATGCTCTTGAGTAGGCCGGGGCCCGGCAGCTTATGACCAAACCGTTGTTGGATACTCTGGTTGGACATTCAGCCGGTAATTTACGACTGCTCAATACCATGGCAGCTGAACTCCTGACCGTTGGAGCCGAAAAGGAGCAGGCTCAACTTGATGAAAAACTCTTCCTGAAGCTTTATACGCGCTTGCCACGTAAGGCAAGCGCCCGATGAGATAAAAACATTCCATGCCCACCATGGAAAAAGAGGTCCGGTGAAACGGAAGCGGGCTCTGCTGAGGAGCAACTCGCCGAGGGATAGCCGGATAGGCGACGACGAAATATCGTCATCAGGGGAGTCTTCGGGCTCCCCTTTTTTATTGATGGCTGATATTTCAGAGGAGCCTCTATGCCTTGAAAACCACGGGGTCTGGGGCAGAGCCCCAGGGATGACTGGTAATGGCATAATGCTGGAGTCATCTCTGTAACTCGATCTTCTCTCAAATATCGTGAATGATACTCCATCAGTTATCTAGATCACGCTCATTACCCGCTTTCCTTTGTATTGGTACAGAATGGTTGGCATATCCTTGGCCATGCAGATTACCGGCAGGTGTTTACCCAGCGCAGCCAGAATCGTTAGGAAGCAGAACCAACCATCCCATCCATCAGAACATAATCGGCCCCGATCCCGAAATTGACAGCCCGTTTGACCATTGCCTCCAAATGATCGGTGGACTTTGTTATAGCCTCCAGTCGCCTTTTGTAACCACAGCTTCGTTTGTCAAGTTCCTTGGTTATTCCCTGCAACTGCTTGTCCTCTTTCGTGGACGAACAGATAACAAAGTCCAACGGCGGAAAACTACTCCCGTCAGACCAACCAAGGGTGAGCAACTTGAATCCCTTCAAATTTCGACTGCTGTTGTGGTCGTAGATCCAGGCCAGCAACTCAACCACCTTGGAACGGGACCGGTCATAGGTGGAGTCATCAAAGATCAAAACTTTCTTTCTTTGCTGGTCAATACGTCGAAGAAACGAACAACGAACAGCCACCAGCGTTAGCATGAACTTTCGCCAGTTGTGTTGTGGATTCTTGAGAAAATCATAGGCCGCATCCTTCTTGAATCCAAGATTTGGGTTCCGTACAATCCCCTGAGAAAAATTGACCCCTTCAAATGGCAACGAAAAAATAACGGTGAACAACGTAAGCGGGGATACGCCACGCAGTTTTCTGATTCCATTGCCATGCAACAGGGTTCCAACCTTGAAATCCTTCATAAAGGAGGAAATCCTGTTCTGCAGTTGTATTGCTTCTTGTTGATCCCGGTATTGTTTGGTATTATCCATTTAAGCCTTTCCTTTCTGATATTATTGAGTTTTTTGCAGATCCCAATATATCAAAAAGCGAAAGGCTTTTCACGTTAATGTGTTATCATTTTACATGGTTGACTCATTTTTATTGTCAGATGTCAACCAACTTCGAAACTTGAGGTACATATAATCTTGGCCGCTTTTTCAAGGGCCAGCACATCTCTTCTCTTTTCTGAATCCATTTTCCTTACCCTCAGCTTATAGTGCAAGGAGCACCCATACAACACACAGGGTTCTACTGATATGTATCCCTTAAAAAAACTCACAATAACAGATCCATATTTGTTTTTTATTAGCTACATATTAGAAGACAAAAAAACTGTACCAACCTTTCACATCCGCCCTCACTCCCCTCCTGGAAACAAAAATCTAATCATACTGTAATGCTACCGAAACCATAGCTGAACGCTCCGCTAAAACTCCTCTGTTTTCATAGGCTCACTATCAAAGACGGGAATATAATTACAGAGCAGCCACACATTTTTAATGGAGTACACAATGATACACCTCAACAACGTCAACCTCGGATACCAGCATGACACGATATTAAAAAACATCAGCCTTGATATATCCAAAGGGGAATTTGTCGGGATAATAGGACTCTCAGGAGCTGGGAAATCCACCTTGCTTACCTCAATGATCGCCAACGTAACTATAAGCGGCGGTTCGTTTCATGTGCTTGGAAACAATATTGCCACCATCTCCTCAAAAGAACTCAGAGCCATGCGGTCGAGAATTGGTTTTATCTTTCAGGGATACAACCTTGTCAACCGGCTCAGTGTTCTCCACAACGTGATGAGCGGGATGTTGAAATCCATCTCAATCCATCGTGCTGCCATCCGCCAATACAGTAGTGCTGAACTTGAAAAAGCGTGGGAGTATATGGAAACCGTCGGAATAGACCAAATTGCAATGAAACGCTGTGATGAGCTCACCGGGGGACAGAGACAGAGGGTCGCAATAGCCAGAGCTCTGGCTCAGGAAGCTGAAATACTTCTGGCTGACGAACCCATTGCAGCCCTTGATCCCAAAAGTGCTGTTCAGGTGATGGACATCCTCTGGAGGATCAATGAAAAATACCAGGTCACCATAGTAAGTAACCTTCACCATATCGATTTTGCAAAAAGCTATTGCAGTAGAATAGTTGGAGTAGCTGACCAGACGATAATTTTTGATGGTACTACCCAGCAGCTTAACGAGAAAACCTTAGAAAGAATTTACCAGACGACAAAGAATAACCCACCTCTCTCACAGGAGGACCCGACCCCTGAAATATGGAATAACGTAACCGGTAAACACTATCTGGAGTTCAACCAGTTATACCCGACACCTGAAGTAACGGCATAGGGCTATAACTTAAAATATTTTCAGAGGAGTATTACAGTGAAAAAATCATTCTTTTATTTCAGTACCGTATTGTTATTAACCACCATCCTTACAGTTGTTGTACAGGCAAAGGAAACATGGCCGGAAAAATTGACCTTCGGTGTTATTCCAGTTGCCTCTTCCAGAAATATGTCCAACAGTTTTGGCAGCCTGGTACAACATCTTTAAAAAGAACTGGGTGTTAAAGTGAAATTACAGGTTGCCGGAGATTATGCTGGAGTTATTACTGGAATGCAGTTTGGACATATTGACATTGCCTATCTTGGGCCAAAATCCTATGTCGAAGCAGCCAATCGTGCTGGAGCTGAGGCAATTGTTCTTGAAAAAGACTTAAATGGCATTCCGGGTTGTCATGGACTCATCCTGTCCAAGAGAGGATCTGGTCTAAAAACCATCGAAGACCTCAAGGGAAAAACATGGGCTTTCACAGATCCTCATTCCACATCAGGAACCCTTGTCCTAACAGTCTACTTCAACACAATCCACATTGACCCCCATCAATATTTCAGTAAAGTAATCTTTCAAGTTCGGGAACGATTCACTTTCACCGTAACTACGGCTCCATCGTGGACCTTACAACCTGTTGTGAAAATAGTATTCTGGAGCTGAGAAAAAAGGAAATTGGTTTTGTGACCCAATTTTTAAAGATTTTGCCACGCATCACAGCTCTGCAGAGCGTTGCATCCCCTCTGATGATACGAGGTGAATACGAAAAGAGTGCCAGAAAGGCAGCTGCTCAACTCCTTGATTTTCTAAACATCAGAGAAAAACTCTTTCATCTCTTTCCTCTTATCTTTTCCGGCGGAGAGCAGCAGCGAATAAATATTGCCCGCGGTATCATAACCCCAAAAGACCTCCTGCTCCTTGATGAACCAACTTCATCACTTGACGAAGATAGCTCAAACCGGGTACTGGACCTACTCCCCAGACTCAAAAAAAGGGGAATTGCTATGATAGGTATTTTTCATGACAAACGTAAAACCGAGAGAATCGCGGATAAGGTCTATACCATTAACAGGGAGATTTGAAAAATGCACTTTGTATTACGTTCCACCCGGGTCCTCAGTAACGGAATAATTGCACCTGCAGACATAGTTATCCACAACGATTATATAGCAGCCATTCATCCCTACAGAACCATTAACAGCGGCCATGATTTGGGAGATCTGCTCATTGTTCCAGGTTTTGTTGATCTTCATTCAGACTCCATTGAAAAAGAGATTGAGCCGCGGCCTGGTGCGAGTTTTCCAATCCACTCAAGTATCATTGAACTTGACAAGAAACTCACAATGTCTGGGATAACAACCATCTTTCATGCTGTGGCTTTCAACGATGAGTCCCTGTCTAAAAATCGTGCGACTGAAACTGCAGCAGCTATTATCCGCCAGATTAGTTCCGATAACCAAACACTCCTTGGAGCCGACAATCTGATTCATGCACGTTATGAACTCACTTCTTTTAACTCTGTGAGTACCATTAAAGAACTGATTGCAGAAAATCGCGTCCAACTGCTCTCCATCACGGATCACACCCCGGGCCAGGGCCAGTTTCAATCCATAGCAAAATGGAAACAGTTCCATCTCCCAGTTTATGATTTATCTGACCATGAGGCAGACACTTTAATCATTCAAAAACAGAAAGATAAATACAAATCACACGACATCCTCCAAGATCTGCTGGATTTTGTGTAAGCGCCACAACAACCCCATCTTTTTTCTCCGATAGCATTGTGTCATGATGGGTTCCATCACAAC
>JAJRQL010000154.1 GCA_024280265.1 Deltaproteobacteria bacterium
ATTATCAAGCTCATAATCCGGACCAATCTTCACTCCGATAGGATTATTGACACCGCGCAGGAATTCCACATGAGCACCATCCACCTGGCGGGTACGCTCTCCTATCCAGAGCATATGGGCTGAACAGTCATACCACCCACCACCCGTTGAATCCTCACGGGTAAGAGCTGTTTCATAGCCCAACAACAATGCCTCGTGGGAAGTGAAAAACTGAGCCTGTTTCATCTGGGGGCCGTCAGGGTCAATACCGATGGTCTCCATAAACTGCAGGGCCTGGGTGATCTGCTTACCGAGTCTCTCATAATTCCGCCCCATGGGAGACTGTTTCACAAATTCCTGATTCCAGGCAGATACCCGCTGCAGAGCAGCAAAACCACCACGGGTAAAAGCACGCAGCAGATTCAGGGTGGATGCAGCCATATTATATCCCTGCATCATCCGATTGGGATCAGGTACACGAGCAGCCTCAATGGGCTCAGAACTGTTTACCATGTCACCCCGATAGGACATCAACTCAACACCATCCACCATTTCGGTATCTGCTGACCGAGGTTTGGCAAACTGCCCCGCAATTCGACCCACCTTGATCACAGGCTTACCGCCAGCATAGGTGAGAACCACGGCCATCTGCAACAGTACCCGCAGAGTTTCCCGAATCTTAGGAGCTGTCACCTGAGAAAAATCCTCTGAACAGTCGCCACCCTGAACCAGAAAAGCATCTCCGGTAACAGCCTTGGCAAGCATGGCCTTCAAATCGCGAATTTCACCTGCAAAAACGAGCGGTGGAAGGCGGGAAAGGTCATCAACAACGACATCATGTGCCGCCATATCAGGCCATTTGGGCTGCTGCAGGGCTGTGTGCTGCTGCCAGCTGGTCTTTGTCCATTCACTGTTATCTATTCCCATTATCATTCTCTCTGTTCTGGTAATCATTCTGCCGGGGATGACCCTAACAGGTTTGTTTTTATAGTACCTGTTAAATACTGCGACAGCAGACCTGAACATCAAAAGCGTTCAGGATCCGCAGTTCACCTTCTCTTTTTTTTCCCATAGCAGGGGCTAGAAATTCAAACTCCGCCATCAGTTTTTCCGCTTCTTCACGAGTGGGTATTGCCTCCATGCCGGTGGCCAGTACCGCTCTACTTGCCACATCGAGTAACTCCGCATCGCGACCATTGGTTACCACGGCAACAGGAATCTGGTATTCCTCTTCAAGAACCCTGGCCGCTGCAATTGCTGACCGCTCTCGACTCACCAGGGAACCCGGGCCATAGCGGATAACAAGAAATGTCCTGCCCAACTCTTTCAGGCTGACCGCAAGCTCTATGACGGAACGAACAAACTGTGAGCTGAAGAGTGTTTCGATATAACAGCGTGGCCGAAGTTCTTCCTTTGCATATCCCAGCTCCTCCACCATTCTTTTGGAAAGCTTCTGACGATATCGCTCATCATCTGTGTCTGTCAATTCCTCACCAGTGATATAATCAGTGAGGGTTCCATAAATCAGGTGATGAGTTGGAGTGTCATCCACAAGGTCTGCTCCCTAAACAAAAATGCCCTTCCTTTATGATATAAGGAAGGGCATCAACACAGCATCCTTCCGTCTGCTACAGCTCAAGCCATGATTCAGAAAATACGATCTGACCGGAAAGCGCCTTATAGGTCTTGTAATGCTCAAGAGCAACACCCGAAAGACTGGATATTCCCGGATCGTTTCCGTCCATCATAGCATGAACCATATCCACATGCTCCTGGCGCTCGCCTTTGCAAATGGCCATAAGTTCGGCATCGTAGGAGTTGACGATTGCGGTGGAAATTCCATACTTCATGAGCATAATGAGGTAGGTACGATCAAGGTACTTGCGAAGATGATCGGCAACACCATTAGAGACATTGGAGAGCCCAACTGTGGATCCGGCACCAGGAGCGATATCCGGCAACATTTCCATGAACTCAAGACCGGAGGCAATCTGGTCAGCACCTAAAGTGATGGGAGTTCCGATGGGATCAAAGAGAATCTTCTAATTAGGAATACCACCTTCATTGAGTGCCATCATCAGATCAACGGACATGGCCGCGCGCTCTGCAGAGTCACGGGGCATCCCGTCTGCTCCCCAGAGCAGAGCAATCACATCACATTTCATCTCAGCAGCAACAGGAATCATCTGCTCCATACGCTCAGGCTGAGCTGAAATGGAATTCATAAGAGCCTGCTCTTTATTTTTAACAGCCTTGAAACCAGCTGCCATGGCATCCATGTTGGTTGTATCAAGACAGAGGGGAGTATCAACAACAGCCTCAACAGTCTCCACAACCCATGGGAGCAACTCGGTACCGTCTTTTCGTGCAGGTCCGATATTCAGATCAAGGTATGACGCGCCCGCATCAGTCTCTTCTTTGGCCATCTCCTGAACAGGTCCCGGAACACGATCCTTCATGGCACCGCCACTACGATTCCCCATGATATTGATACTTTCTGCAATTGCTTTAACAGTCTGAGCCATTGTTTTCTCCTTAACTCTATAAATTGTTGTTTTTTCAGTCGGTCCTTAATGTTATCAACAAACGGATCAGTCTAATCTTTTTTTTACTTTCTGTCAATCAAGGGCGGTACTTAGCGGTAGTGTCATTTTCCAGCAGATGGGAAGAGACTCATATCCGTGTGCGGAAGAAAGAGTGCCGCCATGTAATGATTCATAAAATCCGGATTTTCAGAGAGTTCCATATTGGTCATCAGAGTCCGCACCGCCACCCTTTCACGAAAACGGCGATGATCGGTCAGGCTTATCTGGCAACCGAGCATGGAGGCATTGCCGATATAGAAAAAACGCTCCCGGTCGATATCCGGTAGCAGACCGATGGATATGGCACGTTCAAGGTCAATATAAGCACCAAAGTTACCGGCAAGGATCACCCGGTCAAGATCATCAAAGGTGAGTCATACTGATTCCAGCAGAGTCTGGTAGCCGGCATACATGGCACCCTTGGCCCGGATAAGATTATCAAGATCAACCTCTGTGATCACAATATCCTCACCAATCATGGAGTCACGATCCCATGCCAGCACATATTCCCAGCGATTTTCACCTTCCCGAATCCTGGGGTGATCCAGAGTCCGGTTAAATTTTCCCTGGGGATCGATAACACCTGCTTCGAGAAGCTCGGACACAATGGAGATCAAACCGGAACCACAGATACCTCGCGGCTTCGTCTGACCAATGGTAACAATCATCGGATCATAGGTTTCCGGATGAATCTGAAAATTTTCAATGGCTCCCTGGCTGGCCCGCATTCCAAACTTGATTCCACCACCCTCAAAAGCGGGACCTGCAGAGCACGCGGCACAGACCATCCAGTCCTGGTTTCCCACAACAATTTCACCATTGGTTCCAATATCGATAAACAGGGAGATCTCCTCACTCTTCTGCATCTGGCAGGCATGAACTCCTGCCACAATATCACCACCGACATAGGAGGAAATACAAGGGTAAAGAAACATCCTCACCGACGGATGGGCCATGATGCCAAGCCCCGCGGCCTTGGTGAGTGGAAATTGGCTGACACTGGGGACATAAGGTGCTTCGCGCAGAAATTTGGGATTAATGGCCAGCATCAAGTGGGCCATGACCGTGTTTCCGGCTGTCATTATGTAGCTGATATCACTGGGGCTGATAATAACCTTCCGGCACACCTCTTCAATGATGTTATTGATGGTATAAATCACCTTTTCCTGCAGACCTTTCAGGCCGCCGGGCCTTTGGGAATATATCATCCTGGAGATAACATCTTCGCCATAGCCGATCTGGGCGTTGTAGCCAGAACCATCTGCGATTATCTCACCGCTGTTAAGGTCAATGAGCACTCCGCCACAGGTGGTGGTACCGATATCCACGGCCAGTCCATAAAGGCGGTCAGTGGTATCACCGGGTTCCACGGCTATGATTCGGTCTGGCTCTGCCTGGCCTTTACCGTGCAACAGGATCACAGTCACATCCCAGTTGGCCTCCCGCAGAACCAGAGGCAACTCATGGATCAGTTCCGGGTGATCATAACTGGGCTCAAGACTTTCAGGGTTGGCATTTTTCAGAGCACGCATCAAACGCTGCATGTCTGAAATATTATCATCTAGGGTTGGGGAAGGAATTTTCAGAAAAACCTTGCCCACCGGAGGATTCACATCCCAGGTTCCAATCAGCGACTCAAGGGATTTTGCTGAAATGGCTCGGGTGGTTTTGGGAACACGCTTTAATGCCTTGCCATCGGCTTTGACCATGTCGGGAATACGGAC
This sequence comes from Deltaproteobacteria bacterium, assembly GCA_024280265.1. Lineage (GTDB taxonomy): Bacteria > Desulfobacterota > Desulfobulbia > Desulfobulbales > Desulfocapsaceae > Desulfocapsa. The sequence continues at coordinate 4,289 of JAJRQL010000154.1, forward strand.
AGTGATATCAGAGACAACCTTTGCCTTACAGGCCAGACGTACACCTTTGTCATACTCATCCTGTTTCAGTGAAGCGGCGCTGTCCGAATCCACTTCCCCTTGCTCCAGGGTTACCTTACATTTTCCGCAGACTCCATCCCCACCGCAGAATGCATGAATATAGACTCCTGCTGCTGCCGCCGCTGTCAGAAGATTTTCACCATCTTCCACAGTGACATGGACGTCGTCGGGCAAAAAATGTATGTTGTGTTCCATAGTGTATCTCTCTGGTCAAAATTCAAGTACTTTTAAATCAGCCTAAAAATAACAGGAAGTGGCACCTTGTCAAGAAATATTACTTATGGTTCACATAACCAAAATTGAACGTTTGCGGGGTGTGGCTACTCTGTTAGCTCTTTATCTGCACCCATGGTATTTCTGGTCGGGGAAAACTATTTCGCTTCTCCATGCGGCCCCCAGACATGCAAACGCCACGTGATTACAAACACGGCAAGGGATTTATGAAACAGCAAAAATCAGGAAATTTCTGGCTCAAGGCCTGCATCTGTGCAAATCCGGCTTTGGAAGATGCCATTATTGACTATCTGCTTGGAGCCATGGGTGCCAGTGTTGAGCAGAGCGTGAACACTGGAGAGGGTGACGTCTGCCTTAATGTGTATCTCAATGAACGAAGTCCCAGCAACGCCACACAACAGGTGCTGCAGAAGAACGTCCAGCGCCACCTCGAGGAACTGGCAACGATATTTCGGGTTGAAACACCGCAAATAGCCTGGGAACAGATTGAGGATCAGGACTGGTCAAGCAACTGGAAAGTCCATTTCAAACCCTTCACAATAACAGTCAATCTGGTGATCACTCCCACCTGGGAAGAATATATAGCCACTGCTGATGAAAAAGTTATTGTCATGGATCCGGGAATGGCATTTGGTACCGGCCACCACGCAACCACCAGCCTCAGCCTCAACTTTCTCGGACAGCGACTGTCCGGAAAAACCAATCAACGAGTCCTTGATGTGGGCACCGGAACAGGAATCCTGGCAATGGGGGCCGCCCTTTTCGGAGCAGCTCGTGTTCTGGGAATTGACAATGATCCTGAGGCAGTACGTGCTACCGGTGAAAACATCCTCCTCAACAGACTGGAAGGCGTTATGGAAGTATCCCTGGAACCCCTTGAGGAGATCCAGGAGCAGTTTGACATCATTGTCGCAAATATTATCCATGACGTACTCACAGAGATGAAATCAAACTTTTGGACACTGCTGGCAGCAGGGGGGGAGCTTATTCTATCAGGCATCCTCCATGGGGAACAGGAGGAGAATATCATTCGACTTTACACGGATTGTGGCTTTACACTGGCGGGGCAGGAACGGCAGGAGGAGTGGGCGGCCCTCTGTTTCACAAAACAGAGTTGATCAACTCTCCTTGTCTTCAGGTGTTTCCATGGGGCTGAGGCGATAATTTTCATCAAACATGATGCCCATACCCGTTGGCTCACACCTGGTAACAATCCCGGAAGCACTCACCCATACCCGGGTTCCCTTCCAGGCTTTGAGGGTTTCCAGGGATAACACAAACTTGAGGGTCTGCAGATCCTCAAGGGACAATAGAAATTCCAACCGGACCTTGCTCACTAACGGCAAGGGATGATTCGTTTCGATAAAGGCTCCACCAGCACTGATATTGGCAGTTAAAAACTCCATCATCGGTGTTTTTCCAGACAATGTCTCAGCAGTCACCTTTGTCTGTATTCGCATGAAAAAACGTTCATGCACCCTGCGCTCTTCTCCTGACATCGCTCCTCCTTAATTATTCACATCAGCTTTGATCTTCATCAAAACACTACTTTTTTCGCTGGAATCACTGCTGGCCAATATGGTTCCAAGAATATCTGTATCTCGCTCCACCAGACTGTTTACTCCACCAAACTCTACCCCATTCAGAATGTGGCACCGAAATGGTGGTGGAGACATCCACAAAGCGAAAACTCTCCGCGTCACCATTTGCCAGCCAGCTGACACGCGGGGTCACCGTCACAATAACCGGATCTCCCACGACCACGGGAGACACCTCCATGTCGGTTTCAATAGTTCGTATCTCTTTCAAAAAAATCGGCACAGCATGACGCCTGAATAAAAAGCGCCACTCCTCTGTCACCGGTACCTGCCGCGCCAGGCGGATATAGCCGCTGCTTCCCGATGAAACCAGGATAAATGAACGGCTGCTCCCAGTTTGCCGAGCATCAGAATAACGAAAATGAGGCTTTTCAGTGGAAAGATGACGTCCCCTTTTTCCATTTTTTCCAAAACTGATAATCTCACCACTTTCAGCGGCATCGAGGGCAATCTGTACTTTCACTTGAGCCACGGGCTGATCGGAATCAAGGAGCAGCGCTCTTATCTCATCAATAACTTCCGGGGTATCATTCACCACTATCATGTTCCCAAAACTATCTGCCACTGCCCTGCCATTAGGAGATAAAAATGCTTCAACAACAGGCAAAACCTCTGCTGCCAAACGATTTTTAAGTTTGAACAACTCAGTCTCAGCCAAACAGGTCCCAGCAAAAGTAGCGAAGAATATCAAGGAACAAAGGAGTGTCAATATTCTCATCAGCATAACCCTTTTTTTTAAAAGAGTATCGTTTCCATTATCAGTTAGCAACTTTTTTCCCATTTCCTCCGGTGCTTTTCTTTTCTCTATCTGATCGTTTTGTCATACGGTTCTTTCAATGAAAGGGCCTTGGGGAATTTTCCCGGTTTCAGTTTTTTTGGTCCAACCAGCCGCAGGAAAGAACTTTCATCTCACCTTTCCATCACCTCCGGCAACCGCCTCCCTGGAAATAAATATGGTGCGGAAAACAGCAGCACTACTCTTTCCCATCCGAATTTTGCCGCCACTCTGATGGTGACATCCCGGTATGCTGTTTGAATATTTTTGAAAAATGCGCTGCCGAACCATAACCTGCCCGTTCGGCCACCGTTGCAACACGGTTTCCTGGATTTCGCAGCAGATCCATTGCCAGACGCAGCTTCCGAAGCTGTTTATATTCTCTCCAACTGATTCCAAGCCGTTGCATTTCACGTTGCACTGATCGCCTGGACATGGCCAGCCTCTCGGCGACATCATCAAGTCCTGCAGTGGACAACTCTGCCGCGGAAGCAAAAGCTGCGTGTAACTTTTCCAGGAAAGCATCCTCAGTCCTAGGTTCCCGGGATTGCCGTTCCGGCTCCTCCGGTAACCCAATGATCAGCCGTTTTACCTGTTCTACCACACGCTCCCTATTGGCAATGAGTCCCTGAACACGAAAAAGCAGCTCCTGATTATTAAATGGTTTTTCCATAAACGAATCGGCAGAGAGGCCAAGTCCCGTAAGACGACGCTCTTCATTACCCAGAGCAGTGAGGATAATTACCGGAATATGAGCTGTACGAATATCTTCCTTCAACTTTCTGGTGAGATCAAAGCCAGACTCACCCGGCAGCATGAGGTCGGTGAGAACAAGATCGGGGAGCCTCTCAAGTGCCAGCGCCCACCCCTGTTCCGCCGTACCGGTACTGAGACAATTCCAATGAGCCGGGAAAAGGCCTGGCAGCAGCTCCAGCAGATCATGATCGTCCTCAACCAACAGAATGGTATATGGCTTCCGAGAATCCGCAAACATTTTCTGCCCTGCAAAATGCTCCAGGCTGTTACTGCCAGCCTCAAGTACTCCTTCATTTCTTCCTGCTTCCCCAAGGGGTAGACTCAGCACAAAACGTGCCCCTGTTCTCTTTGCACTACTCTCAAGCTGCACAGTCCCGCCTGCTGCTTCTGCCGCCTCACGTGCAAACGCCAGGCCTATTCCCCAGCCCTCACTGTAAACATCCGATTCGCCCCGCTTAAACCAGTCGAAGATCTCCTCCTCCCGACCTTCAGGAATACCACAGCCACTGTCATCCACAACGAGATGAAAAAATCCCTCATCTGAACGAGCCTCCACAAGGATGGCATCCCCATTTTCAGTGTACTTACAGGCGTTAGAAAGCAGATTGGATACCAGCATCAGGAAAGTTTCCCGTGGCAGATGCAACCATAACTCCTCAGACAGACCACTGAAATACAACTCTTTACCCTCTGTCTCTGCCTGCAGTTGATAAGGAGGAAGGATCTCATTCAATGCTGTCTGGATCTGAAACACCCCTTCATTCCGGTGATTATGCACATCCCGGCGGCTGAGATCAAGGATATTACCCAGCAGTCTGTCCAGCCGAAGAGCACTCTGCCTGGCCATGGGAACCTTCGCCAGAGCCTCAACGCCATATTTCTGTACTGACTCCAAAACCGAAATTATCACAGAAATCGGAGTTCTGATTTCGTGGGAGATCGCCCGGAAAAGCTGTTCTCTGGTTTTCATCAATTGATCCAACTGACTGTTCTTCTCAGCCAGACGAATACTTGAAGCATTCAATTCAGCGGTACGTTCGGCTACCAGTCCCTCCAACAGCTCGGCACGCCTTCGAAGCCCCCGGCCATAGAGATGGAAACTGGAGAAAATTGCCAGCAAGGCCAGAATCAGATACAGCAGATATGCCTGAACCGTTCGCCATGGGGGCGCATGCACTGTAAATGAGACCGGTGACGCCTGTGCCTGCCACTGCCCATGTCGATCTTCAGCACGAACCTGAAAGATGTAGCGTCCTGGGGGCAGCCCTGAATAACTGGCCATGCGCTGGCTCCCCACCCCTTTCCAGCCATTATCCACTCCACTGAGACAGGTCTCATAGCTGACAGCATCACGGGGTCCAAAATGCAATACGCTGTAATTAAAACTAATATTGTTGTCCTGCCAGCTTAACTCAATCTGACTCTCCTCAGACAACAGATACTCCTTCTTTTCCGTTTCCTCATAAACACGGATCTGCAACTGTAATGGAGGGGCCGGTTTGGGTTGTTCAGGCCCTGGAACTGACTGGGGGGAAAAGAGAGTAAACCCTGTAAGCCCACCAAAAGCGAGCCGACCATCTGTAAGTTTATGCCAGGCATTAAAATTGAATTCATTATCCGGCAATCCATCAGAACTGGAATAACTCTCAACCTCCAGGGTTTCTGAATTAATTCTCGCCAGGCCTCCCAGGGTGCTCACCCACATATACTGTCCGGCACGGATAGCACAATAGGTAGCATTACTCGGCAGTCCATTTTCTTCACGAAGAATGATTACCTCTTCAGTCTCCCTGTCAAAAACAGTTATTCCACCCTCGGTGGCTACCCAAATCCTGCCCTGTTCATCTTCGCCAAGGCCGCGAACCCCTTCTCCGGCAAGGATCTGACCGGAACCTGAAGCGAAGGAACCGGGATGCCAGACCTCCACAGGATCACCCACCCTGTCAAGAAGCAGCAGCCCCTTACTGGTTCCTACCCAGATACCTCCGCGGCTGTCCTCGAAAAGACCACGAATTCGTTGATGGGGTAGCGCAAGTGCATTCTCTTGATCCGGCATATAGGTCCGAAGTGTTGCGCTTACCGGATCAAACCTGTTCAGCCCTTTATTGGCTCCAATCCAGAGAATTCCCTGGCTGTCTTTCAGCAGGAGCCTCACGTAGGGGTGCGTCAGATTCTGGCCGTCTTCAAGGAGATCTGTAAAGGAAACAAGCTCTCCGGTGTTGAGATTGAGCCGAACCAGGCCATGATATCGTGCCGCTATCCAGAGATAGTCTCCATCCATCAGAAGAGAGCGAATATCGTCACGCTGCACGCTCTGCCACAGCGGTTCGGGAGAAACATTCTGGGGCAGCGTATATTCATTAGTCTGAAGATTCAGCCGTGAAAGTCCTTTATTGGAGGCAACCCAGAGTCCACTGCTCCCCTCTGACGCAAAGGTCCAGATGAGGTTCCCGGCTACCCCCCCCCGGCTCACCGGGAGTTGCCCGATAAGTACGAAATGGTGGGTCGGGATCAAACCAGATCAACCCGCTGTCAAAGGTTCCCACCCAGATCTTTCCGTCACTGCCACGAATAATTTCCATGATGATATCACTGGCAAGAGAATATGGATCTCCCCGATGATTTCTGTAGAAATCCATCGTTTCGGCAACCGTATCAAACAGGGACAAGCCACCATTCCAGGTACCGATCCAGAGTCTACCATCGGCACCATCCGCAATGGCCATCACATCATTTGAACCAAGACCACTGTTACTGGTACTGTAGTGCTTGAAAGAAACAGTATCGGCGTCACGCAACACCCGAACCAGGCCTTTGTTCTGCCCACCGGCCCAGAGGTTTCCCTGCTGATCCAGCATCATCATATTAAAAGTATCATCGTGGAGACCCAAATTACCCGGCAGATACCAGGTCACCGCACCATCTTCTCTCCGATATCGTCCCAACCCCTTCTCCCTGGTACAAAACCACACTTCAGTCCCCGTGAGAACGATCCCTGTTACACTACTGTTAAGGGCAGATCCGTCAGGAAGTGGTAACTTCACCTTACGGAGACTGGTTGCAATCTCACCACCAGCAGAACCTACGACTCCAAGGCGATACAGTCCGGAGTCTGTTCCAAGCCACAGCTCTTCACCATTGGAATCTGCCACGATGACCATGATATCCGCAGAACCCAGATCTCCTCCTATCCGTATCACACTGGCCGTCTCCGGAATAATTGCATTAAGCCCCCCACCCATGGTACCCGCCCATATCCGTCCTTGAAGATCTTCTGCAAGTGCTGAGACATAATTATCAGAAAGTGTTAGCTGGTTACCATGCCGCTTCCGAAAAGAACGCAGTTCGTAACCATCAAACCGAACCAAGCCGTCTTCGGTTCCTATCCAGATAAAACCTGCGCTGTCCTGAAGCAATGCCCGAGCAGTATTCTGTGGCAGACCATCGGAAGAAGAGAGGGAGTTGAAAGACACAGGAGGGGGAGCCGCAACGGAAAAAGTGGCACTCAGACAAATCAGGACTATTGGCCAAAAACGTAAAATCATCATCCATTCCTCATAAAAACAAGGCCATCGGGACACTCTCAGCCTTACAGTTTCTCTTTTGAAGTCTCATCCATTTTCAACAGGTTTCTGAAAGCACTTTTTGAGACCCAGAACCAAACACTGGCACAAAACCACATGTTTTTGGCGCAACACGACATGGACTTAATCCTTTGAAACCTCTATACTCTTCTGAGACTTATAATTTTTTCCAACCAGATTCGATCACAATTCTTTTTCCAGAAAACAGGTTAATTAATCTTATGTCTATCCCGAAACAAGATCAATCAAAACCGGAAAAGTGCCAACAGCCACACTATCTTTTTATCGATGATGATCTGTTGATACTTGAGCTCTTCGAAAATTTTTTTTCGGGTTGCGCCTCCGTCAGTCTGGCTCAAGACGGGATCGACGCACTCGCCAAGATAACCACCCAATTTTTCGATGCCATCATCTCTGATGTGGACATGCCAGTCTTAAACGGGATCGATCTTTTCAAGTGCCTCTATTCAACTGACCCCTCCATTACCAAGCGGTTCTTATTCTGTACCGGACACCCATCCGTTGAGCTCGAACACTTCTGCGCCCAACACCAGGTCCGTGTTATTTCCAAGCCCGTGAGTCTCAAAGCTCTCCGGGAAGAACTTACAACTCTCTGCAAAAAATAAAGTAACATCCTTTCTGGCTCATACTTTCCAGCATAGGACATACTCTTGCTCCTTGTGTCTCTTTTCTTTTGCGATTAGCGCTGTTTTATGGAAGGATGACCAGAGTCATTCCAACCCAACAAGTCGGGAAACTTTTTAGAATCGCTGGACTCTTTTCTGTACCCCCTTAAGGGGTGTAAGTGCCTTATTACCATTTATAACATCTTAGTATTATTTTACTTTACTCTCATATTACACTGTTTTTATTGTAGGTGTTATAGAGTAAAGCACTAACCTGTTTCACAACACAGACAAATTATCACCACCGGAGATTCACCCTGCCATGCGCCGCTTTTTTATCCATCCGAACACAGAAATTCGCAGCGAGATCCTCCTCTCAGAACAGGAGACTTATCATATATGCAAAGTTCTTCGGCTGCAGCCAGGTACTTTACTGCAACTGCTCGATGGTATAGGAAACATCCATGATGCCGAAATTATCTCCCTTGGCAGCCTGGCCAGACTTCGCATTCTTTCCTCCATTCACATTGAACAGGATGTCACCCCGCTTCGGGTCTGTCAAAGCATGCTCAAAGCTCAGAAGATGGAACTGCTCATACAGAAATGCACCGAACTCGGCGTTACGGAGTTCACCCCCTTTTACAGTGAACGGTGCCAATTGAAAAAAAGTGGGCTCACCAAAATATCACAGAAATATCCCCGCTGGCAGCGCATCATTGAAGAGTCCTGTAAACAATGCAATAACCCTGTCATGATGCACTTAACCCCTCTGCACTCCTTTGAGGAAATGCTTGAGCAACAGGATACTACTGTACAGAAAATTCTTTTCTGGGAAGAAGAGCTGGAAAACTCCCTGCATTCCACAATATTACAGAAAGGTGACCCCGGATTGCAACTGGTCTTTGGCCCGGAAGGAGGATTCCCCGCAGCCGAAGCGGCAAGGGCAAGGGAGAGACACTTTCTTCCCTTGAGCCTTGGCCCCCGCGTCTTAAGAGCTGAAACTGCCAACATTGCAGCAGTCTCTATAATTCAACACCTGCTAGGAAATATGTAACTGCAGCCGCCTCATACTCTTTTTCGGGAACCGTCCCTTTTTTTTATTTTGCATTATGAGAAAAAGCAGGTATACCCTCTTATTGACATCTTATTCATATTCATTTACCTGTAAACAGAGGTCTGTGGAGAACTCAGGAATTCACTGACCCGCAGGAAACAAGAGGTAGCAAATGTCCAAGTGGTATGTAGCCGTTAATGGCCAGTCCGTTGG
>JAJRQL010000155.1 GCA_024280265.1 Deltaproteobacteria bacterium
TATGACTTTTACCTCCAGGAGCGTGAAATTCGCCGCAATAACCTTCTTGCCAGCTACAGAAGACAGCAGGAGATGCTTGCCAAAGAGGAAGATTTCATCGCCAGATTTGCGGCCCGGGTTTCCCACGCGGCCCAGGTGCAGTCCCGTATTAAAAAACTTGAGAAGATTGAACGAATTCAGTTACCACCCGAACAGAAGCTCATGCACTTCAGCTTTGCCGAGCCGCCCCGCAGTGGTGATGATGTGGTGGCGATGGAAGGACTTGGGAAATCATGGCCCCTTGACGACACCAGTAAAAAACTGGTCTTCAGTAATGTGACGGGCATAATCAGACGTCGGGAAAAGATTGCTGTGGTTGGGGTAAATGGTGCCGGAAAATCCACCTTCCTCAAAGTTCTAGCCCAGGAAACAGCGCCGAGTGCAGGCACGGTGACCCTTGGAGCAAACGTGAACGCAGGCTACTTCAGCCAGCATTCCATGGATGTGCTCAATGGTGCCAGAACTGTCTTTGAAACTGTCCAGGAGGTCATGCCACAGGAAAATTTCGGTACAATCCGTAACCTCTGTGCTGCCTTTCTCTTTCAGGGCGACGATGCGGACAAACAAATTTCCCAGCTCTCAGGAGGAGAAAAGAGCCGGGTGGTTCTGGCCACTCTCCTGGCTCGCCCACTCAACTTTCTCATCCTTGATGAACCCACCAATCATCTTGACATGCAATCCCGCGAGATACTGCTCGTAGCGCTCAAAGATTTTACCGGAACCGTCATTCTAGTGAGCCATGATCGCCACTTTCTCCACGCACTGGTTGACCATGTCATGGAGATAGACCAGGGGGCAATGCACATCTATGGCGGCGATTATGACTACTATCTGCAAAACTCCTCCTCACGTAAATTCGCGCACTGAAACAACTGTCTTTGCAAGCATCCGCATTTCGGTATATTATGGGGCTATAAAAGAAGTTCCCCCATTCACCCTGTTCCAGTAAGGATTCACCATTAAATGCCCAAGCTGTGGCCACAAACAGAAACAGCACCTTGAGTGTGAGAGGTGTGGCATTATTTTTGAAAAATATCGCCTGCGCCAGGAACGTCTGGCTGCAGAAAAAGAAGCCTTGAAGGAACAGGCTTACATGACTGTGGAACGCAGTGGGTTCCGGGGAATTTTTACAGGCATTGGAATTGGAATTATCATCGCGGCGGCTGCTGCCTTCTTTTTCACCTACAAATCAGAACAATCAGCTCCGGATATGATTACCAGTCAACCATTGGTTGAAGATGATAATACCCCGGTGCCGATTAGAGAAAATATCCAGCGAATTGTTCCAAGCAGCAGCACGCCATCATCCCGTCCAGTCCTGGAGGGGCTCGCCAGACAGCTTGCCGAAAAGTACCCCGTCAACAGTCCACTGGAACAGGCACGTAACGCTACGGTGTTTATCAGAACGTCATGGAGTACGGGCACCGGCTTTTTCGTCTCCCACAATGGAATGATCATCACCAACCGCCATGTCCTGGAGATGCGGGACAAAGATCTGGAAAAACTGAACCAGCAACTTGAAAAAGGGAAAAAGCTTCTGGCCAGGGAACGGGAAAATATCCGCTACCTCAAAAGAGAGATGCCCCTTATACGGGATCAGAAAATACGGGAGCGGATAAAGGCTGATATCAGAGAACGCGAAAGGGTCTATCAGCAATACGCAATCAAACAGAAAAACTTCAGAAAACGGATCAAAGAAATAGAATCGTCTTCACCTGTACATGATGCTGAAGTGATACTTGTTGACGGCAGCAGTTATTCCGTTGACTCAATCATCATGAGTGACAGGTACGATCTCGCCCTTATTTCCATCAACGCTTATGGCTCTCCATATCTCACTGCCCGCAAGGGCCAGGAAGTCCAGGGGAAGAAAGTATTTACGATTGGGAACCCTCAGGGACTCAGACATACCATTACCTCCGGCATTGTCTCGGGATACAGGAATTACAACAACACGCCATTAATCCAGACCGACGCCCCCATTAACCCCGGGAACAGTGGTGGGCCACTCATTAACAGCAAGGGAAAAGTTCTCGGGGTAAACACGATGATCCTTCGAGACACAGAAGGCATAGGTTTTGCCATCCCCATGAAACTGGTCTTTGAAGAGTTTGGCAATTATTTTTCGCAGGAGTAATAGCTGGCTCTACCATTATCATTGATGCCTTACTCCTTGAAAAAATGCATCCTCACTGAAAAAGTGAATGGTTGACCTTAACAAATGCTTAGTGATGTATCGATATACAACATGAAATACATTTTTTCGTTTTCTGAAGAGCAGGATTTAGGTGTAATATAATGAGAGCGAAACAGAGACCCACCCTCTGTCTGTATCAGGGTACGTCCAGAACCGTGCAGTTGCAGAGGTCACTGCTTTCAAAAGAAGTACTCTCTCCAGCAGCCACCCCGGGTACAGGAAAGAGGCGGACAGTGAGCGGTTTGTTAAGACGGAAGGCCATGGTACCCGTATCCCGCATCAGGGCAGTGACTTTTTCTGGAGAACTTGCACCGGGGATAGGAACCGTATCCAGACCAATACCACAAACAGCGCTGTATGTTAAAAGAGACCGGATGTCAAACTCTCTTCTTCGGGTGGCTTCAGCAAGCCCTGTATCCTCGGTGACGGCAAGCATCAGACCGGAAAACCCCACCAGCGGCACACCCGTGATCGCCTTAAACACCCGGGTAAGCAAGGCAGAAGCCTCAACGGTTCCTGAAGCCCCAAAATAGTCCACTCCCATGAGCTTGTAGACATCCACTATGGAAGAACAATCTTTGGAGGGTGCTGCAGAGCTATCTATTCCGGCAAAAGAAAATCCATGTGCTGTGGGCCAGTTTTCGATGATGGATACAACACTGCTCACATGATACTGCAACGCAGAAGTCATCACAGCAGCATAGTCTTTGAACAGCTCGTTATGGGAGCTACGAGGATTTTTTTCGTTATAATCCTGCAACACATTCACCAGCAAATCAGGTGTTTCCAGACCGATCACAAAACAGTTTCCCAGGCTGCTGCCATGATAGGATGCCGGGAAATAGGGAATCAAAGGTTCACAGTTGAAATTCACAGTGAAGTTGAAGTTCCCTTCTCCCCCTGGCGTTATTCTACCAATCTCAAATACCGCAGCAGTAGCCCTCTGAAGCATTTCATTATCAAGTACCCCATGTTCATCAAGGCCCACATTGACACAGGCGTTGCACAGGTCACCATGGGCAAGGATAAGTTCGGGCAACAGTGCTACTTCTTCACTGTTCCTGGCCTCACCGATGGCGAACCTGATACGAAGCCCCTGCAGATCCAGGGCCTTCAACAGACCACTGATATAATCAAGATCGGCTTTTGCGCTTTCAAGGCTGCTGGTATCCAGATACTCGCCAAAGGGATTGGTTACAATGCGGATAGATTGGACAAGGTAAGCATTTTCCAAAAACCGGGCTGCCAGCTGACTGCAGAAATAAGCCGCTGTTTCTATATCATCCCTCCATGAGTCCCGCTCTTTTCCGAGAACAAGAAAGGTGGTGATAGTCCTGACCCGACAAAGTTCCTTATCTGTGTAATTCATTGCAACTCCTCATGTGGATCCAGTGAACAATATATCTAGTGTCCGAAACAGAAATTTCCCTGTTAGTAAGCCTGAGGAAATGCGCCCGGAAAATAAAAAACACCATTTCGCATTTCTCCCATTACATATGCAGCAATTCAGGTTATACTTACAGTAAGAAATGTGCAAGACATGAAATCCAGCCACCGGATAGAATCAGAAGATTACCGCTACTGCATCCTCTTTGATGAAAAAATCGCGGATAAACGACTACCCGTTGCCCCAGATCTACTGACCTGTATAACTGTGCCCGGAAAGCGGAAAACAGATAAGAAAACCCCAGAGTCCGCACCAGTGTCGGAAACATCCCAACCACTCTTTGGCAGAGAACAGGCCCACCTTATCAAAGGAATGGCCATCATCATGCTGATCCTTCATCATCTCTTTCTCTTTCCTTCTACGAACCCGTGGTTTACAAGCATTGTCGGCACACGTTGGGGTGGTGTTGAATTTTTCCTCTCAGCAGTCTCCAAGCTCTGTATTTCGTTGTTTTTCTTTGTCAGCGGGTACGGCCTTTATCAGGCATCACGCAGAGACACCAAACTCCTGCAGAGTGCTTTGCGCCGAATTGTCAATATCTACTGCGTTTACACAACTGCTGTGATAGCCACAGTCTTGATCTTCCTGCTGCTTGACGGTTCCCTGGTATTTCTGTCAGTACGGCATACGGTTGAGACCTTTCTCGGTATCAATGTGGCTATAAACGGTTCCTGGTGGTTTTTCATCATCTATGTGGAACTGTTACTGCTCACCCCTGCAGCCGTCCTGTTCGTGAGAAAATTTTCATGGAAACTGCTTTTTACGATCTCCATCCTGCTCTATCTCTTCGCCCTGGAAAGTGGTTTTCCTTTTTTTTCCAGTGTAGTGGAACATGCCGGGCTCTCTTCTGTTTTCTATGGCTCATTTCCAATCAAACTTTTCTGGTATAATCAACTCTATTTTTTCACCGGATTCTGCATGGCCGCATCCGGTATCCTGGAAAACATTCTCCACAAATCACTAACCAGACTGCGCCACCCCATGCAACGATACAGTATTGCACTTTTTCTCATCACCGCAATTCTTTTCGGCAGATATCATCTTATTGATCTGGGTGTCTTTGCGGGAATACTGTCCATGGAAAAAATGAATATTTATGAATACACCAGACTCAGCAGCAGAGCTGACTTCATCCTTGGGCCACTTTTTATCTATTCGCTGCTCCTTCTCTTTTACCGGCACCGCATCCCCACCCTCAGGTTCCTGGGGAAACATTCCGCTTCCATCTGGCTCATCCACGGAACAATCATATCTCTTCTCATGACATCCTTCGGCAAATGGCATCCGTGGTCTCCTCTGGCTTTTGCCCTGATTCTTCTGCTCTCATCTGCCTATGCCCTGCTCTACTCCTCTGCTGAACGGTTCATCTGGACAAAAACCGTCACCCCCGTAACAGATAAACAGCAGAGAAGCAGATCGTATTCTGCTTGTTCTCAACGGTTATTCAAGGTAATCTGAACCTGTTCTCTTTTACATCAGCACTCACAATCAGCAAGCGACAGAGCCATGCAACAACTAGAATACAAAGACAACCAGTACCTGACAGCCGCTGACTCCAGCTCTTTTTTCGGAAGACTTTTTCCGTCTTTTTCCTTCTACTCCAGTTTTCTTATAAACATCTATGTTTCCAGCAGAAAAGCCCGAAAAGGTGAGTATGACACCGAGGCCTGGCGACTTTCAAGCCTTAAGGTGCTCCAGGCCCTTGAACGAACCGGACTCAAGGTATCCATAAGCGGCGTCGAGCATTTCCAGAGTTTAACCAGTCCCTGCGTCATCGTCGGCAACCATGTAAGTATGATGGATACAGTGGTTCTGCCAGCCATAATAACCCAGGAGCGCCCCGTAACTTTTATTATAAAAAAAGCCTGATGGAGTATCCGGTATTCAAGCATGTGATGCGCTCCCGCGACCCAATCGCACTTGGCAGAACAAACCCCAGAGAAGACCTGAAAACTGTGTTCAGCGAAGGGACGAAACGGCTGGAGCAGGGAGTATCCGTGTGTGTCTTTCCGCAGACAACCAGAGGTACGTGCTTTGACCCGAAACAGTTTAACAGTATCGGAGTAACACTGGCCCAGAAGGCTGGGGTTCCGGTACTCCCCCTCGCCCTGAAAACTGACGCCTGGACCAATGGAAAGATAATCAAGGATCTTGGTAAAATTCGTCCGGAGGCCTCAACCCATTTTGCCTTTGACGCCCCGATGATGGTGGCCGGGAAAGGTAAAGAGGAACATCAGAAAGTGATTGATTTTATCACCAGAAAGCTCAGGGAGTGGCAATAGACTCAAAGGCGTTTCGTTCCAACCAGTCACTGCGACTGGTTTCATCCACTACCAGGACAAAATTATTATGACTCTTTCCAGGACGCAGCAGCCTCCCTTCCTGGATAACTCCCACAGATGCGGCTGTTTCAAAGGGTGACACCCGTAAGCGGGCATCAGGCACCACCACTACTGCATCGAACCAGTGCTGATATTGTGCCACTGCCCCTGTCACCGCTGTGAGTGTTATCACCAAGGAGACAGCAGCTATTCCATGACGAACCGAAGGTTTCAGCCAGGAACAGTCAGGTAACAACAAAAACAGTGCCAGCAGCACAAAAGCCGCTGAAGCCAAACCAGTCCACTGATTTAATCCCAGTGAGGTAATAAAACGTTGACTTAAAGAACGTTCTTTTTGAAACAACCCCTTTTCCTTGCGTACAAGATCCAGATTTGCCCGGATATCCGGATCCCCCGGAGCCAGCCGCAAGGCCCGTTCATAGTTAAGGATGGCCCGACCACTCTGCCCCGCCAGGGCATAGCTGTTTCCCAGATTATACAATAGAGAAACTGAGGTTCCACTGGAAACCAGGGTCTCAAAGTCCCTGATCGCCTCCTCATAATTCCCTCTGTCATAGGCCGAGACAGCACCCTGAAACAGGGTTTGATCATTCTCAGCAACAGCAATCCCATTTTTCAGCACCAGAGTGAACAGGATGGCAAGGGCCATAACCATTATTGAAACTGACTGCTTCATGATAAGCCTTCCAGTTCTTTTTTCACACCATCGGCCAGCTCCTGCATTTTCTCACGACTGAGCAGTTGACCGCCATAAACACTTTCATCTGCAGCCTTAAAAACGGTTATCAGAACAGAATCTGCAGGAAGCCTGTTCTCCAGATCGGCACTGGTTATGGCCCCGGCCTCTGTTTCCCAGAGGAGACCATACTGCTCCTGAATAGCCTGCCTGCAGGCAAGAAGAAAAGCGCGGACATCACCTTCAGCCAGACCCCGGTCAATCTCCGTTACTCGCAGAGCCAGGATATGTTTCATCGCTTGACGACGCTGCAAGAGCGGGTTTGCTGCAAGACGTGCTGATCGCACCCTCAGTATAAGTGCAGCAATCAGCCCGACAAAGATAAGTACGCCAAGAATCTGAAACCATTTTCTCCCGTAGAGGGGAATCAAATCCTGATTTCGCTCTCCACCATCCCTTTTAAGGGGTGCCAGAGCAGCCAGAGGTGGGTTCACCACCGCCACAGAACCCCCCTGCTGAACCTGACTGCCATTCGGCTCCTTTTTCTGTGAAGAGACAGATGCGGGTGGCGGGGTCCCGGGTGCGGCCCCTTAAATCCTCAATGGGATAGGTTCCGTGCTCAAGGTTTTATAGGATGCTGCTACCGGATCAAAGTAACTGAATTCTACGGCAGGTACAGCTTCTACTGTTGGATCTTTTACAACAAGCGCCTGTTCAAAGACCTTTTTACCTGATCCGGACCAGCCATCTTTCAAGAATTCTGAAGAAGGCGTATAGGTCTTCCAGCCTTTGCTATCCGTTAATTGCGGAGCTCGTACCCTGTCAAAATTCCCCTCACCGCTTACCGTCATTACAAGAGTTATCGGGTCTCCCACTGCAATCTCCAGAGGACGAGCTGCCACATCAAGCGAAAACGAACCGATGGCCCCACTGAAGTTTTCAGGTTTCCCCTGATCCGGCAGCGAAAGCACACTCATATCAAATACTGGGCTTGCAACCTTGACATCTTTCTCCTGATAGGAGCCGAAGAAACTGTCAAAAAAGCTGTCATCCATAAAAGAATGACGGGGCTGCCTGAGCTGCTGTCTCAATAACAGGGTCGCTTCTATCTCAAAACTGACTTGATGAACACCTTCTTTTATTCCTGACAGGGCAGAATCCCAGGTCAATACAGTATACGGGGTATTATTGACGATCTCCCTCGACTGAGCAGGTTCACGATCCAGTTGCTGCAGAACAAACCCCTCCCCCTGGAGCTGCGGAAGACTATTGAGGTTAGCCTTGATCCCTTCCCGAAAATAGACCTTTATCTGCACAGGAACAATTTCTCCGCTGTAACTCTTTTCCCTGACAGGAGATACCCTCATAAAGGCGACGCTGGCAGCATCTCCGGAGCGAAGTCTTGTTGTGGAAGATGCGGTCCCCATATTTTGTCTGGTCGAGGAGGCTGTCGCGGCCCTGGGTGCTGTAACCTTAACCGTCACAGGCGTGGTCAACACGGTTTCACCGGAGGTCTGAACGGGAATTGCCGGAATCGTAAATTCTCCCTCACGGAGGGCCTCCACTATATACATGGTGGAAAAAGAGGCGGAATACCTGCCATTGATAAGCTCCATGCTGCTGGACTCTCCACGCTTACTGAAAACCAGCCCGTCAACCTCCGGCATCTGCACGTCAAAGGATCGCGCTCCACTTACAGTGATGGTAAACATCACCCCCCTGTCAAGTGGAAATTCCGGAGCACTGATTGTAGCAGAGACCTGCACTGCGGCCTGTGCCAGAGAAGCTGCCAGTGACAGAAGGAGCACTAGTGTTACCAAAACTGCTCCATAGCTCTTATTAGAAACATATCTCTTACTCATCATTACCAATCCTTTAATATCTTTTGCTCTTTTGTTTCTCTGAGTCCTCTTGACGGGACAAAATTCAACTCACCCTCTTCATCCTGCAAGCTATTCAGCAGATCTCTGGCTTCAGCCGCAGTCATCTTTCCCATACGCCTGCGAGCTTCATCCCGAACCCCTGCCTGCTCTGCTTCTTTTGCTGCAGCATCCGCGGCACCCCTTTCTGTTCCAGCTTCTTCAGCCGCGGCAGAACCCGTTTCCTGCTGTTCCTGCGGCGAATTACCACCCTCACCGGACCCCTTCTCCTTCTGCCCGGATTGCTCATCATCAGGCTGCTGTCCTTGGGAAGATTTCTTTTCATCCTGTTGCCCGGAGTCCTCACCCGGTGGCTGGCCTGACTGCTCCTCCTGACCGGAATCCCGTTCATCTCCCGGATCCTGATTCTTCTGCTGCCCGCTGTTGCCTCCCTTTTTCTGCTGCTGATCTTTCTGATCCTGCTGGTTCTGTTGTTGTTTTTCCTGCTGCTGATCCTGTTTTTCCTGCTGCTTCTGCAACTCCTCAAGTTTCTGTTTAACCAGCTCAAAGTTATACCGTGCATCATCATTCATTGAGTTGAGTTGCAGGGCTCCATCAAAAGAGGCGGCTGCCTTTTCCCACATTTCCATGGTGTGCTGAGGATCGGTCTGCAAGGTTTCACTACCCCTTTGATACAGGGCGTTACCTCGATTGTAATACGCCTTCTCCTGCAGTTTTAAATCACTGCTTTTCAAGGCATCTAAAAATGCCTTTGCGGCATCCTCAAACATATTGTTTTTATACGCTGCAGTGCCATAATTATAATGAAGTACAGGATCATCGGGGTGACTGGTCAACAGTTCATCATAAAACTCTGAAGCAGAAATATAGTCACCTGCGGCATAGGCTTCTTCCCCTTCGGAGGCACGCACACCTGCCACCCCGGAAAACAGGATACTAAACAACAGTATTCCTGACATTACCTGCTGCCGTTTTCTGCGTCCCGCAGTCTTGATAAACGGTATACGAATTGATCGACTTGACTTTCTGCCACTCACCACAAATTCAATCATAAGCAAGGATATGGCGAATCCCAGGGGCCAGGCAAACCTCTCCAAAGCTACCCTGTGACGTTTTTCCGCCAGTTCCTCTTTGGGTACAAGGGAAAGTTTCTCCTGATAGATGGTTTCCAGCCCTTCACCACCTCTTCCCAGTGGAACGTACAGACCACCAGTGGCTCCGGCTATTTCCGTAAGCATTTTTTCATCCAACTGTGAGGTGATAAAATTTCCCGCCTCATCTTTGACAAAACCGCTTTTTCCATCTCTGTTGATGGGGACCAACTCGCCCTCACTGGTGCCGACACCAACGGTATAAATGGTCATTCCTTTTTCAGCAGCATCCTTTGCCGCTTGCAGAGCATCACCCTGCAAACTTTCACCATCTGTTATTAATATTAATATTTTGTGGTTGGCCTCATTGGAAAGAATGGCCCCAGCCTCTTCAATGGCCACAGCTATATCCGTCCCTCCTTTGGGAATTATTCCCGTATCGATGGCCTCAAGAGAACTTTCAAATGCACTGTAATCAATGGTCATGGGACACATAAGGAAAGCTGACCCTGCAAAGGGCATCAGTCCCACCCTGTCCCCTTCAAGTTGTCCTACAAAATCAAGGATGGCAAACTTGGCCCGTTTGAGACGATTGGGACGAACATCTTCGGCCAACATGCTCTTGGAAGTGTCCACAGCAAAAAGAATATCTATCCCCTTGCGTTTCACTTCTATCCACTTAAAACCATACTGAGGCCGGGCAAGGGCAATAAAACAACAGCCTATGGCAACAAGAAAAAGTGTTTTTTTTACCATCCGCCGTCTTGATGAAACATTCCTGCACAATTTTCCCAGTAGATGGAAGGCTGCAAAATTCTGCAGAGCCAGCTGTCTATCTACTGCCATTTTTCTGTAAAGAAGTAGCAGCAGAGCGATAACAACACCCCCCACAGGGAGCCAGAGAGGCACTCCAAATGTGATCATTTCACTCATGGCAGGCGTTTCCTCCCCATTACAATCTCAATTCCCAGAAAAAACAACGCCGCAAAGACAAACCAGGGGAAGAGTTCACGATAATTCTCAAATTTTTTGATATTTCTGGTGGTGGTTTCCATACTGTTAATCTCTTTGTATACCTTCTCAAGGGATTTTGTATCGGTGGCCCGAAAATATTGACCGCCTGTCATTTCAGCCACCTTCCCCAGTGTTTCATCATCAATATCAACCTTTACTCGCCTCAGATGCTTACGTCCAAACCTGTCCAGCACCGGCATGGGAGCCTCCCCCCTGGTTCCCGCGCCAATGGTATAGACTTTAATTCCCAGTGCCTCTGCTGCCTCAGCGGCAACCAGAGGCGGAACATTTCCGGCATTGTTCATTCCATCGGTGAGCAGAATCATAATGCGCGATTTCGCATCACGATCACGAAGACGGTTCACACCGCTGCCGATGGCACTTCCGATGGCCGTACCATCTTCCATCATTCCAATGGACAACGACTCCAGACGTTTTAGAAGCCAGTCATGGTCAAGGGTGAGAGGGCTGACCATATAGGGTCGACCACTGAAGGCCAGAAGGCCAATACGGTCATTGGGCCGTTCCTTGATAAAGGTATTCATGACGGATTTCACAACGTCAAGGCGGTTGGCAGCCTTACCGTCAAGGGTAAAATCCAGCGCTTCCATAGAACCGGATACATCCACTGCCAGCAATATGTCAATACCACTGGCCTCTATTTCTGTTGTGGTATTCCCCAACTGGGGACGGGCAATAGCCAGAATAAGGAACACCAGTGCCATAAAACGCAACGCTGCAACTATTTTCCCCGGCCCGGCTTTTCTCCCGGCAGCCATGGAAGCCGCAAGGCTAGTTGACGAAAATATCAGTGCCGGAGCCGCACTGCGGCGACCACGGAGAAGTGCCAGCAACGGGAGAAAAGCCAGAAGCCAGAGTAATTCAGGATAGAGAAAACGCATGATCCTAATTCCCCCCTTCCTGATTTTCACGTGTCTCTTCAATGAAATCCCGTACTGCAGATTCCATCTTCTCCATACCCTGCATATCAGGTGTACAACGAGCAAATTTTGCCATATCACACTCTCTCAGACATTCTTTGAGACGACTACGGTGTTCACTTGAAAAGAGAGCAACTCCACGGTCAGTCCTCTCTGTGATTGAATCAAAAAATTCTTTTGTGGTCTGTCTGCTGGCCTGAATACAAAAACGCTCTTCAATATATTTTCGCAGAATTGCCGAGACATCACCGGCATACTGCAGGCCCTGTTCAACGTTCATCATCTGCCGCGCCCTGGAAAGGGCAGCCAGTGCTGTCTCATGGGCAGCAGGCAACCTCACAGTTTTATTTCTCCTGCGATAGAACCAGTAGACCAAAGCAGCAATGAGCAGAATAGCCACAACCCCTGCAACATATAGTATGTAGACAGGCTCCTGCGGCAGGGGAAGCGGTGGCTGGATATCACGTAAAAGAAACTGTTCTTGATTCATCTGCTGTTCCTCCTTCTTCTGTTCCCAAAGAAATTCAGCAGGGGTGGAACATAGGATTCATCCGTGGATAGATCAAGAAGGTCCACCCCGGCAGATCGGATAACCTTGTGGAGAATTTTCTTTCTGCCTGCTGCCAATTCTGCATACCCACGCCGTACAGCCGGGTCAGAAGTGTCAAGTTCTACCTGGGCACCGCTTTCAGCGTCTTCAAGGGTGAGCGATCCCACATCCGGAAGACTGTGTTCACGTGGATCTGAAACAATCATGCTTATCAGATCATGGCGACTGTTACTCACCTGTAATTTAGGCTGAAGAGCGGCAAGTCCCTTTTCAAAATCACCGGGCAGGCACAAATCCGAGATGAGAAAGGTGACACATTTTCGCTTGGCAACCTCATTTACAAAGTCCAGGGCAACAATCAGATCTGTCTTTCGGCCCCGTGGCTGAAAAAACAGAATTTCTCTTATCAGCCTCAAGATGTGAGAACGCCCCTTTTTGGGTGGAATATATAGCTCAACAAAGTCTGAAAACAACAGCAGACCCACCTTGTCATTATTGCGCACCGCAGAAAATGCCAGAACGGATCCGAGTTCCGCCATGATTTCTCGTTTGGAGGATGCCCCCGAGCCGAAATCCCCGGAACCTGAGATATCAATAAGCAGCATGATGGTGAGTTCCCGCTCTTCAGTGAATTTCTTGATATGCGGGACTCCCGTACGCGCCGTGACATTCCAGTCTATGGTACGGATTTCATCACCTGGAACATACTCCCGTACCTCATCAAAGTTCATCCCCCGCCCTTTGAACACTGACTGGTAGTTCCCGGCAAGAGTATCATTCACCAGTCTGCTGGTACGTACCTCCACCTGACGAACTTTTTTAAGTATCTCTTTTGTGACCTGCTCTTCCATTACAAACTCATCTCTTTTCAGACAGTTTCAAAATACATAGCACCTAAATTCTGCAATTAGCACCATTTCCACTTGTAGCTCACAGCTCAAGACATCAGGGAACCGGAACCGTATCCAGTATTTTCCTGATAATATCTTCACTGGTGATCGCCTCAGCCTCGGCCTCATAACTGATCCTGATACGGTGCCGCATCACATCCATGGCAGCTGATTTCACATCATCCGGAGTCACATATCCACGGCCTGCAAGAAAGGCCAGCGCACGAGAGACCGCCTTCAGATTAATGGTGGCCCGCGGGGATGCTCCTGTCTCTATATAGTCCTGGATATCAAGACCAAAACTCCTGGGATCGCGGGTGGCACAGACAAGTGACACGATATAATCCTTGATCTTGTCATCCATATAGATACTGTCCACCACTTTACGGGAAGCAAGGATATCATCGGGACCTATCACAGGGTTCACTACAATCCTGGAATCAGTGTGATCGACGGCATCGAGTATCATCCGTTCCTGAGTGATGCTGGGATAATCCACCACCACCTTGAGCATGAACCTGTCCACCTGAGCCTCGGGCAAAGGATAGGTTCCCTCCTGCTCAATGGGATTCTGGGTGGCAAGCACCAGGAACAATGCGGGAAGATTAAAGGTCTCATCCCCAATGGTCACCTGTTTCTCCTGCATGGCCTCCAGCATGGCAGACTGCACCTTGGCAGGAGCCCTGTTTATCTCATCTGCCAGGATAAGCGAGGCGAAAATTGGCCCCTGCTTGACCTCAAACAGAGTATCTTTAGGATTGTAAATCTGGGTTCCGATTATATCTGCCGGGAGCATATCAGGAGTAAACTGGATACGCTGAAAATCAGTTTGCACGGCCATGGCGAGGGTTTTCACGGCAAGGGTCTTAGCCAGACCCGGCAGACCTTCCAGGAGGATGTGCCCACCGGTGAGCAACCCCACCAGCAATCGCTCCACAAGATGTTCCTGACCAATAATACTCTTGGCCATCTCCTGTCGAAGCAGGCCAACCCAGGCAGAACTTGCCGCCACAGATTCGTTGATCGCCTGAATGGAAGTATATCCTTCAGATTGAGCCCCAGGTGCCGGCGGCACAATCACGGGTGAAGTGGTATCTGCTGAAGATGACACATTTTGCGGGTTCATAAACACTCCTTCTCTCTTTTTTTTGTTATGATGTTTACTGCAATACCTTCACAAAATAACAAGGAAACATTACAGAAATCTTTCCTGTTCATTACAATGATGTAATGTTCGACAAAAACCAGGCGTTCGCTCTCGGGCAACCGGGCCTTCCCGCTTGTCCCTTGGGAAAAACTGTGCTACTATTCGGGAGAATCCTTTACGACTTTCCCCGCATTTCAACCAAAGGTGCTTGCCCTGAAAGAGAAGCCATCACAGAAAAGACCAGCACCCGTCAGAAAAGTTTTGAGACTGCTGGCGCCCACTTTCAGCAAGCATCGTCGACGACTGTTCCTGGGTCTGCTTGCACTCCTTGGAGTCGATTTTCTTCAACTCACCATTCCGCGCATCCTCAAAAAAGGAATTGATGCCCTGTCTCAGGGAAGTGCAGTCCACGGAGATTTGCTCCACCTCGGCTTTCTCATCTGCCTCATTGGGTGCTCAGCCGCCATCCTGCGTTTCTGCTGGCGCTGGCTCATCATCGGATTCTCACGCTACCTTGAACGGGACCTCAGAAAAAAAATTTTCAGTCACAGCATGAACATGGATGGCAGTTTCTATACCAAATACTCCACTGGTTCCATCATGGCCCATGCGACAAATGATCTTGCCGCCATACAAATGGCCTGCGGCATGGGTATGGTCGCCGCAATAGATGCACTGGTGATGTCCATTGCTGCTGTCGCTTTTATGATTCACATCCATCCAGGACTCACCCTCCTGGCCTTGCTTCCCATGCCGATCCTAGCCCTTGCAACGCGCATCCTTTCAGGCCGCCTCCACCAGCGCTTCGATCGGGTTCAGGAACAGTTTTCCGTAATGACTGAATTTGTGAGATCATCCATCAGTGCTATCCGTCTACTCAAGGCCTACACCCTTGAAAAATCACAGTCTGAACGCTTTGCAAAACTTGGTAGAGAGTATGTCAAATCGAGTATTGGAGTTGCGGTTATTCAGGGACTGCTTTTTCCAATTGCCACTCTGGTCGGCAGCAGCGCCATGCTTCTGGTTCTCTACTTCGGTGGCACCCTTGTTATGCGTGAGGTGATCTCCATGGGAGATTTTGTGGCCTTTATCACCTATCTCTACATGCTGATCTGGCCAATGATGGCAGTTGGGTGGGTAGCCAACCTCTCCCAGCGCGGCCTGACATCATTGCGCCGCATTGATCTTCTGCTCTCAGAAAAATCCCAACTCAGCCGGGGAGCCCCACCTGTTATCCCTGAGAGATTTTCATTCAGGTTACAGAATCTTACTTTCAGCTATCCCCAATCGAAGCGGATTATTCTTCATTCACTGAACCTTGACATACCCAGAGGCATCCTGGGTATTACCGGTCCGACAGGATCCGGCAAAAGTACCCTTTGCCAGATTTTAGCCCGTATCTATCCTGTACCTGACAACAGCCTTTTCCTGGGAGGCCTTGACGTAAACAGCATTGCCCCCGAGTCGGTTCAGAACTTGGTAAGCTATGTAAGTCAGGAACCGCTGCTCTTCTCAAGCAGTCTCAGGGAAAACATTGCCTTCGGCCGTCAGGGTGCAGACCTTGACCAGATCCGGGATGCCGCAAAGGCTGCGGCCATAGATGATGAAATCATGCTGCTCCCGGATGGTTACAACTCCATGATCGGTGAAAAAGGAGTTTCCCTGTCTGGAGGACAACGCGGTAGAGTTTCCCTCGCACGTGCCCTGCTCTCCAACCGCCCCATTCTCATCATTGACGACGGGCTGGCAGCTGTGGACAGCAGTACGGAACAGGATATCATTGATAACATCACCCCATACCTCAGCTCAAAAACCGTTATCTGGGTCAGCCAACGCGTAAAACAGCTGGCACGGGCGGATCGGGTGCTTGGCTTGGAACAGGGGAAGATACGTGATGTCGGACCTTATGAAAGGCTGCTTGAACGCAACTCTTTTGTGCAGGATATCAATCGTCGCCAGCACCTTCAAAATGGAGCCGGACAAAATGCGTAACTTTGGCTATTTTGAAGAAGGCTACAATCAATCCACCTCTGAAAAAGGACTCTGGAGCCGGATACTTCGCTACCTCCATCCATTCCGCCTCCCCTTTGCTGCCGCAGTCCTCCTCTCTCTGGTGGTTACCGCCTCAACTCTGGGACTCCCATGGTTGATGCAGCAGGCAATTGATCTCTATATTACCAATCCAGCCCTGGCCATTGAAGAGCGGACAGCTGGGCTCACCACAAATGCAATACTCTACGGAATCCTTATCTGCGCTGGATTTGTTGCTGCTTTTCTGCAGGTCCTTGTCCTAGAGTGGATAGGGCAATCGATCATGCACAGATTGCGCCAGGAACTCTTTGGGCACCTGCTCAGTGTAAAGCTTGCATTTTTTAGTAAACAGCCCGTTGGAAGGCTGGTTACCAGAGTAACCAATGATGTCCAGAACATGCATGAGATGTTCACCTCTATCATGGTCACCCTCTTCAATGACCTGCTGCGAATGTTCTGTATCCTGGCTCTTCTTCTCTACATTAATCCACACCTTGGCGGGATTCTCTGTATTTTTGTCCCCCTTGCAGCAACAATCACCATCCTCTTCTCCAGAATGGCTAGAAAGCATTTCCAATCCATCCGTAAACAGTTGGCGCGCCTCAACAGTTTTATCCAGGAAACCGTATCCGGAGTCACTCTGGTACAGTTATTCGACAGAAAGGAGGACCTCAATGAACAATTTGCACGCCTCAACGACAGATACCTGCAAAAGACCCTGAAGCAGATCCGGCTATTCGGTACCTTTATGCCGCTCACCGAACTCATGGGCACCATTGCCATTGCGATAATCCTCTGGTATGGCGGTGGAGAAACGATTCGCAGGAATCTCACGCTTGGTGAACTGATCGCTTTTCTGTCATATATGAGACTGTTCTTCCAGCCCCTTCGAGAACTATCACAGAAATACTCCATTGTACAATCTGCCCTTGCCTCTGCAGAGCGTATATTTCATTTACTGGACACAGAATCGGATCATGAGAACAGCAGGCAACCGAGACTGCAAACCGCAGTCTCGGGGGACATTGTCTTTGATGGGATAAAATTTTCCTACCTCAAAGGCCAGCCTGTGCTGCACGATATCTCCTTCACCATAAAAAAAGGAGAAACAGTTGCAATTGTGGGAGCCACCGGAAGCGGGAAATCGACATTGATCAACCTCCTTCTTCGTTTTTATGAACCGGATAGTGGCAGCATCAGACTTGGCGGAAAACCACTGCAAACCCTTTCAAAAAGCAGTCTCCGCAAGGAAATTGGTGTTGTCATGCAGGAGATGCTCATCCTTCAGGACAGCCTCTTTCAGAACATTGCGCTGGACAGTGGAAAAAGCCGTGCAGAAATCGAAAACCTTCTCAAGTTGACTCAATTAGATAAATTCACAGATAACCTGCCACATGGTCTGGATACCGTTCTTGGAGATGGTGGACAGGATATTTCAACCGGCGAAAAACAGCTCTTGGCCATCGCCAGGGTGCTGTGCCGACATCCCTCATTACTGATACTTGACGAGGCAAGCTCCGCCATAGACTCCAGAACGGAAGAGCTCCTGGAATATCCGCTGGAGCACTGCTTCAAAGAAAAGACCGTACTCATCATTGCCCACCGTCTCTCAACAGTTCAACGCGCAGACAGAATCATTGTCCTCGACAGAGGACGAATCACTGAACAGGGCAGCCATGATGAACTGCTGGAACGTGGAGGTATATACTCCAGGCTGGTGGCACTGGATTTCAACAGTTATCAGCGTGGCACACCTCTCCCCCTTGCTCTCACATCTTCTCCTATCTGACCCCAATGACCTGGACTCCTGCAGGAAGTACCCGCAGAAATAGCCAATTACAGCCACGCCGAAGAATTATGATTCATTTGTATCTTGACAGTTGAATTCCCCGCCTGTAAAGTAATACGAATTGTATAATGGTGTTATGCGATTCTGACCAGGTTATCCTCTCTGTAAATATTATTACTTATTTCCGATTAGGGCGTATGTCCGGAAGGGGTAACCTGCTCGTGTTATACTGTAGTTATTGAAGCTTCAGTGTAAACGAGCGACCATAATTGGAGGTACCCATGATCCAGACATACGCACATCAAAAAGCATTACATGA
>JAJRQL010000156.1 GCA_024280265.1 Deltaproteobacteria bacterium
ATACAAATTCTTTTTCCCGGGATTAACTATGGCCATTCTTGTTCGAAACCTACTTCTCTGTTTTCTTTTTTCTGCCTTGGCAATGTTCCTCGCGCTCCTCTGGTTCATTGAACACAGGCACCCAAGCCAGGATTACAGCAAAGTTATTGAGCGTTTAAACAACAATCAGATTGTTAAACTCAAATTCACTGGAAATACACTTGCTTTTACTGACATAGAGGGTCACACTTTTGTCACAACTGTTCCGGATGCCAATAAATTCCTTGACAGAATCCAAGGGAAAGATATCCATGTGGTTGTGAAACAGGACAGGTTTAACCTGATCTACATGACTGTCATATCCGGATTTATTGTCCTGTTAATCCTGGTTGCCTGGGGATCATCCTATAAGAACAACAAGGACAGCGAAGAAGACAGTACATTTGCCAGCGATAAGCTCGTCAGCCTTAGTGGTGATGATCTCAAACTCACTTTCAAGGATATCGCTGGAATCCCTGAGGCAAAGGAGGAGCTTGAAGAAGTAGTTTCTTTCCTTAAGTCACCTGAAAGTTATAAAAAAATCGGTGCAACTATCCCCAAAGGCATTCTCCTTCAAGGTCCTCCGGGAACCGGAAACACAATGCTTGCCAAGACTGTCGCAGGTGAGGCAAATGTGCCATTTTACAGCTTCAGTGGTTCCGACTTTGTGGAGATGTTTGTAGGTGTAGGTGCCTCCAGAGTCAGAGATCTCTTTAAAGAGGCAAAATCAAATACTCC
This sequence comes from Deltaproteobacteria bacterium, assembly GCA_024280265.1. Classification (GTDB taxonomy): domain Bacteria; phylum Desulfobacterota; class Desulfobulbia; order Desulfobulbales; family Desulfocapsaceae; genus Desulfocapsa. The sequence continues at coordinate 757 of JAJRQL010000156.1, forward strand.
CTGTATCGTATTTATAGATGAGATCGATGCTGTGGGAGCAAGCAGATCCAGCGGTGCCTCTGCCGGTGGCCAGGAAGAGCGTGGTCAGACACTGAACGCCCTGCTGGTTGAGATGGATGGATTTGATACTGAAGACACCATTGTAGTACTTGCCGCCACAAACAGACCTGACATTCTTGACTCAGCTCTTAAACGACCTGGACGTTTTGATAGACAGATTAATATTTTGCCACCGGACGTCAGAGGTAGATTGCAAATTCTTAAAATACACTGCAAAAAAGTTGCCCTCTCTTCTGAAGTGAATCTTGAAAATATTGCCAGGGCAACTCCTGGATTTACCGGCGCTGAGCTTGCCAACCTCGTAAATGAAGCAGCACTTATGGCCGCCAGACACCGTAATGACCATATTGTTAATGAGGATCTTGAAAAGGCAAGAGACCGAATTCTTATGGGTGTTGAGCGAAAGGGGCTTGTTGTAAGTGATGAGGATCGCAGAATTCTTGCTTTCCATGAGGCCGGGCATGGGATACTTGCCAGCAAACTGCCCAAATCCGACCCTCTTCATAAAATAACCATCGTCCCTCGTGGTATGGCCCTTGGCCAGACCCAGCAATTACCCCTCAGTGACCATCCAGCCTACTCCAAAGAATATCTTCGCAGCAAAATAATTGTCCTCATGGGCGGTCGAGCTGCTGAAGAAATTATCTTTGGGGAACAGACCACCGGAGCTCAGAGCGACCTGCTCACTGCGACCCAGATCGCTACAGACATGATATGCAAATGGGGAATGAGCAATACTCTTGGTCCTCAGGCCTATGCCATTGACAGCGGAGGTTTTCTTGAAAGTACTGCAAGCAGGTTGTCAATGAGCCAGGAGACCACAACCAGGATTGATCATGAAGTAAATGAGTTGCTCACCAGTTGTTATAACGAAGCGGTTAGCATTCTCAAACAGGAGCACTGGCTTCTTAAGAACCTCGCAGAAATACTTCTTCAAGTTGAAACACTTGATGGTGAAGAGTTTGAAATAATCGTTCAATGCAGTCTGGAAAAAGAAGCCGCAGCGGCTGAAGTCCCTGAACCAAGCTGCAGAACCTGTGCGGTTCGACATGACTGCATACAAGCTCAGAACTTATAGGAAACAGATGCGATCGTTGCGTAGACTCAGTACTTTTACATTTCTCTGTACAGCTATCCTGCTTGGAATGCTCCTGGTTGCCGGCTATTACCAGAACCGGATGATGGACACGTACAGTACCATCGTCAAACAAAGTGAAAGTACGATTTTCTTCTATTCAACCATTCGGGAACAGACCACGGAAGCCCTCCTGACCCAGAATGCTTCACAACTCCAGGCTGCGGCAAGAGAAATAGAACAACTCCATGGTCGCTATACGGATATGCTTGAAAGTCGCCTCATACCTGGACAATACAAAATCTCTTTTCTCAAAGAGATTGATCTGGAACAGGTCGCCATCAATCTGAAAAGCATGGCCGAATCTCCCACAGATACCACCCAGGCCCTTGCCATTGTCAGTCAACTTCGTCAGATTAACAATCAATTTCTCCAGTTTGACAGGATTGTGGTGAGCGAAATGAAAAACAGAGTCATGGGATATCAGAAAAAGGCACTGGTTCTCATGGGACTGATCGTTGCATTAACAAGTTTTACACTGATTATTCTCTACAAAAAATCCGTTAAACCTCTGATTATTCTTGCTGAGCAAAGTAAAAAGGCCTTAGCCAACAAAACTCCTCTGGAATTGGATGATGAGAATACAGGCAGTCTAGAGGTTAAAGCCCTCATCTCCGCCTTTAATCAGCTGCTGCAACTCCCACCAGATGCCACCCGGCACAACAATACTCCCAGCCCGCGAGAAGCAGAATTTTTCTCCATAGTCAATGAAGTCACCAACAGACTAAACGGAATAATCAACTATTCACAGCTCCTTGCAGACTATTGCGAGGCTGAAAAAGTTGGTGATGAGCAGAAACAGATCCTCTACAAAATCATTGAGAATGGCGAGAAAAGTGCAAAAATATTACAGAAAAGCCTGCATGGAGGAGATATATGACTTCCCCGAAACATACAAACGATACCAACAGGCGCAGTCAGGATACAGATGTCTGGAAAGAATTGCTCAGCTGTACCTGGAAAACGCCGCTGGGAATTATAGGGGTCAGTCTCACCACCATATCCGTTACTCTTATAATCATCGGGCTTATCTGTCACCTCACCGGGTTGATTTCAGATCACTACTTTTTCATTTTCACGTTCTTGTTTCTGCCGTTAATGATGCTCTTCGGACTGGCACTTATCCCTCTCGCCTGCTACTTCCGCAGGAAGAAATGGTTCAAGGACAGTCTCATCAACATCAATCATCTGCAAATCAACCTCGCTGACAAGCAGCACAGAAAAGGAATCGTCCTGTTTCTGATTCTCTCAGTCATTAACCTCACAATCATAACCCTGGTGCTCTATGAGGGGTATCGCTTCACTGACTCTTCATACTTTTGCGGTGTGGTCTGCCATGAAGTCATGGATCCTGAATACTCAGCCCACCAACGCTCTCCCCATGCCAAGGTACCCTGCGTCTCCTGCCACATCGGAACTGGTTCCAACTGGTATGTTCAGGCAAACCTCTCAGGCATCCGCCAGGTAAAGGCAATTATCAGCGGTGATTTCAACCGTCCCATTACCGCTCCGGTGGAGCACCTCCGACCAGCACGAGAAACCTGCGAATCCTGTCACTGGCCCGATAAATTTCACGGTAAAAAAATAAAAGAGTTCGTCCGTTTCACAAATGACAACCAGACAAACCCTCAAATTCAGGAAGTGGCCCTTCACATTGGGGGACGCAACCCTGTCACCGATGAGTTTGAAGGTATTCACTGGCATGTAAGCCGAAATATTACAGTTGAATACCAGGCCCTTAACAAAAAGCGCACCAGGATAGGGAAGGTAAGAGTCACAAAATCCGGTGGTACCACAGAAGAGTATTCAACCAGTAACGAAACTCCCGATGAGGGCGTTACTCCGGAATGGCGTACCATGGACTGTATTGACTGTCATAACAGGCCAACTCACATTTACGACCAGCTTGAACAGATCATTAATTTTGGTCTTTTCTCAAAAAAGATTACCCCAGGTATTACAGGGATACGTGAAGACAGCATCACCCTTTTAAAAACTGAATTTACCAGCAGGAACGAAGCAACTGAGAGAATCATTCCCAACCTGCTTGAACTCATTACCAAGCGTCATGGAAAAGACTTTGTGGATGAGAACAAAAAAGAAATCGTTCGTTCAGGAACATTTTTATTGGAAGCTTATCTAAACAATGTGTGGCCTAAAATGAAGGTAAGCTGGGGAACATACCGCCAGCACCTTGGCCATCTTTATGCTGACGAGGGATACGGTTGTTTTCGTTGCCATGACGAGGAGCATAAAACCAAATCTGGTAAATTAATAAAACAGGATTGTGACATGTGTCACGATGAACCTGAATAGCAAGGAAGATCTAGAAGAGGACAGAATGAAAGTAAACAAAGAGGATAGTATGAAAATTGAAGACTTAAAAAAACTCAGCAACGAGGGCATTGAAAACATTCCCTCTGTGGAAAGGCGACAGTTTATGCAGTTTGGCCTTGCCATAACCGGAGTTTTTCTCGGAGGGACTGTGCTTTCACTGACATCAGCTAAAAATGTCGAGAGTGCTGTAAGTGGCGGAAAAATACTTGATGGAGACTATCCATACAATCCACACTACACTATGGTCATCCGTGAAAAGCACTGCATTGACTGTGAAAAATGTCTGGATGCATGCCGCAGCACAAACAATGTGTCTTTGCACGGGTACAGAACTGACATCCTGGAACGTAGTGTACCAAAAGCACCTGGTGAAAGAGAACGCATTTTCATGCCAATTCTGTGTAACCATTGCAACCGTCCGCCATGTGTTCGAGTCTGTCCCACCCGTGCAACTTTCAAGGATAAAATCAATGGCATCGTCCGGATGGACATCACTAAATGTATCGGCTGCAAAACCTGTATGGCTGCCTGTCCATACAATGCCCGCTTCTTTGATGAGGAAATCCGAGCCATTGACAAGTGTAACTTCTGTTACGACACCAGGCTTAAAGAGAGTAACGGGAAAATTACGGCATGCGCTGCAGCCTGTCCTGCAAATGTCCGGGTATTTGGTGATCTCACCAACCCTGAAACTCCTGCCTACAAACTCATTCACTCTTCCGGAAAAGTTTTCTGGGTACTGCGTCCTGAGTTAAACAGTATGCCCAATGTCTTTTACGTGGAAAAGTAACCGGAAAGATATGATACCCAGCAAATATTCAAATTAACCAACAGGAAAAGCACCATGATTCTTGAAAAGAAAATCGACTCGAAATTTTTAACCTTTGGCCCCCAGGAAATGATCTTTGTCGTCCTGGCCATCATCAGTGTAATTGGCCTCTCCTTTGGAGCTCATGCACTGCTGGTTGGACATGACAACGTCTTTGGCACCAGCCGTGAAATCCCCTGGGGACTCCTCATCAGTCCATATGTATTCTTTGCCTGCCTCTCCACCGGGCTGTGCATCGTCTTGTCACTTGGTCAGATATTTAATATTAAGGTCTTCAAGCCAATCATCAACCGCACAGCATTCCTGTCCCTGGTCACCATGGCCACAGGCCTCTTGTGCATCACCATTGAGCTTGAAAATCCCTGGAGAGTTCCTTTCTTCGCCCTGCTCTCCCCACATCCGGCATCCAACATCTGGTGGAAAACCACCATTTACAGCCTCTTCATGATCTTCATGGTATTCAACCTTCTCTCTCTGTTTATGAAAAATGAGAAAAGGGCTAGAATCTTCTCCATTATAGCCCTTATTACAGTGACACTTGGAAATCTGAACATGAACTCCGACATGGCCATTCTGGGTGGACGCGGATTCTGGAGTGAGAATTACATGCCCCTTTACTTCCTAACCCTCTCCACACTCACCGGCTGTGCAGCAATCCTTCTCTTTACCTGGGTTGCCAATATATTCAACAAAGAAACATCAACTGAAGCTGAAGACAATGCTCTGCGGGCCACTGCCCGCCTCTTTATGTTTCTGCTCTTTGGACTTCTCTATTTCACAGGTATGAAAATCATGGGAGGTTTTTATCCTGAATTCACCAAAAACCCAGAAGCCATGTACCTCCTGGTCCAAGACGATTTTGCACCAAACTTCTGGATAGGCGAAGTTATACTGGCCGTTATTCTGCCACTATTCCTGGTACTGGTATCAAGGGGAAGGAACAAAGGATTACTGGCTATTGCAGGTATCTCCTGCCTGGTTGGAACCTTTACCCTTTACTATCACCTGGTTATCGTCGGACAGCTCATTCCACATTATTTCCAGTTCAACGTGGTTGATCTTCCCCAATTTTACTCATACACCCCCAGTCTCCATGAAATCATGATCACCGTTGGAGCAATCTTCTTTTTCCTTGCCGCTTTCGTACTTGGCGAAATACTCTTTAAGAAGATTAATTTCGGTAAATAGCAGGAAACACCAGTTCAGTCTCTGTCCGAGAAGCCCTCTTGCAGCTTTTTGCACAGGACATTGAACTGTTTTTCAAATTCGGATCGGTTTTTATTGCTACCCCCGGCAAAAAAAACACTGGTTCCTTCTCCTTCCCCTTGGAGAAGGAACCAGATCCGTCTGTGTGAGAAAAAGAAACTGAAAATTAAGCCAATGACCATCAAAAAACATCCCAGATAGACAAGCCAGACACCGGGGTCTTTAGTTACCTGCAATCCCGTTCCATACATCTGCTTCACTTTCAACAGATACCGGCGGCTCCCCAGTTGTACTGTCTTAGACTCACCATCCTTAAGCCAAACCGCCATGGATCCATCACTTTCATTGGAGAGCCATACTTTCACCTTTACAACGGACTGTCCCCGCACCTCTCCATTAATTATCCCAAAAGAAAGATTTCCCTGCCGCCACTGCTGTTCCTGCTGGATCGGAATAATGCCATCTGTCATCTCACCATTTTCAATATTCTTCAACTGAACCAGAAACTCATTGTAACCTTCATATGTCGACTGATAAAAGGTGATTCCCTGGTATGTCAGTGGTGAATTGACCTCTATCTCTTTACTGAACTGCTCTGTTCCAGATTCAATGACAGTGAGCCTGCTCCTGTACTCCTTAACCATACCATCAGGATAAAATTCGATATCAAAAGAGTCACAGCGAAGTGTAAACCCAAGATCGATGGTGGAGCGCCCATCCCCAATAAAAATTTTTCCCGTCTCCTTATCTACGGGAATCATGACGATGCCTGTAAACCCCAGAAAACTACCAACAACTGCACCGAACACTATGAGAAGGATAGAGCTATGAACAATGTACACTCCCGCTCGGCTGTACGCACCTTTCTGAGAAAAAATACGTATCTGCTCCTCCCCGTCATGGCTGCGAGTACTGTTCCACCCAAGATGGAGAAGTATTCCCTGCAACCATTCAGCACTATCTTCAGGAGACAACGGTAATCTCCAGAATCCACGAAGCTTCTTCCTTTTAATCTGTTCACCGGAAACAGTCAGGCCATCCATGGTGATCTGTCTCCATACACCGGGGAATCTCTCCAGGCTGCAGACAATAAGATTAGTGCAGAGGACTCCTAAAAGTCCCATGAACCAGAGAGAATGATACATATCGGAGAGATTTAAAAGGTCAATAAATCGCGCCCAGACGGCGCCGTACTCACCAACATACCAGTCAGGACTTTTATTCTGGGGAAGAAGGGTTCCGATAACGGAAGTTGAGGCGAGAAAAAAAAGGGTCAAGAGCGCCAGGCGAACTGAGGAAAAAAAGGCCCACCCAGGATTTATCTGTTTACTGTCTGGTGTTTTGATAATTATTGGAAGACGATTATTCGGATTAATAAAAGACCGTATATCTCTATCTTTTTTTCTGAGTATGCGGATATCGCCAACCCGGATGGTGAGTTTAATACGGTCAAGATATTCAAGCAGAGGGATGGAGAACTTCCGGGTCAATCCGGTGAGATTCTTAAAGCGAGGCGCATCAATCTCGCCCTCTTTTTCTATAAATTCAGCAACTTTTCGCACCAACGATTCAATAGCGGCTGCATCATAATAAAGGGTCTCACTCACCTTAACGAGCTTTTCTTCTCTCAGTAACAGCGCAAAAACCTCTTTTACCAGAGATACTGGATAATCGCTGAATTGTTCCAGGGTCTCACGCATGGTTGCAGGAGCCAGTTTTTTCTTAGAATACCAGTACTCAAGATCCTTCTGGAGCTGTTTTTCATCTGCCTGGAGGGCCACCTGATGGGAGGCAAGTCGCACCACCGAATCCTCCGGTATAACCAGATCTCTTTTTTGAAGTTCTGGAAGACAAAAATGGAAGACCTTTTGATCCACATTTCTACCAAGCCCCGAGCGCAGTTCTTCTTTTGAAAGCCCTGCCTGCAACGGATTTCCACGATGGAACTGTTCCAGATTGCCAAGCATGGACTCCTCCACCCTGTCGGTCACTGTTTTATTTAAATAACGCTGTGTTGCCGAATCTACAACAACAATCTTCCTGGATGACAGAGGGGCTGTTATGATCTTTTTGAGCGACTTGCCAAAGAGCCCTAATCGAACCGCAAGTTCATCGAAAGTCAGCCCCTGCGTGCCCCGCTCCCTGAGAAAAAGGAGAATTTTACTCTCAACATCTCCCCCGGTCAGAATTTCAAAGGTCTTCAGATTTTCTTCCCGATCACCTTCTGTAAGACGTTTGCGCTTACGAGGCGGCATATTCCCCAGAACCTCGCCACCACCGATAGTAGCAACAGGAGAATAAGATCGCACCACATAACGATCTCCTGGCCAGACTGCGACGGGTTCCTCAAAAAGAATCTGGACACCGGCAAGCTCTCCTGGCTGCAGGAGATCACGATCAAGGAGGGAAACTCGTCCCATTATTTCAGCCGTTCCAAGATGAACGCGAACACGGGCCCGATGTTTCAGAGGCTTTGGATTTGAGGCAAGATATAGAAATTCACAATCAAGCATATAGCCTGGCAGGAGGGTCCCCGGGGTGGCAGCAACCATACCCCGGAAAACAGAGGCCGTGTCAACACCCTGAAGGTTGATAGCTGTGCGGTGTCCTGCCTCAACAGTTTCGACATCTGAGGAATGCACCTGGATACCACGCACCTTTGCCACCATGTCCATGGGATAGAAACAGAGTTCATCTCCAATAGAAACACGTCCAGACATGGAGGTCCCGGTGATGACCGAACCAAAGCCTTTGATAGCAAAAATCCGATCCACAGGAAGGCGAAACGGACCATGCACCTCATGAAATTCCTGGTCTGCGACGAAAGAGTCGAGCAGGCGGCGTATTTCATCCATGCCATCACCAGTTATGGACGAAACATGAACCAATGGAGCATCTTCTAAAAAGCTGCCTTCACAATACTCGCGCACCTCTTCTGTCACCATTTCCAGCCACTCTTCATCGACCATATCTTTTTTGGTGATGACAATAATCCCCTGCTTCACCCCAAGCAGCCGACAAATCTCAAAGTGTTCCTGAGTCTGGGGCATGATGCCCTCATCCGCCGCGATGATAAAGGCCACAAGGTCCATCCCTGAAACCCCGGCAACCATATTCTTGACAAACTTTTCATGACCCGGGACATCCACGATACCAAGACGATGACCACAGGGAAGATCGAGATACGCAAAACCCAGCTCAATGGTGATACCTCGTTTTTTCTCTTCTTTCAGCCTATCAGTCTCAATACCTGTCAGAGCTCTGATAAAACTGGTTTTTCCATGATCAACATGGCCTGCAGTACCTAAGACAATTTCACGCATAGAATAAGGTCACAAAAAGGTGAAGGAATCAGATGGTGCCTGTCAAGAAATGGCCTCTTTCTCCTAACTCTTCGTTGCTTTAAAAATTTTTCACCCAGTGTTAACAACGTTGAAATAAGCTGGGTACTTTGTCCACGGAATATCAGATATATGCCTGTGGTAAATTTCTTCTGCGCCTCGATTTAGAAAAAATCTCACTTCTGGACGAACACTAGATCAGATAAGGATTGGAACGCGCCTCTTCTTCGATGGTTGAGCGGGACCCTCCATAATCATGCCCCGGCCAGACAACAGTTTCAGGCGGCAGGGTAAGTAACTTCTCCCTGATACCCGAGATCAGCTCATCATGAGAACCACCAGCAAAATCTGTGCGGCCGATCCCTCCTACAAAAAGAGAATCACCAGTGATCAGATCAGGAGCGCAATAGAGGCAGATACCTCCAGGCGTGTGACCAGGTGTATGTATCACCTGTAAAGTTTCTTTGCCAACCTCTATCATATCGCCGTGTTTCACAGTACGATCAGCAGGTGGCGAAGCCTCAAGGCCAAGCATTGAAAAATATTTTTCTACCTCAGGGCGTCCAAAAAATTCGACATCATCCTCATGCATGATGATATCAGCGCCACTTACTTCTTTCAGCATTCTGTTCCCGCAGACGTGATCAGGATGTCCGTGGGTGGCAATGATACTGTCAATGGTAAGTCCGGCATCTTTTACTTCTTGCAGGATCCTTTCCTCATCACCACCCGGGTCAATCACTGCACAGAGAGAGGTCTCGGAACAGCCGACAATGTAACAGCAGACGCCCATGGACCCAACAGTTATTTGTTTTAAAAACATAAGATTCCACCCCGATAAGTCGAAAAACTTTTTTCGATTCACTGGACTCTTTTCTGTACCCCCTTGAGGTGTAAATACCTTGGCGGTAACTCTAAAGTCCTGACCTCAAAAAGTTCTCACGTTTTTTTGTTTTTTTATTACAGTTTTTGTGAAGTAAGTCACTAAACAAAGAAGTTAACGACCTCAGGCTGTTGGGAAAGGAGGTGAGTTACTGTCCCGCCCAACTCACCTCCCAGTCAGCCTGGCCACAAAAGGTATCAACAGTCGCAGGTATCAGGATTACAGGTTCCACCGCAACCACAATCAGACCCGGAATCGCTGGAGGCCATGTTGAGGGTAACAGGCACCGCAACAGGAGGCATACGCAGCTCAACACCATCCACAACTTTTGAGAACGCCTCGGTTGCAGGGCTCTTGGCATCGGATGAGAGGTAGGGAATCCCATCATCACCTGCTATAACAACCTTGGGATCCATTGGAACGGCCCCAAGGAATGCCAGCTCAAATTCACGAGCGATCTCTTCACCACCACCAGTCCTGAAAATATCCACCGTAGCGTTGCATTCAGGACACACAAAACCGGACATATTTTCAACTACTCCCACAACCTCCATCTCTACAGTTCTGCAGAAATTGAGAGATTTACGCACGTCAGCAAGGGCTACTTTCTGAGGAGTGGTAACAACAAGCGCCTTGACCCCTGGAATCGTCTGGGCAACAGAAAGGGGTTCATCACCGGTACCCGGAGGAGCATCAATAACCAGGTAATCGAGTTCCCCCCAGTCCATATCTGCAACAAACTGGCGTATTGCCTGAATTTTGAGGGGACCACGCCAGATAATGGCCTCATCACGATCTTTCATCATGTATTCCAGTGACACAACTTTCAAGTTGTCGTTGTACTCAAGGGGTGGGACAAGATCATCTGGATTATCCGGTGCCTCAAGACTTCCCTTCAGGTCGAGCATTCTGATAACATCGGGACCATGGAGATCCACATCCATCAAACCTACTTTGTGACCTCGAGCTGCCAGACTAAGTGCAAGATTTACAGATACCGTGGATTTACCAACACCACCCTTACCACTCATCACTAGAATCTTGTTTTTAATCTTCCCAAGAGACCGAGTAATGGCATTATCCTGCTGTGCCATTTGAGCCTGTTGGGACTCTTTGCTGCTTCCGCAGCTGCTACTTGAGCAAGAACTTCCTGAACTGCACGAACTCATAACATCCTCCTGTAACAATATATAAAATTTAAAAGAAATATTCGCATGTTTATACAAAGACCATAACCACAAATGGAAGCCCATACCATGGGTCACAATCAAGGCATACAGTAATGCTGTTCTCCGGAAAAGCAAATAATTTCCATCACTGCCGGTCCTCACCGCACATTATTATTTACGATGTCTCAATTCTCTGTCTGTTTTTATTGCTTTCTTCATGATCTAACCGTAGTATATAATGTTTTTTTTATGACTAACGCAGATAAACTGCAAGTAAGTGCCTTATTGCTATTCGTAACATCTTAATATTGATGACGTCGTAAAACTCTTCACCTCCTTCGTTTGTTCACATTTTCAATCATTACGATGTACTCTAGTACGCCGAAACAATTGAAAATGTTTGCGCCTCCAATGTGAAGTTTTTCGAAGTCTACGCGTATCTACTCAGCCGTCTACAATTTCAGTTTTTTACAAGCTTGTCAATATTGTTTCACTCTTATATATTCTGGAAGTCTCGTACCTCGCTTGTCTGCTTTTTATTGCAGGATTATGAAGTAAGACACTGAAAGCAACAGTGTCAGATTAAAGACATCACTGCTGATCAACAAAGGATTTCACTTATGTTAGGCTGGTTTAAGAAAAGATTCTCAAAAAACAGTCCCAATGCTGACGTAGCTGCAGAACAGCACAGTCAGGATCTTATTGAAGAATCATTTGAACCTGAGGAAGCCGTTGCTGCAGACAACAGCCCGAGCCCCTCCTCAGCTAATCCAACTGAAGAGCTGGTTCCCCGGGACTCAACCGGGGACGCCACAACTCAACCGGAATCAGAACCAATAAAAACTGTCGCACCTGCGACCAAGCAGCAGGAGAACAGCGGTTCCGGAACAGAATCCATGTTCCAGCGGCTCTCATCCCGACTTAACAAGACGAAAGAGTCTCTGGTCTACCGAATCGACAGCCTCTTTCTCGGAAAAAAAGAGATCGACGCTGACCTTTTTGACGAACTCGAAGAGATCCTCATCACCGCAGATATTGGTATCAATACTGCCATGGAACTCCTTGATGATGCCAGAAAAAGGGTGAAACGTGATGCCCTCTCCAGCCCCATAGAGCTCAAAGCGGTTCTCAAAGAAAAACTGCGTTCTTTTATCACAGATTCTGACAAGGCCGCAGAACTGGTTATGCCGGAGGCCGGGCCCTTTGTAATCATGGTGGTGGGTGTAAACGGAGTGGGGAAAACCACAACCATTGGAAAAATTGCAAAAAAATTCAAGGATTCCGGCCAGTCCGTACTGCTGGTTGCCGCCGACACTTTTCGCGCTGCTGCTGTAGCTCAACTCAAAATATGGGGAGAACGTAATAAAGTTCAGGTCGTCTCCAAGGATGAAGGTGCTGATCCATCCGCTGTTGCCTTTGATGCTATGGATCAGGCCGTTGCAGAAGATTACGATGTGGTTATAGTAGACACTGCAGGAAGACTGCACACACAGGTCAACCTCATGGAGGAACTCAAAAAAATCAAGAAGGTCATGAGAAAAAGACTTATTGGTGCCCCCCATGAGATCCTGCTGGTTCTCGACGCAACCACTGGTCAGAACGCAGTGTCACAGGCGAAACTTTTTAATGAGGCCGTTGGAATCACCGGTCTTGCACTCACTAAACTTGATGGTACTGCCAAGGGCGGCATTGTTGCCAATATCAGCCGGGAACTCAACATCCCCATCCGCTTTATCGGTATTGGTGAACAGATTGACGATCTTCGTGATTTTGACCCCGATCAATTTATCAATGCCCTTTTCGGAGACGCTCCCCACCACCAATAACATCCCTTTTGGCCCCATAATAAAACAATGCCATACCAAAGAAACGAACAACCAGGATGTGGAGGATGTCTCCTCATACTGCTCCTCTTCAGCTTGCTCACAGGCGGGTTTTCAGGACTTTTAAATTTTCTTGGAATTCTTATTTACTCCGGACTTGCCGGAATTTTAATTTTTATCGGTCTTTTCTGGGGATTCAGCTACTGGATCCAGAAGAAAGTATCCACTTATGAAGCATCACAAACCGAGAGCCATAACCGTTTTGTGTGGCTCCTGGTTCATATCCTTATCAACATTGCCAGAATCGATGGGGTGATCAGCAAAGAAGAGATATCCACCATCCAGCGTTTCTTTCAGTACAACCTTCGCTATGATCAGACCCGTATGTACTGGGTAAAAAACCTGATCAAGGATGCCGTAAACTCACCCCAGTCCATGGAATCCCTGCTCCTCGAATTCCGAAACACCTTTGCCTATGAACCACGTCTCATCCTCCTGGAACTGATTTATCAGATCCTCTATACTAAATCCCAGGTACCCGAAGCTGAACTCAAGGTGGCGCGTGACATTGCTGCCTACCTGCAGATAACAGATTACGACAAACGTACCATTGAAGCAAAGTACAAGTATGGCAGGCAACAGCAACAGTCACCTTCCCAGGCAAGCCAGAGAACAGAGGAGCATTACTATGCCATTCTCGGGCTTGAACCTGGTGCAGGTCAGGATGCCATAAAAAAGGCCTACCGGAAACTCAGCATGAAATACCACCCGGACAAGGTCCGCCACTTAGGTGAAGAATTCCGCTCTGTTGCAGAAGAAAAAATGAAGGAGATCAATGCGGCTTACGATTATTTCAAAAAAAAATAGTGCCCTGAACACATGCACTGAATAACCTATATCCGTCCAGAACCTAAAACACATAAGGAGTAAACCATAATGACTATTTCAACAAAGATGCGTAATTTTGCAGAAAAATCTTCCTGGATTCGCAAGATGTTTGAGGAAGGTGCAAAGATGAAGGCACAGCATGGTGCTGAAAATGTATTTGATTTCAGCCTTGGCAACCCGGATGTTCCACCACCAGCCGAATTCAATAAAGTCATCAAGGAAATAGTTGCCGATGAAACACCCGGCATGCACGCTTATATGCCCAATGGCGGATACCCATGGGTACGGGAGGCCCTTGCAGGCAAGATGTCCAGCGAACAGGGTGTTGATGTCTTTCATGGTGACATGCTCATGACCTGTGGTGCAGCCGGCGCGTTGAACGTGGTTATGAAATCACTCCTTAACCCCGGTGAAGAGGTTATTATTCTTGCACCATATTTTGTGGAATACAACTTTTATGTGGATAACCATGGTGGTGTCAGCAAAATCGTTCAGACCGACAATGAGTTCAACCTGGACATGAACGCCATTGAAAATGCCATTACAGAAAAAACAAAGGCTGTTATCATCAACTCACCAAATAATCCTACCGGCCAGATTTACTCCCAAGTTTCCCTCAATGAACTGGGTGCACTGCTGGATAGAAAAGGGGCTGAACTTAAAACAACCATCTATCTCCTCGCGGATGAACCGTACCGCAAGATCATTTTTGACAACAACGTGGTTGGCAGCGTCTTTCAGGCCACCAATAATTCCATAGTATTGTCATCTTACTCCAAAGACCTGTCACTGCCCGGTGAACGTATTGGATATCTGGCAGTTCACCCCGGGATCACAGAGAAAACAGCCCTTCTCGATGCGATGACCCTGGCCAACCGTATTCTCGGATTTGTGAACGCGCCAGCCCTCATGCAACGTGTTGTAGCTGAGCTTCAGGATGCAAGTATTGACAACTCCATCTACATCGAGCGCAGAGAAACGTTCTGTAAACTATTGAGCAATGCTGGCTATGATTTCATCCCCCCAAAAGGCGCCTTTTATGTCTTCCCAAAATCTCCCATAACAGATGACGTGAAATTCTGCGCAATCCTGCAGGAAGAAAAAATACTTGCCGTTCCCGGTCAAGGATTTGGGGCTCCAGGGTACTTCCGGCTGGCATTCTGTGTCAGCGACGCCGTTATTGCAGGATCTGCAGATGCCTTTAAAAGAGCAATGAACAAGGCCAAAAATCTGTAACCCCCCGCAAATGACGCTCACACCATCGGCCTTTGCTGTCGCCATGTTTTTTACTTGGCGTCAGGCAATGGCCCCATTATTTCTTCTCTCTATTCTGCCCTGTTGAACAATCGCTACTTTCCATAAACTTATGATTTAAACTAATGACTGCCCAGATAACGCTCACATTGAACCATATCGAAACATCTGTTTCACTACGGTTCATATCCCGACACAACCTTGTATTATCAGGCTGTTGCGCACGGCACAATCCCAACACGACACAACATGTGTTTCACTACGTTTCACCCTAACCATTCCCTCGCCCGTACCTGGAAAACCATATCCACCTATATTTACGACATAATTACGAATTCCTTTCCAATGGCATGCTATTCGCAACAGTTTTTTACGTGTTGCCGGCCCACAGATTATCCCATAAAAGGAGATCCACGATGCCCTCCGTAGCGATATTTTGCAGCAAATTTACCAACGAAAATAAAATCTTAAGTAACCTTCGCACATTATTAGGATTCGAAGTCATCACAGATGAAGATATTATCGACGAAGCCTGCGACAAACAATTGGCCCTCCGAAACAAACTGGAGGACGCTCTTTACAAAAAGACATCAGTATTCAATCAATTTACCTTGGAAAGAGAACGTAACGTTGCCCACCTCATATCTATCCTGGCAGAAAGATTGGCCCAAAAACAAAACATGATTTACTACGGCTTCATCTCACTCCTCATCCCCCAGGACATTACCCACGTCTTAAAAGTGTTAATCGTTGACAGCAACGACATGAGAATCAAGAGGGCCGTAAAAGAAGGTATCTCTGAAAAAGAAGCCACACAGATACTCCGGGAAGAAGATATCAAGGCATACGGTTGGACCGATTTCCTGTTCGGTAAAGAGGCATTTGACAAATCCCTTTATGACATTGTAATTCCAATTGGACAGCAAAGTATTGATAAAACCGTCAAACTCATCCAAAAGAACCTTAACAATCCAGCGGTGCTTGAAACCGAGGAATCCATTCAAGCCGTTAAGGATTTCGCCCTCACAGCCAAGGTTGAAAAAGCGTTGCTCTCTAAAGGGCAAAGGGTGCAAGTTGAGACACATAACGGTTGTGTTTCACTCAATGTCACCAAGAGTTCCTTCAATTTCGCCAGACTTACCGAAAAATTATCTAAAATAGCCCGGGGTATCCAAGGTGTCAAAGATGTAGAGGTTCACCTGGGCAAGGGACACATCACATCGATATATCGGGACCAGAACTTTGAGTTGCCCCCGAAAGTTCTGTTGGTTGACGACGAAAAAGAATATGTACAGCCTCTGTCCGAAAGACTGACGAGCCGTAATGTTGGACCCTATGCAGTGTATGACGGCCAACAGGCTCTGAATTTTGTAGACACTGACAAACCCGATGTCATGGTACTTGACCTGAAAATGCCCGGTATTAACGGTATCGAGGTACTGCAGCAAATCAAAGAGACAAACCCTAATATCGAGGTTATCATTTTAACAGGACATGGATCTGAGGCCGATCGGGAAACATGCATGAACCTTGGAGCATATGCCTACCTGCAGAAACCAACAGACGTCGAAAAGCTTTCCGCCACCATTGCAGAAGCCTACAAAAAAATAACGGCAAGGAAAGCAATCGCCTGAAAACAGAATCCAGCTCCCTTACAAGCACCTTGGAGCGCACCATTCAACGTATTTCATGCAATTTTATGCACCAGGCGCATGGTGAAAACCAACGAACCCAAACCCTTTGGAGAGAAACATGGCAAATAAACTTGAAGCCAACGTACTACTGGTTGATGACGAAGAGCAATTCCTGGAGGTTCTTTCAGAGCGTCTTGAAACTCGTGGCCTGCAAGTGAATTCAGTAACAAGTGGAGAGGATGCTGTTGCCCAGATTGAAGACCGTAATTTTGACGCCATTGTTGTGGACCTGTCCATGCCGGGTATCAATGGCATTGAAACCATGAAACAGATAAAAGAAAAACGTCCGGATCTTGAGATTATTATTTTAACCGGCCAGGCCACGGTTGAAACCGGTATAGAAGCGATGAAACTGGGTGCTGAAGACTTCTTGGAAAAGCCAGTGGATCTCAACGTACTTCTTGAAAAAATCAAGAATGCAAAAAACAAAAGAATGCTGGTTCTGGAAAAAAAATCACAGGACGAAATGCAAAAAATACTGAACAGCAAAAGCTGGTAACCTCCCCCCACCTGGCTGAAAGCCAGACCACAGCGAGTACTGTTGCAATGCCGGTTTTTGATAAAAGCCAGCCCCCCAGAACACTTATACTCGACGACACACCATATGCGGTTCGCTTCAGGTAAGTATTCCTGTTTTATATAAGTACTTCCAATTCAATGGTTTAAACAACAAGGAGGAGAGAACTTGTGACTGCACAAAACCAGATCGTAAAAGATTTCATAGTACCAATCAGCCGCTACCCTCATTTAAGGGAATCGCAAACATTAGGCGAAGCAGTACAGACATTGCTGTCTTACACCTGTGGCAACGAAGGGCGTCTCCAGTATGCTGGAATTCTTATTACTGATAAGGATAATCAGTTGGCTGGTTTCCTTAATCTTCAAACCATCCTTCGCGCTCTTGACAGTCGTCTGGCAAACACACCAAGAGGTTTTGAAGGGAAAGGTGGCAAATACCCAGATCTTGCTATCTTGTGGGAAGAATCTTTCTTCAGCAAATGCTCGGAGAAAAACAACACCCCCATCAGCGATTTTATGATTTCACCCGAAACAGTTGTCAAGGGAAACGACCCTCTACTGAAGGCTCTTTCAATCATGCTGCATAGTAACGAAATTGTCCTGCCGGTTAATGAAGAGGGGAGCATAATCGGGGTAATCCGCTTAGAGGAAATATTTACCGCCATCTGCAATGCCTGCAGACTGTGAATGACGATGGAACAAAATTGAAGAAGAGGTGAATAGTTATGTCTCATGCAACAACTGAAGTAGCTTTAGCTAAAGAAAGTAAGCCGTTCGACTGGAAACGACTTATATTTATGTTTACAGGTATTGGACTGTTTGCCTTTGTCTACTACTGTCCCCCCTGGCCCGATGCCATTGACCCCATGGGCGAACACTTTGTTTTGAGTCCGCAGGCCAAAGGAGCCATCGCCGTCTTTTTGTTGGCAGCAACATGGTGGGTTTTTGAGGTTGTACCCATTGGCGTCACCAGTCTAACTATCGGAGTCCTCCAGGCGCTCTTTATGATCCGCGACCCCAAGGTGGCCTTCAAAGACTTCATGGACCCTTCAGTTCTCTTTATCTTCGGTTCCATTGTCATCGGCATGGTTTTCACCAAAACAGGACTGACCAAGCGTATTGCTTACAAGATGCTCTCCATTGTCGGCGAAAAAACAAGTATGATCTATCTCGGCTGTTTCGTTATGACTGCAGCTCTGACCCATGTCATGGCCCATACAGCTGTTGCCGCCACCATGTTCCCTCTCCTCATGGCCATTCACGCCCTCTATTCAGATGAAGACAAACCCACCAAATTTGGCAAGGGGCTTTTCATCGGCATGGCTTATGTGGCAGGTGCTGGAAGTATCGTCACCCTGCTGGGTGCCGCCCGCGGTGCCGTGGCCCTTGGTTTCTACAAAGACATTATGGATGTAGACATCAGTTTTTTTCAGCTTACCATGTACATGTTCCCCATCGGCTGGATCATGGTATTTCTGCTGTGGGGCTTCTTCATGATTTTCTTCAAGCCTGAACAGGCGCGAATTCCCGGCCTCAAGGAAAAAGCCAAAAGGATGTATATTGAACTGGGAAGCTGGAGCAGAAATGAGATATTGACAGCTGTTATTGTTGTAGGAACCATTTTAATCATAGCCCTGAAGAATTTCATCCCCGCTTTAGACGGCCTGCACAAGACCGGCATTCTGCTCTGTTCAACCATCGCTTTTTTTCTCTTTAATATTCTCGACATTGATGATCTTGAAGAGATTCCCTGGAACATTATCCTCCTTTTTGCAGGTGCCATGTCCATCGGATTCTGCCTGTGGGAAACCGGAGCCGCTAAATGGATGGCCGTCAACTGGCTGGTTCTTTTCCAGGATTCACCCTCCATTGTTTTTATTATGGGCATGGCCTTTTTTGTCATGATGATGACCAACTTCATTATGAATGTAGCTGCAATTGCCATCTCACTGCCTGTAGCCCTGGTAATTGCCCCTTATCTTGGCGTAGGAGGAGAAGTAATTTTATTCTCTGCTCTTGTTGTATCGGGTATGCCATTCCTGCTACTGGTCGGTGCTGCACCCAACGCAATAGCATACAACTCTAAACAGTTCACCACCGCTGAATTCTTTTTATGGGGACTACCTGCAAGTGTCATACTTATGCTGGTTACCTGGCTTGCTGTTGCTGTTATCTGGCCTATAATGGGCATGGAAATATATGTAACCCCCATAGTTAGGTAGCTATATACTGGCATTATTCTTATTGGCAGGAAGTCCTTAACGTGGCACTATGCCAGGTGCATTCAGCAAAATAATACCAGCCCGAAAAGTACCGGTTCAGCAGCGCTGAGACGGTACTTTTCGTAAGGACTGTGAAGGGCATAACAATGTTTCTTGTTCAGTAAAATCGTATTTCTTGTTTCAGCACTCATTAACCTGCCCGGAGGCTGCAGAGATAGTGATCTGCCACGACATCCTTGAACTTGCTGAGCTCTTTCTCTTTTTACTGGTGGCAATGCAGTGACCATATCAAAGCCACGGAAAAAAATTGGTATTTGAGACCCTGCGAGTCAAGCTGGAATGCGCTGGCTACTCTGCGCAAACTCCTCCAGATTACCAGCATCCTCGCTTTTTTTTCATTTCACCGGTTGCTGATATCCTGACTTTTTTGAAGTGAGGACATATTTTTTTTACTTGAAACGATATTCACAACGTCATAAAACGGGATAAAGAAAAGAGGATAGCAATGTGACCAAGCAGGGCAATCAAGTATTATGAAACTAACAACTCCAAGTCCACTGGAAAAGATCGCTACAATAGAGATCTTAAACAGTGTACCGCACGGTGTTATCATCCTTGATGCTGAGCTGCGCATTCTTGAAATAAACAGTTTTATGGAGGTCCTTACCGGATTTGCAAATTCAAATGCACGTGGAGTCTACGTAGACTATATTTTGCGCAGCAATATCGACAATAACGGCAGAAAATTTCGTGAAGTTTTAGAATCCGTTGAGTGTCTGTCAGTTGCTGGAGACATTATCACCCAGCACCACAAAAAAATCTCCGTTCATTTCACAGTTTCCCCTTTAATGGTTGATTCCGGTACTCCGGGCGGCCTTCTGGTATTTATTGAAGATATCTCTGCCCAGGAATCTTTTGACAGAAAACGTCGCAGCAATGACGGCGTCCAGGACATTTTGGGTCTTAGTCCCAAAATGCAGGAGATGTTCGAACTTATTCCAGTACTTGCCCACACTGACGCCTCTGTCCTTATCACCGGAGAAACCGGAACTGGCAAAGATATGTTCGCCGAAGCTATCCACAACACTTCCAAAAGATCGCGCCACCCCTTTATTAAGGTTAACTGTGGTGCTCTGCCTGAGGCCTTGCTCGAATCTGAGTTGTTTGGTCACGCCAAGGGCGCATTTACCGGTGCTGTAAAAGATAAACCCGGATTGTTCCGTCTGGCCCAGAACGGCACCATTTTTCTCACAGAGATAGGTGACCTTCCCCTCAGTTTACAGGTGAAGCTTCTCTCCGTGCTGGATGATAAGGAATTTTTCCCTGTTGGCGGGGTGAAAAAAGTAAAGGTCAATATTCGTATTATTGCTGCCACCCATCGTCCCTTAAGGCAACTGGTCAAGCTGGGTGAATTCAGGGAAGATCTCTTCTACCGCCTCAATGTTCTGCGCATGCACCTACCACCACTCCGTGAGCGGGAGGGTGATATTCGTCTGCTTCTCGATCATTTCATACGACAATTCAGTGTCCCTCTGAAGAAGCCCATCAAAGGGTTCTCCAAAAAATCTATCGAAATACTAACAGATTATCGTTATCCAGGGAATGTCCGTGAACTTCGAAATATTGTTGAGTACGCCGTGAACATATGCCAGGAAAAGAAAATTCATGAAGAATCCCTGCCCAAGTATCTCTTTTCTCCTCAGACAGACCCCGAAGATGTCACAATGGAAGAGCAGAGACCCGTCGAAACTGTTTCACTCCCTCAAACCATTCAGTCTGTTGGGAAAACTGATACGTCTCCAGTCCTCGTCAGTGATGGGTGGGGTGCCGTTGAAAAGGAAATGATACTTGACGCCATGAGAAAAACCGGGGGCAACCGCTCCAGGGCAGCCCGTATATTAGGCTGGGGCCGAACAACCCTGTGGCGAAAACTCAACAGATACGGTTTAAACTGAATGAGTTTCCTTTATGAAAATACTACTAACCATTAAAAAAAAATATATATCACCACGCTTTGACCTGACATCCGAGGTTCTGGTTGCACTCTGCGAGGATCATCAAATTCTTGGTAACCCGAGAACCATATTGATGACCCGGCCATCCTCTGAAGAATTATGTGCCCTCATCATTAAGGAGAGAGTTAATACCGTAGTTTGTGGTGGTATTGAAGAGAGTCACCTGCAGTATCTTGTCTGGAAAAAAATTCAAGTTATTGACTCGGTCGTAGGGCCATACTCCGAGGCCTTGAAAGCCGTTACTGGTGGTTTCCTGACCCCTGGCATCATTTTACCTGGCGCAAAGCAGAGGAGCAAAGAGGAATGAGTACAATAAACCATAAAATCCGGCATTATTTTACCACAGCTGCCCATGGAGTTGACAAAGACCGTGGCTATAAACATTTTCGTTTCATGCTCTATGGAGCAATGTTTGCTATTTTTTTTGTTCCCCTCATTGCAACAACAGTTCTGAGCTCTCTGGAGTATAAGAACCTTCTTGAAAATGAAGAAAGAGAACAGCTCCTGTGGCATACCCAGGGAACACAGAAAACAATTGAGGCATTTATTCACGAATTGCAATCCGTGGTTAAGTTCACCTCCAGAACGTTCAATTATGAAGCACTTCTTGAACAGGAAAATGTCAGTAAACTTTTTCATCATCTGAAGGATCAATATCCTGGATTTGTGGATCTTGGGGTTATCGGCCCATCCGGAATTCAACAGAAATATGCAGGACCTTTCCGCCTGGAAGGTTATGACTACAGCAACCAGGATTGGTATGTGAAGGTCCTTGCCCGGCAGCTTTATATGAGCGATGTCTTCATGGGATATAGAAAGCTGCCCCATTTTGTCATAGCTGTCAGCAATAAACTTCCGGGTAAGGAAGAATATTGGGTACTGCGGCTCAGCATTGACTATGAAACCCTGCAAAACTATATATCAACAGTCAGTACTAGAGCGTCCCAGGATATTTTCCTTGTCAACAACCAGGGAATCCTGCAAACCAGGTCAAACATTTTCGGCGAACTCCTTGAAAAGCATCCTTTTCTCTACCGTCCCCAAGATGGGGAACTTGTTATCCGTTCCCTGAAATACAAAGGTACAAAGTACCTAAAGTCTTTTGTTCATATCAAAAACAGTCCCTGGATTCTGGGTATAGCCAAAGAAGCATACATGTACGGAGAGAAATGGTCTTTGTTTCAACACAGAATGCGTCTGATTTTCCTAGGCTGTACGTTTCTGGCCCTAATGGTTATTGTACCAGTAGTAAATTCTATAACAGCGCGACTGCGTGAGGCAAATGATAAACGCAATTTAGCAATGACTGAAGCGGAACACACAAACAAGCTCGCATCTATAGGCAGGCTCGCTGCTGGCGTGGCCCACGAGATCAACAACCCCTTGGCTATTATTGATCAAAAGGCAGGGCTTATGACAGATCTTATGGAGTTATCAGAAGAGTTTGAGCATAAGGAGAAACTCCTGCAATCCATTGACGGAATCGAGGATGCAGTAGAGCGATGCAAAGTCATCACCCATCGCCTTTTAGGATTTGCCAGAAGAATGGATGTGGCCTTTGAGCACATAGATATTACTGATCTCCTCCGTGAGGTCCTCAGTTTTCTTGAAAAGGAAGCCCTGTACAGCCATATTCGGTTTGAACTCGCTTTCGCTGAAAACCTCCCCCTGATCTTCAGCGACAGGGGCCAGTTGCAGCAGATTTTCCTCAATATTATTAACAATGCCATTGATGCAATCGGAAAGAACGGAGAGATAACCCTCATAGCTGCACTTCGCGATGATGAAGACATTCTGGATATCTGTGTCCATGATACCGGCCCAGGTATGCCTCCCGAGCTTATCAAACGAATATTCGATCCATTTTTTACAACCAAAGAGGCCGGAGAAGGTACCGGACTTGGCCTTTCCATAACTTATGGTCTGGTCAAAAAACTTGGCGGAAATATTACAGTTGAG
>JAJRQL010000157.1 GCA_024280265.1 Deltaproteobacteria bacterium
CAAGAGGTATTGAATTGCCGGCATTCTTTTGGCCTGTGTATCAAGCCCGTTACTGGTGTAGCCAAAAAAACGATTACTAAAAAAGATATCTAAGGGATCAGGTGGCACTGGGGATGCGGCATGTTCATGGATCATTGCACAATCCCATCCCCCTGTGAGGCTATACGCCAGATGTCCGGTCATTTGGCGCATGGTCAGACGAAGTCCATACTCCTTGAGTCTGCGATAAACCAACTCTATACGAGCCAAAGAAATGTCTTTTGTTTCTCGTAACACTTGAATATTCTGATAAATTGCACAAGAAGGCATTGCCTCACAGCTATCACAGCCATTCCATCCACTATGCTTAAGAATACGACGAAATACAGCAATGCCGGTTTGAATATTATCTGTTTTAGCCAGGTTTATGACGGCAAATGGTGTTCCCAGGAAAGACAGCACTTTGGGATCATAATGGTTTAAGGCGCTTAACAGGGAATTCTCCAGGCTAAGCCAAGTCTTACCCTGTTTCTCGGCAATCTTCTTGAAGGTCGATAACAAAGTGCCTGTATTGGAAATGATAAACCAACGCTCCGAATCGTTTTCCGTTAACGCTGATTGTAACGTTGCCTCCCGGTCCGCAGCACTTAATTCGCTCATATCCTTAACAATATGAACGTTAATCCCATTATGTTTTATGGTTTCAACTTTTTGCAGCGGTTGCTCAAGAGGTGCGTCCGAAGGATGATTGTTGAGCTTTTTGTATAACTCAAGGCCAATGGTGGATTTTCCATCACCTGCATGGCCGGTAAGAAGAACATGGCTGCCTTCAGGCGTAGTCAGTTGTTTATAGATATATGTGGTTTGTCGCAATGGTACCTGCAGCTGACCAAAATGTTTGCTCAAGGCCTGACTCTCAGCTAAGGCACCGTCATCAACTGCGGTTACATTATGAAGTGTGTTCAGGTAACGGACAAAAACATTATCATGGGCTATTGCCTCGGAAGGTGGTTGCTCTGTTGGGATCTTTTTAACCGGAGCAACAGAAACAGGTTGAGGTGGAGGCTTTTCTTCATGCTTTTTTTGCTGTTCTCTGTCAGTGGATTTAAGGGCCTCTTCAAAGGCCTCCTGCATGGTAACAATATTTTCAAAGCGATCTCCACGTCGCGGTTGAACAGCTTGCTCCAGCCATTGGGTAAGCGGTTCCGGGATTTTATCTTTTCGTAAATCATTTACAGCTTGAGGAATACTTTCCACAGAGGGAACCCCATCATATGGTCTGCGACCGCATAACCACTCAAACAGGGTAACGCCTAACGCAAACAGATCCCCACTTTCACAGAAGTCAAAATCTATTTTTCGCAACAGGTCAGGGGCGGCATAATAGTTAGTGCCGGAATAAACACCTATGCGTGGAAAACAGGAAGAGCCAAAATCGATGAGTACAGGTTCTCGGGTTGCGGAAATAAGAATATTGTCCGGCTTTATGTCGTTATGTAAGAGTTTCTTTTCCCTGGATGGGTCACAGTGCATTGCCTTAACAGCTTTGAGTAAACAGGAGGCAATATCTCTGAACTCTTTAATATCAGGGAGTTGGTGTTGGTTGATTGCTTTTCGTAATGAATGGCCATCGATTAGATTTGTTTCTAGAAAGAAACGTCCATCCTCCCAGGTATGTATGTCATACACATGAAGGATAAAAGGACTTTGTACCAGTGAAAGATGTTTATGTTCATTTACAATT
Source organism: Deltaproteobacteria bacterium (assembly GCA_024280265.1). GTDB lineage: Bacteria > Desulfobacterota > Desulfobulbia > Desulfobulbales > Desulfocapsaceae > Desulfocapsa. Next base: position 1,724 of record JAJRQL010000157.1, read on the forward strand.
CTCTTCCTGGGAATCTCATGGAAGAAAAGTTTCAACGCAACCTGCTGCCCTCCTATTTTTCGAGCGGAGTAGACTTGGGCCTCTCTTCCCTGTCCGATTAATTCTATAATCTCATACACGTCATGAGCATCTCCTGGCAGGAGAGGTTCATTTGTTGATTTCGTCTTTTCTTCTTTGGGCCTGGTGAGTAACTCTTGCACCTGTTGCTCAATATCTGCGGCTTCCTGAGGCCGGTCGGTGCGGTCAAGCCGGACAAGAGCTTGCAGCAGAGAAAGAATAGCATCGTTGGCGCCGACATTTTCCAGGCAGGAAATATTTTCCTGAGACAAGCCGTCCTGAATGTCCAGAAGTTCCATGGAGTTTGCAAAAGGAGGCTTCCCGCATAAGAGGGTATAGAAAATGACACCGACACTGAATAGGTCAGTCGCTTCAGAAAATTGTCCATCAATATAAAGCTCCGGGGCTAAAAAGGGCGAGGCATCCAGTGTCTTTGAATCTGGTAAAACCGTATATTCAGATCCATGATCATCCGGAATATAGGTATAGTCAAAATTCATCAGGACAGGTACATCACCATCCATTAAAATATTTTCAGGTCTCAGATCTCTATGCACCACTGTCTCTTTATGCAAAACTGATAACCCGGCAACAATGCCCTGGATAATTTTAACTGCTTCGTCTACTGAAAATTTACTTCCTTCTTTTTCCTTGCGGTAGAGTACGTCTGCCAAAGTTCCTTCATCCGACCAATCTGAGACTTCAATGACCAGATTTTCGTCATTGGAAACAGGTTCTACCCGTATCAGGTTTGGGTGATTACTTACCTGATCAAGAGCCTTTAAGGTCGTGAGTGCACGCTTGCGTTGTTTTTCCCGTTCACCTGGGGACAAAGTAGAATCTGCAACAAATACACGCAGCCGTTTTAAAGTTTGCAGCTCAGTCAGCCCTTCAATTCGAGCTAAAAATTCCAGTCGATCAGATGACTGAGTAATATTTTCCAAAATGTCATAGCCTGGGATTTTCAACCCCTTTTTCTTTGGGCCTTCGGTCAAATCCCAGAGTTGATCCGCAATTTTTTTTCTGTCATTGGGGCCAAGCACTTTTGGCTCAGTACTAATTCTGTAATTTAGATATTTAACTAAAGCATCAGTACCGGCAAAGGTGGGATTCTTCGTTGCTTTTTTGGGATGCGATTCATTATGGACAAGGGCATCGGGATTAGTGAGCACCACAACAGAATCAACCCATGGAATATCAAAATAAGGGAATTCTTTTTCAAGATAACTTTTTAATACTTTGCATTTATAGTTGTTTACTTTATGGGGGTCTTGCCTGTATTGACCGTTTGCCTGCCAGTTATTCGGCAGGATTTCAATTTCTCCGCCCCAGTGCTTAAGTTCAATGATCGTTATGCAACTGCTGCAAATTGCAACCAGATCGCATTCTAAATATTCATTTGTTCCAGAAACATAGAGTTCAAAATTTGAGACAAACTGGACTTTTCTTTCAAGAGGGGGAACAATGGCTTGCAAGGCCTGTTGTTCGTGAGGGAATTTGCTGGGTATTTTTAGGGCACGGGGAGATGAGCTTGCAGGAGATAAATTTGATTTCTGTGAAATTTCTTGTATCTTCCCCTTTAGATAGTCGATAGCTTTTTTTCTATGATTTTTATCAGACAAGAAAACAAATAGTTCATCACTAAGATAAGAAAAATCTATGGTTTCTTTTATCCTGTTTGGAATGAATCGTTTTTTATTGTCTATATAGTAATTATACTTACTTTCTTTTCCTTTTTTAATACAGTGATGCCACCACGAGGAACTTATTAGGTGATAATAAGGATGCTCCAAAAGAATTATTTTAGGATTAAAGGAAAATTCTTCACAAATATTTCGAAATTCGCTGACAAGTTCATTATTGAAAATAAATTGATTGTCTATCCCTTTTTCTATTAGATTAAGTATTGTAAGTAATAATAAATACTTATGCGGGCGAACGACTCCTTTGTGTTTTCCCGTCCTAATATCACCAATTAATTCATAAAAATCATTGATATTCTTTATAGGGTGCAAAACAGGCATTCATCATCACCTTTTTTATTATTTAATATATTAGTTTTGCCGAACGAAAATTCTTTTCCACCTAATATATTGCACAGTTTACTGTCATTAAACTGATCCGATTTTGTAGAAGGTGCACAAATCTTGTCTCTATTTTTGACCAATTCCCTCAACGAAACACCTTCAATCCATGTATACGTCCTGCCATCAGAATGGCTTTCTTCATATTCGCAAGCCTTCTCAAACAAGTCGGGATGGGTATCGAGTAATCCTATCCATTCATTTCTTCTTTGATAAAAGCAAAAATAGCATCCTGAACGACTTCTCCACTTATAGTACCGAGGCAATCCTAATCCTTTATCTTCGAGTATCTGAATAATATCCCTGCGACAAAGTCCATCCTCAATGAATGGGTACATCGGCAAAATGTTATCTTTATTACTGAAATATCCCATTCTGTCCTCATCTGCCCGTAATCCTATGTAGCTTACAATGAAATCTGACCCGACATATTTTTCATAGGGTTTTATCTTAAGTTCTCTCGTACACCACCTGTTATTAGGGGCAGGAAGACATCCCTTGAAAATTTTAAGCCAAAAATTAAAATCACGACTCGGCTTCAGTACCTTTATCTGAATTCCAAGAATAGCCCGCATACGTTTGAGGAATTCATAGGTCTCAGGTAACTCATAACCGGTATCCATAAACACATATTCAAGATTCGGTATTTTGTCGTGTAGATAAACCGCTAAAGCTGCACTGTCTTTGCCGCCTGACAATGACAATACATGTCTTCTCTCATCACTTTTATGCGCCATTATTTCCTCACATTCCTAACATGGAATATCTTTGTCATTCCCAGGTATCTGACCGGCAATGTCTGTAGCCCATGGTGTCAACTTGTTATAAACTTTCGCGATCTCACCCTCGACAGTCTTAAAAAGCAGGACAGGATCACAATCAGTTTTTGAATTGTCATAAAAATAAGCCCGGTCAACAACAGGCACTGCCTGCAGGCAATGGGCTATTGACCGATAGTATCGATTAATAATCTTTTGAATGGGCACGTCATGCCCGCCTTTCATCACCCGCATGGCAACTCGTTGTGCGTTGATGGACGGATCGTTTGTGCAAATAAAAAACAGTCGGACAAAAAAACCGGCATCTTTTGCCCGTTGGACAAATTCCAGCTTTTCCGGTATGGAGAATACAGTTTCAAAAGCCATGCTCTTTGATTTCAGCAAACAATCTTCCCGAATTTCCTGGGCATGTTGGGCCGCTTTGATAATTGCGGTATGATCATTCCAGCCACCGAATTTCTCCTGAGCAATGACATCCGGGTTAATATATACGCAACCGTCCATCCATTCATGTCGCAGAAGTTTTTCTGTAATTGTCGTTTTTCCGGCTCCGTTTGGCCCGGCAACAATAATAAGGGCAGGCTTCATAGTGACTTTTCCTGTCGCAGGTTTTCAAGCTGACCGGTAACCGCAAGATGAACTTTTTTAAAGTGTTCTTCAAGCATCCTCTTTTTTTGCTCTCTTGCTGTTTTTCCTGCTTCCTTAATCAAAGCTGCAAGACTCTCTTCACCTGGTTCAGGCACAGATCCGGATGCTGATTTCTCCTTGTCTTTATTCATATTTTTACCTAATTTTGTTCTTCTGATAATATTTGGTCACCAATTAACAGTAGAAGCGCCTCCAGCTCATCATCAGCAAGTGTTTTATTCAATTCAGAAACAATCGACTTCATGCCGGAAAGAGTTTTTTTCTTTACCCGAATAATTTTTCTATGATTCTTCCCTGAGGAATTCATTATTGAAACATGGCGAATTTCCTGATTGTTACTCTTTGCAGGTATTTTTAATTCTGCGGTTACAACGGATTCTAGCGCCTGGAAACGATCGGAAAAATCATGAAGACGAGTTGAAAAAATCTGCAGATCCGTATCCCGCCAGGAGTCTACCGGGCGTTGGTTGACAATTGTCGCTAATGCGATCAACCAGGCTTCAATATTGGCTGTCTGTTTGGTAAGCACAACAAAAAAGGGCTTCAGTTGCTTATCAGCACACCTCATAACGAGCGGTGCTGCACGTCTTGCCAGATCTTCCTTTAGTCCTTTTAATGAGCTGTCTTTCCCACAGACATTTTGCACTGCATTGCCTATCTCCTGGTAAAGAAGCTGATCTGCTTTTGTTAACTCCAGCAGAGCTTCCCGCAAGGCAGCTTGAAAAGCTTCTGCTATGTCAAAATCCAGGTCACTTTCTTCGGGAAATGGTTCAAAGTTTAAAGCCTGGGGCAATTCTTCAAAGAGCAGATGAATAGGGTCTTTGGAATTGAGTAAGACACGGCGTATATTTTGAGCTTTTCTGCTGATTGTTTTGGTTTGCAGGACATATTCTGAAAGACCATTGGCAAATTGGATAAGCGGCCCTACGACACTCACCATGTTTGCGTTGCGAATAGTATTTTCACCAACGGTAGTGCTGGTGTTTAACAGCTTTTGATAAAGCCCGAAAATTTCATTGCGGATACCGGTGGGAGCAAATCTTTTTACCGTAAAAAGATCCGGTCTTTTTACCATAAGTTCCATTTCTTCCGGAGATAAATAGGGAAGAAAGCTTTTTTCTCGATACAGGGCAACCTCTTCAGATTTTACCAGTAGGTAGAGGCACAGTAAAATGGGGATTGGCCCGTACTTGAGTCCAAAAGGTGGTTTTTGAAGAGTTTGTATGATGTCTGAAAGGGGTATTCCATCAAGTTCTGCTTGTTCTAAAATAGTATCTATTGCTTCCCAGGCAGCATAAAATGAGGATGCTTCGTTTGGGGCTACAAGTTTCCAGTGACCATTTCGGTTTTTTTTATGAAGTTCTTCAGCGAGCAACATTGTGCGATATATGGCCACTTCAGGCCCTGTACCCTGCATGCCTAACACTGGCTCTTCAGCCCGTGTTACCATAAATTCAATGAGTTCTCTGCGGGCTCTTGCCGTTGCGCTGGAAAGCTTATTGCGATTGATCAGTTCATTCCTGATAACAGGGCAATGCCCATATACCTGAAAACAGATTGTGGAGAGCAATTCAGAAAGCCCGCGGTAAGAAGAGAGGGTGAATTTTTTCCCTGTGGCATACCAATGAACTGCGGCATTCCCAGGTGAATAAAGTGAATTGAGTAGTTTTCTGAGACGCTTTTCGGCAACCTGAGCCCGGTACCTGGCTTCCTTGCGGGCAACACCGTCCCGGGCCAACTCACTGGACTGGGCAAGCATGTTTTTTGTCGCAGCAGCCTCAATTACAGCTTCCCGTAATTGTTTCTCACATTGGACGTAAGCAACAATTACAGGTCGGCCATCGTCAGTTTTTTCAGGAGGTTTTTGTAACTTGGCTGCGGAACCAAAACAATAAACAAGTAAGCCGTCGGCATCCGGTGAGCTGCAAGTTATATTCTTGTGTAAATCTGTTTGGGAGGACCATCGTCTTTCAAAGTATCGAAGGGTACCGGTTTGATATGAATGCCGAGATGCGATTAATGGGGTGAAAGGTGCTGTTTTTTCAAGCATATCCTCAAGAACAAAACCAGCAGCTCGTTCTTTGTATTTCTCCAAAGAAGATGCGATATCAATATCCGTACCTTCCCATAATCGATATTCGTCAGCATATTCCCGATAAATAAGCAAACCTCTGCCAATCAGCTTCTTTAGCAGTGAGTGTGGTTTTTTTATCACCTTGGAGTTTGAACAATCAGGAGATGTAACTGCAAAGTTGGTGATATCCTTTGAGGCACGTAAACTGGTAGGTTTAGCAAGCAGATTTAATAAGCCAATAGTTTTGATCAGTTCTTGTTCATCTGCAGGTAGGCTTCTGGATTCCTCAATAATGGTATTGACTTCAAACCACCTTTTTCCTTCAGGCTTATTCATTGAGGAACTATTGGTAATCGCGAGGAAATAATCATAGAGCGAGGCAAGTCCGTATGTGGCCAGGCTTTTTGTCTCCGGTTGTATGGTGTGATGATGAAGAAAATGGGGTAAGGCGTAAGGGTTACCACCGCAAAGAAAGGCAAACAAGGTGCGATCATTTTGGGCAAATCGGGTACAAAGCTCTGGTAAAGAGTACACGACGAGTGGATGCAACGGGTAACAATCTTTTATCGTCTGCAAATCAATGGAGACCTGCCCGGGAAGGGAAAGCGTTTTGAATCTGGTAACATAATACTCAGCCCACTCTTGCAATTGTTGATTAAAAACTGCTGCACCGTTGATCTTTTTCAAGGTATGGCAGATAAAATGAATCATCTGCTGCTGGGGCTCTACAAAAGAAATATCTTCAAATCGTCCTTGTATTTTTCCCCATTCCTGTAACTGTTTGCTTGATAGTTCAGAGGCATATTCTTCAAATGCCTGATGCAGACAAACCCATACAAATATACCAGAGCTTTCGGCTAGAACCTGTAAAATATATACGTCACCCATTCCTGGATGTTGAGCCATATATTCTAAATTTTTCCCAAACTCATCAAGCACTATGACAACAGGGGCACCGTACAGCTTTCCTGCCTGTTTGATATACTGCGTCAGTAAGGCAGTGTCTGTTGTGTCGCCCTTGACAAACTCGCTGACTTTTGCAACCAGTTTGGCTACGGGATTCTTTGAATCTGTAATTTTAAATTCTCGGTTCAGGGCACCCAGAAGTGCTTTAGCAAGCGTACAATTAATGGATTCAAAAGAAGAAGTAGCAACAACCCGAAAAAAGCCTTGTTGTTTCTTTTTTAAATCGCGGGGTAAAGATTTTAAAAAAGTATTATGGAGAGATTCTGAAGATGAGAGAAGAATATTGCGGGCAAGTCGACATTCTTCAGACTTTTCAGCGCCACAAAGCGCGATCAGAAAATTGACAAATGAGGATTTCCCCATGCCATACGGTCCTGTTAAAGACCAGGAGGAAATCTTTTCACCTTTTAATGCGGCAATGAATCTGCCGATAATCTCTAATCCTTTTTCTGTTAGAATATACTGTTTTAAGGTCGCATGATCCCCTAAATCTCGTTCAATATTTACCGAACGGGCAATAATAGAATCAGGAGCGACTATATCTGATAAGAACATATGGTTTTCCAGTTCAGCAATTGGCAGCGTAATAACGTTGCAAAAGTTTATTGGCTAATAATGCAGGGGCATCTTCAAACTGTAACTGCCTGTTGCCAAATGATTCAACAAAGTCTATGCCTGAAATATTTTTCCCTCCCTCTTCAAGACGCCTGCCAGATTCCGATTCAGAGATTCTGAACAAGACACCAGGACTGTTAAAACCATAAACAAGCTTATGGAGAGATATGGTCTTCAAGCCAGGTTGTGTCTGAGCAGCAAAGTCAAAACAAGAGGCAAGATAAATCAGATCTGGTAACGTTACCTTCTCTCCAGTATTAAAACTAAATGTTTGTCTGTTGTTTCCAGGGAGTAATAATGCAAGCTGTGTAAACGGACATTCGATTTCTTCTGCATTTTTGGATTGTGACGAGCCATACATACGAATAAAACAGGAGGCATCTTTTTCCAGAGACGCAAGCGAATACCGTTTAAATGTATCTTGCTGGGAAAGACGTTCGGCAATTACTGCGGCAAGATCTTTAGCCGAAAAATTCCCAAGTAATGAGATGTTCATAGCAAGTGGCCAGGCAGTCGCAAAAATTGGGGGCATAAACAGTTTCCAATGAAGCAGCCAATGGATGGCAACATCTTCCAAAAAAGGATCCCAGCCATTTTCATCACTCAGGAGTTGCCCCCCAAACTCCGTTATCTTCATTTGACCACCGACTCTTAGCGGTTTCTTCTCCGTTACGGGTTCAAGAATGTTATAGGCCATGCACCAAAACCGGATGGCACGAACCATATTTTTCCCAACTCCGAGATGCTCGATGGCATTGTCAGAATCGAAAACATCTGCACCATGCTGGTTAACTGCATCATAACCCTTTTTTAGCCAGCCATAGCGAGGGGCAAAAGTTTCATGGCGAGCAAAAAATATATTTTTAATCCAATCGGATAGTTCAATCATAATAAGCAACTAAGTCATGCAAGAGGGCGAATTTTTTTGTGGTGAATGAAAAAGGCAACAAGATCTTACGAAACAAATAACCCCTTTCTCTTCTATCATTTATTGAGCAGAAAGTCTTTTTCAATTGTCTATATTCTTTGTAATTTTATAAAATCTGAATCCTTTAATTTGCAACCTGTTTTCTGTTAACAAGTTTTCCAGTTCATCTCCTGTAGGACCAAACCCGCTGAGATCTAACCACTCAAAAGATTGCAATCTTTTGTCAAAAGTTTTTTGCTTCGAGTAATTCGGCATATGACCTTGCATTAACACACCCTTCAAATAAAGAGGTTGTGGCGGATATTCATCGCCATAGTCGAAAAAATCAATGTCTTGCTCCCGCAATTTAATTTTCACTCTTTGAAGAAGCAGCGGTAATGGCTTACCCCAGAAATCATCGTAGCAAAGCAAGGTCACTTTGCCTGATGTCATATGGATTTTCACCAGATCAATCTGACTCAGGTCTCCATATAATTGACTAGCACAGCCAATATATATCCTTAAAACTGCAGGCAGATCTTCAATAAGCTCTCTGTGGACTATA
>JAJRQL010000158.1 GCA_024280265.1 Deltaproteobacteria bacterium
AAGATTTCCAATGCTGTGCAGACTTTTGTGAAAGAAAAAGAGCAGGTCCTGCCGCCGGGGGTACATATTTCGGTTTTTTATGACACCACTGATTCCCTGCGGGCCAGAATTAATCTGCTCACGCGAAATGGGGTGATAGGGCTCTGCCTGGTGTTTTTCATGCTTTGGCTGTTCCTTGATCTGCGCCTCTCATTCTGGGCAGGGCTGGGCATTCCCATCTCCATTGCCGGGGCGATGTTTATTCTCTGGTACATTGATGCAACCATAAATATGATTTCACTCTTTGGACTGATAATGGTCTTGGGTATAGTGGTTGATGATGCGATTGTGGTGGGTGAGGCCATTTATGTGCACCGTAAACAGGGGGAATCTCCATTTGATGCTGCGGTTAAAGGAGTGTCGGAAGTTGCCATGCCGGTACTGGCTGCGGTTAGCACAACCATTGTTGCGTTTATTCCGCTCTCCTATGTTGGTGGAACCATGGGGAAATTTGTGGCTATCCTGCCAGTTGTGGTTATCGCCTGTCTCCTGATCTCTCTAGTGGAATCACTGTTACTGCTTCCGGCCCATTTGAGTCATCTACCGGATCTGAATAAACCCAAAAAACGGTGGGGCCCCTTTGCCCTCATTGAGCGGGGTCGTCTGGCTGTAAGCACCGGTCTTGAGACTTTTATAGAAAAACGGTATGTGCCTTTTATTACAAATGTTCTTAACTGGCGTTATGTCTCATTGGCTATAGCTATTGCCGTACTCATGCTCAGTGTGGGGTTGGTGAAGGGTGGACTGGTGAAGTTCCAGGTTTTTCCCAAACTCGATGGCTTTGTTATTACTTCAACTGTAGAATTTCCCGAGGGTACTCCTCCTGATGTAACCAAAAAGGCATTGCAAAAGATCCAACTCGCCTTTGACCGGGTAGCGGCAAAAACTTCCACAATAAGTGGTGACCCCCTGATACAGCAGCGACTGATTCTGGTGGGGCAGGTTCTGTCCGGTGATATGGGGGCTAAGGGGCCGCATATGGGATCTGTTCAGATTATCTTGTTACCGTCGGAGGAACGAGGGGTTCATTCCAATGACCTGCTTATCGCCTGGGAAGACGAAGTGGGTGGCATTCCCGGGGTGAAAAGTCTCTCTTTTGAAGGTATGCAGGCCGGGCCATCGGGTGCAGAGATTGAGGTCTGGCTGCAGGGACAGGAGATGAGTGAGCTGCTCGGTGCTGCAGATGATCTCCAGGAGGCGCTGAAGGAATTTGAAGGGGTCTATCAGATTCGTTCCGATTACGCCCAGGGAAAGAACGAGCTGCAACTTACTCTGAAACCGGAAGCCACAACCCTGGGTCTGAGTGTCCAGGATCTGGCCAGTCAGATTAATTCCGGCTTTTATGGGCGTGAGGCCTTACGGTTGCAACGTGGCAGTGATGATATCCGGGTGAAGGTACGCTACCCGGCAGATGAGAGAAGCCGGATATCCGACTTCGAAAAAGTGTATATCCGCACTCCAGATGGCCGGGAAGTCCCCCTGCTTTCTGTGGCCGATATTACGTTTACTCCCGGTTATTCAACTATCTCAAGAACAGATGGTCTGCGCCGCATCAAGGTGACCGCAGAGGTGAATAACCGTAAGGCAAATTCCGGAGAGATATTTACTGAACTTGACAAAAGCACCTTCAGGGAGCTGAAACAGAAGTATCCCGATGTGCATCTTGCCCTGCAGGGTTCAAAGAAAAATACCCGCGAGTCTTTTTCATCCCTGAAGGTTGGCTTCCCCATCGCCATGGTGGGGATTTTTGTTATTATTGCCACCATCTTCAGATCGTATGTGCAGCCGTTTATCATTCTTTTCACCATCCCATTCGGCATTATCGGTGCTATCCTGGGACATCTGCTGCTGGGATATAATCTCTCAATGATGTCCATTTTCGGGATGGTGGCTCTGTCCGGAGTGGTGATCAATGACGCCATAGTTCTGATAGAGCGGGTCAACGAGAACCTTGCCCGGGGGATGACGTTGTTTGATGCCGTCATTCAGGGTGGTGCCAGACGATTCCGGGCCATATTCCTCACCTCCATCAGTACCATTGGCGGTCTGGCTCCTCTTATCGTGGAAACGGATCTGCAGGCGAAATTTCTTATTCCCATGGCTCTGTCTGTCGCGGGCGGGGTTGCTATTGCCACGGGATTGACCCTGATACTGATTCCAAGCCTACTGGTGATTGTTAATGATTTGAGGAGAGTTGTGGTAAAGGGAATAAATGGTCAGTGGCCAAGTCGCGAATCAGTGGAACCGAGGGTGGTCAAGGAATAGCCAGATCAGGTTGGGTGTAATGAATAGTTTAACGAAAAGTGGAGAGGGAAAATCGGTGAACTGGAATAAAATCTTCTTTTTCATGGTAATGACGAGTCTTTTTTGCGTACCCGTTGCCGGAGGAAAAAGCCTTGATGAGGTGCGGTTGCTTGACCTTGGAACAGCACAGCAGATCGCCCTGCAGGATAATCCTTCCCTTGCAGCAGCTGCAGAACGGGTGGTGCAGGCACAGCAGCGAATTGAGCAGGTGAGTGCGCTTTACTGGCCAAGTATTGACGCTGGGGGAACGGCGTCAAGCAGCCGGATGTCTGCAAATTATGCCGCGCTCCAGTCCCTGTTGTCAGGTGGAGTTGATATTGACAGAAACAGCGAGAGATATAAACTCAACCTTGGCGCTTCCTGGCTCTTGTTTGACGGATTTGCGAGAAAGTTTTCAAAACTCACGGCCGAATATGGCCAGCAGGAGAGTGAGCAGGCAAGGAGGGATGGCATGCGCCTGCTGTTGCAATCTGTTGCTGAGAGTTACTATGCAGCGCAGCTTGCCCTGTACAATAAGGCCATTGCCGAGGCGGATTTCTCCTTTAATGCCAATCAGGAAAAAGAGGCCCGGGTAAGTATGGCCGCCGGGGCGGGGTCCCTTTCGGCGGTGCTTAATTTTCAGGTGCAGATGAATAATGCCTCCACAGACATCCTGCTGGCAGAGCGGGATTATGACCTGGCACTCTCCGGTCTGGCTGTTTTGCTGGGTCGGGAGAGTGGTGTTATGCCAGACGGTCTGGAACTGCTCCCTGTGGAGATGGTGGAAGAGGGTGCCTTTGTAGAACTTTCAGCGGACGAATTGCTTCGAGCCGCCAGGCTGTATCGACCGGATCTGCGGCGTCAGGAGATAAGTCTGCAGCGGGCAGAATCCACGGTAGGAGTAACCAGGGCACGCCTCTACCCGCAGCTTTCGGTGAACGGATATGTGGACGGCAACCGGATAGATGATATGGGCTTTGAGGGGGACGATTTTGGCTCTACCCTCCTTGTCAATCTCTCATATAATCTTTTCAGGGGTGGTGGGGATCAGGCAAGAATTGCCGAGGCCAAGGCCTTTCGGCGTGAGGTTGCCAGAGCTCTTGATCAACAGAAAAATAGAGTAGTCAGTGAGGTGCGCCAGGCGATAACACGCCTGGAACAGGCCAGGGCACAGTTGAAATTGCAGCGTGCCTCTGTAAAACTTGTCGAACAGAGCCGAGATCTTGTGGAGGATGGCTACAAGGCCGGTCAGGAGTCCCTGGCTCGTTTTAACGAGGTGCAGCGGGATCTCGTTCGTACTCAGTCACGCCTGGCACTTTCGCTCATCGGTCTTTACATTAATCGCCACAGTCTGAAAACTGCCACAGGAGAGTCTCTTCTGCCCTATGCCGATGGTGGTTCCATGGCTTCCGGGACAAACTGATTTACCAATCTGCCAATTATGATGGCGTCGTAAACACTCTTCACCTCCTTCGTTGCTTCATATTTTCAATCATTTCGACGTGTTCTAGTACGCTGAAACAATTGAAAGTATTTACGACTCGGACCTGAAGTTTTTCGAAGTATATGCTTGTCTACTTAGCCATCTACAATTGCAGGTTTTTACGAGCTCATCAATTATGAACAGGAAAATATTTGCGGTGGGTGACAGTCACTCCAGGCGCTGTTTCGAGAACCATGATATCATAGCGGATTCCAGGGTGTTGTTCGGGTATAATAAGCTTGATGGCAAGACGGCCTTTAAGCTGCCTCACCATGAAAAAAAACTCCTGAAAATAATCCGTGCGTTGCGTGAAAAAGAACTGATATTCTGCTTTGGTGAAGTCGATGTCCGTCTTCATATAAAGTACAAGCATCTGCAACGTGGCACTTCTGTGAAGGAACTCATTGAGGCAACGGCCAGGCGGTATATTTCCTATGTCCATAACCTGCGGCAGCAGGGATACAGGATTCATGTCTTTAATGTGGTTCCCACTGGAGATTTTACAGGGGCTGTAGCGGAAAAATGGAAACAGAGCCTGAACTATCCCTTCACAGCCTCCCATGCGGAGCGCAGTCTCTATACCGAAATGCTCAATGCTGCCTATGCCGATTGCTGTAAGGAGCATGATGTCCCCTTTATTGATATCTACAAGCATCTTGTGGATGGTGACGGCAGGAGACGATCGGAGTTGATATTTGATTTTGCCCATGTTGATAACAGCTGTGCCGATTTGGTTATCAAGTATCACAGGTTTAACAATGGCGGCTGACATTCAGCCAAACCAGCAGCCGGAGGAGTAAAATAATGTTTGACAAGAGCGTGGAGGCTTTTCCCGCAAAAGAGAACAGCCTGTTTCTGGCCCATTGTGCCATCTCTCCCATGGAGTTGCAGGCAAAGAAGGCCGCCTGTGATTTTCTTGAGGCCATGGCGGCAGGTGGAATCAGTGGACTTCCCCCCTATTTTAACCTCTTGCCCCGGTTCCACCGGAAATGTGCAGAGTTGTTTCAGACCGACGCTGCCAACATCTCGGCCACCCATAATACGGCGGAGGGCATGTGTCTTCTTGCCAATGGCTACCCATTTGAGCCGGGCGACGAGATCATCAGTTATATCCACGAATTTCCAAGTAATCATTATCCATGGCGTCTTCAGGAGAGGAGGGGAGTGAAACTGCTTCTGCTTGGTGACTGCGATCCTCAAGGAAATTTGTCGGCTGTAAAGGCTCCGAGGGGCTGGTCGATGGCGGATCTTGTAGAAAAAGTCACTTCACGGACCCGTATCGTTGCTGTGAGTCATGTTCAGTTTACCAGCGGTTATGCTGCTGACCTCAAGGAGCTGGGCGCGTTCTGCAGGGAGCGGGATATTGATCTGGTTATAGATGGGGCCCAGAGTGTGGGCTGTCTTCCCCTGTACCCTGAAGAGTGTAATGTGGCTGCTGTGGCTGTGTCTTCCTGGAAGTGGCTCATGGGGCCCTTTGGTGCGGGGATTCTTTATACCAGTGAAGAGTTCCGGGACAAAATTGCGGTGACCATGGTGGGTTCTTCCTCCATGCAGCAGGGACTTGAGTATCTGGATCACAGTTGGAATCCTCATGTGGACGGACGAAAATTTGAGTATTCCACCCTTGCCTGGGAGCACCTGGCAGCCCTCAATGGTCTCCTTGATTCCATATTTCTGCGTTACACCATGGAGGGTATCAGGGAGGAGGTTTTTGAGTTGCAGGATGTCTTTCTGGAGCATCTGGATCGCAATCTTCATACTCCTTTGTTATTTCCGAAAAAAAATCGTTCAGGGATACTTGCTGTTTTGCCGGTGAACGGTGGTGCCAGACTGGTGGAACGCCTTGGAAAACATGGCATAGTGGTGACCGAACGATCAGGATATATACGCATGGCACCTCATTTTTACCTCACTCCTGCTGATATGAAAAAGGCTGCGGAATGTTTCAATATGGAGGCTAAAAAGCGATGACAAAAACAGCATTTATAACTGGCTCCACCTCAGGATTTGGTTGGGCCTGTGCAGAGATATTTGCAGAAAATGGCTGGAACCTGGTGCTTTCCGGAAGGCGCGAGGAGCGGTTGCGGCAATTTTGTGAAAAATATAGTGATGTGAAAATTCACAGGGTGGTCTGTGATGTCAGCAAACGTCGTGAGGTTGAGGCCATGGTGAGTGGCCTGCCCGATTCCCATAATGAAATTGATCTGCTCCTGAACAATGCCGGGCTGGCGCTGGGAATGAATCCGGCGCAGGATGCTGATCTTGATGACTGGGAGACCATGGTGGATACCAATATCAAGGGGTTGATGTATGTGACCCGTGCCCTGCTGCCGACAATGGTAAGCCGGGGATGTGGCCATATTGTCAATATGGGATCAATCGCTGGGTCATGGCCCTATCCAGGCGGCAATACTTATGGTGCAACCAAGGCATTTGTGGCGCAGTTTTCCAACAATCTGCGTGCCGATCTCCACGGAACTGGGGTACGAGTGTCAAACGTTGAGCCGGGTCTGGCCGAATCTGAATTTTCAGTGGTGCGCTTTCATGGAGATAAGGAAAAGGCGGATGCGGTGTATGATGGTACTGAGCCACTGACCCCGCAGGATATTGCAGAAATTGTTTACTGGCTGACCCAGCGGCCGCCCCATGTGAATATTAACCGTGTGGAGGTGATGCCAGTCTGTCAGAGCTGGGCCCCTTTTGCCATTCACAGAAAAAAAGAATAGCATGAAAAGGTTGAATAATTCTCAACGCATTGTTAAATTATAGCTATGTGAGTTTGAATTTGAAAAGGTCACCAGGCCATTATGATTTCAGGGAGGGGAATATCATGAAGAAACGGTTTCTGATAGGGATTGTGCTGCTGGTTCTGTTGCCGCTGAGTGTGTCTGCTGGTGATAAAAGTCCTTGGGAGGTGAGGTTGCCGTTTAAGAACGCAACCATTCATTATGACATCAGTGGCATGGAAAATGGTAGTGAAATCAAATATATTCGTGATTATGGACGTGAGGTTGCTTCCTATCGTACTACCAAGACTACCATGATGGGGATGACCATGGTCAATGAGACTGTGGACATTACTACTCCTGACTGGATCTGTCAGATTGATCTGACGGAAAGGACAGGGACAAAAAGCGTAAACCCGGAAAAGTATATAATAGAAGAGTACAATAAACTATCCAGGGCAGAAAAAAAAAGAGTTCGGGAAAATGGAGAGAAACTCGGTGTTTCCGTGGCCGAGGGGTTTGGCGGGAATATTCAGCAGAATGTTGAAAAAATACTTGGTTACAACTGTGACCGTGCTGAGGTGATGGGTGTGGTTGCGTACAATATCCATGGCTCCAGGGTCCCCCTGCTGGTTGAAAGCAACATGCTGGGCATGAATATGAAGGTAGAGGCGACCTCTGTGGATGAAGGCAGAGTGAAAGACAAGTATTTTCAGCTTCCAGAGGGAATAGATGTTCAGTATGACCCGCAGTCAGACGCAATGGCCAGAGAAATGGCAAAACAGACCATTGCCATGCTCAAAGATCCCGAAAGCGTGAAAAAGCAATCTGCTATGCCGCTGCAGCAGGGTGAGCAGTTGCAGATGTCTCCTGAGGACCAGCAGGAGATGCAGCAGGCCATGGAAATGCTCAAGGGAATGTTTGGCACTCCACCCCAGTAGCAGCCCGAGATTCGCTTTCGGGTGATGGGGTTTTGATAATCTTCTGATGAAGAATTTTCCGTGAATAAAGGAGTTTTTTTTGGGTGTATTGCTTTTCTGTTACTTCTTGTGGTTGGGTGTTCGACACTCAGGGTCAACAATGACCTTATTGTGGACAGAGTACGTAGTGCTGTGGAAAACAATCTTGCGGCAAAGGGCTACGCAAAAGTTGATTCCGCTTCGGCTGATTTTGTGGTGAGTTGGCTTGGTGGCATTGATAAGAAGTTACAGGTGGAGTCCATCGATCACTTCTACAGTCCTTATAGGGTATGGAGCATTGGCCAGAGACCCATACTGGAACGGTACCAGAGGTGTACGAACAACCACTGCCAGAGAGTATGAAGAGGGAACATTGATTGTTGATATCCTTGATCCGGGTGAGCAGAAACTGATCTGGCGTGGCAGTGGTACAGACCGTCTCGGCTCCAATAAGACTCCGGAAAAGGTTACCAAGTTTATTAATGAGGTTATCGCTGCAATAATGGCCAGTTTTCCATCTCGTATTCAGCAGCAGTAGTTTGTGAAAATGGAGTGTTGCGGATTCTGTTGTTTTGCCCGTGTATGAGAAGATTTGCAGGATATCCTTATCAGTTGCAGGAATCGAAAAAGGTATTGACAGCCCAGTCCCGGTCGTTTATATTCGTGCGCCTACAGGTTGATTGCTATCGCTAATGCCTGTTGATTTTAATCCTCGATAGCTCAGTTGGTAGAGCAGGTGGCTGTTAACCACCTTGTCGCAAGTTCGAGTCTTGCTCGAGGAGCCAAAAATACCAAGCCCGATCTTTTCTTTACAGGTCGGGCTTTTTTCCTTTCTTTATGAGTCGGGGCGTAGCGCAGCCTGGTTAGCGCGCCTGCCTTGGGAGCAGGAGGCCGTAGGTTCGAATCCTACCGCCCCGACCATTTTTCAGATAAAAGCTAATCACTTTTCAAGTGATTGGCTTTTTTTGTTTTCAGACCTTTATACAGGCATCCACCTGCCTCCCCATATCAGTGTCTAACCCCATGATTTCTGCAAAAAAGACATGGAAGCGGGGCGCGAGCTCCGTGAATGTATGAGAGTGAAACAATATTAAGATGCTACAAATAGCAACAAGGCACTTATTTGCAGTTTATCCGTGTTAAAGTTTCAACCGGGGTGCTTATCCGGCGGCTCTGGAAAGTTTTCCGACTTGTCGGGTTAGTGGAAAAACTGCTGGTGAAGTATAATTATCGTTGAGCAGTTCAAGGGTAGTACAGTATTACTGTAATTGGTTCAAGTTCGTCGAAATAGTGGTATAATAAGCTAACACCCTGCAGAACAACAGAGGTTCAATCTATTTTCAAATGAAGACCAGATTACTGTCAATCAATCTCCTCAATGAGCTTGAGCGACCTGAAAATGCGGATTTCCTGGCAGAGTTCACCGAACACAGACATGCCGGAAAGAGTTTGATATATTCTCCTGGCCATGATAAAAATCAGGTTTTTGTCGTGAAAACGGGACGGTTACGCCTGTATCTCGCAGTTGAGGACAAGGATTTTTCCTTAGCTATTCTTGAGCCTGGAGATATCTTCGTAAGTCATACCCGGGCGCATGTTCAGACTATAGAGGAGGTGACACTGCTGGTAATGCCGATATCCAGGCTGCATTCTTATATGGCCAGTTACCCTGCACTCTCCACGACTGTTATCCGTATTCTTGGTGAGTTGTTGAGCCGGTCTTTTTCAATTATTGACAGTCTGGTTTTTAAGGATATCAGACAGCGGTTAACGGACTTCTTTCTTTATGAAGCGGAAAATAACGGTAGCCGGAGTCAGGATGGAACTGTTGTCAGAATTGATCTTACCACCACCCAGCTTGCTGCCATCATCGGCTCTTCGCGGCAGACAGTTTCTACTATTATCGGGGCCATGTTGAAGGACGGGGTGCTGGCAAGGTGGCAGCGGAATGTGTATCTGATCCCAAATGTTGATCTGTTGAGAAACTACGGCAACACCCGGGCCTGATCATTTTTCAAGTGTGTTGTATTCTTTTTTCAGTAAAGTTGATTACTGTCAGATAGCTGACAGTAATCAGAGCTGTTTTCCTGTAAGATTATTTGTTTGACGGCAGGGCTGTGATCCCTGTATCTAATTATCCACCCACTGCACAGGAGAAATTGTATGAAGGAAAACCCGAAAAGATTTGAAGAGATGAGTATGTGGGAAGATGCTCACAGGATGCTCGAGAAAGCTGAGCGCGATGGCATCGAGACAGTTTGGGACAGGCTGAAACAGCAGACCCCGCATTGCAAGTTTGGTGAATCCGGTGTCTGTTGTCGTATCTGTACCATGGGCCCGTGTCGGATCAGTAAAAAAGCGCCTCTTGGTGTCTGCGGGGCCG
>JAJRQL010000159.1 GCA_024280265.1 Deltaproteobacteria bacterium
AGTTTCATGTAATGCTTTTTGATGTGCGTATGTCTGGATCATGGGTACCTCCAATTATGGTCGCTCGTTTACACTGAAGCTTCAATAACTACAGTATAACACGAGCAGGTTACCCCTTCCGGACATACGCCCTAATCGGAACTATGCTCATTGAGGGAATGGAAAACGTTATTCCTCCACATCCTTTCTGTAGCTTTTTAAGACATCTGTCAGCATATCCGGAAGATCATTTTTCTGCCTCGAACTTCTCTGTAGCTGCTTGATCGTTTTTTCCAGGGTGAGTACTTCGCCTAGGAAAACATTTCGCAGGATGAGAGAGACCAGTCTGGTGATGGTTGTCAGATTGGAAATTCGGGACTGGAGGTGGTCGTCTCTGTCAAAAGCTGTGGATGCAAATATCTCCACAGGATTGCCGTCAAGTTCACTCACGGAGACATACCAGGTGTTCAGTTCCCGATCACGGGTACGGTAACGGACTGCATCGAGAACTTCCGGGAGTTCCTGGAGCACTGAAGGCTGGCATTCGGAGGCAGCATTTTCATTGTGTCGCAGGTCTGATTTAATAAGACTGCAGATGCGTTTGATAGTTTCCGGTTTTCTCTGGATGATTGCAGCCAAGTCCATGCATTCCTGGCAGAATTCATTACCATGGGTTTCTGTGAGAGTTACATTTTTTCCACAGCCGTCACATCGTTCTGTGTGTTTTATTGGTGTCATATTGCAATTGTGGTGGTTAAGGGATGGGGATGGGAAGCGTTATATGCTGTTGCAGGAGTTGGCGGAAAGCTGCTCCGTCAATTTCTCTGGCTCCAAATGCCATGAGGTGGGCTGTTGTCATCTGACAGTCAATTACTGCAATGTCCTGTTGTTTGAGATGAGCAACCAGTGCAACCAGCGCAGCCTTGGAACCGTTGCTGATTCTGGTAAACATGGACTCACCAAAAAAGACCTGGCCAAGCATTACACCGTATAGTCCACCTGCCAGTTTTCCTTCCAGCCAGCATTCAACGGAGTGGGCAAAACCTGCAAGGTGCATTTCGTTGTAAGCCTTGTTCATCTCTTCACTGATCCAGGTTCCTTCTCCGGTTTCAGTCCTTATTTCAGCACAGGATCTGATTACCTGATTGAAGTCCTGGTTAAAGGTGGTTTTAAAAGGGGTGTTTCTGAGCGTTCTCGCCAGCCGCCTGGATACTTTAAATTCCTCGGGGAACAGAACCATTCTGGGATCTGTGAACCACCAGAGTGGTGGTTCACCCTCTGAATACCAGGGGAAAATTCCTTTGGAATAAGCGGTTACCAGCCGTTCCACTGAAAGGTCCCCCCCAACGGCAAGAAGACCATTGTCTTCGGCAAGTTCCGGATCCGGAAAAACTGTTGCATCTGTGAGCTGGAATATTGACATGCGCAAGTTTACCGAGAAGCGCAGTCGTTGTCAATTGGCAACCACACCGTGGTGGCTATAAAAATAATACAAACCACTGAATTGTAGTTTGAAATAGCAGCTGATATCCTGAAGCTCCGTTAGATTTGGTGCTGCTTGTGTGGAGAGGATGGGTCGTACATTGCCGTTGTTTTATTATTGATAAAGTATTCCAGGTCGTCCTGTTGTGATTTAGAGAGTTGGGTGAACTGTATGGAACGCTGCCTGGTGGATGTCGGGAGAAAAGTAGAACCGTGGGAGAGTAGTTTGTCGGTGATGATTTTGGTGGGAATTCTGTCTATGAGGATGTTGTCGGATCCGAGGAAAATACCAAGAATATCAGAAATGGGCTTAGCGGAGTTCTCTCCCATATACTGAAAAGACAGCCCACCCATGCTGATATTTATAACAGGCCCGAGAGCATGCTGATTAACAGCCATGGTGCCCCCTTTGGGGCGAAATCGTACAAATTGGCGACGTTCTTTTTCGGGATGCATTGTCAATTATTTTGGAATAAATAGATATTGCAAATTGCATAGAGAATATAATTCACCAGTTTCCGGCCCACTAAGATACATTTCTGAAAAGGAATGGTCAATAGGTAAAAATACCTATTTTAGTGCATTATTTCATGATTTCTGCAATAAAAAAGGTAAGCGAGGTACGAGACTTCGAGAGTATCTGAGAGTGAAACAATATTACCTGAATCCTGCAATTGGCAAGTTCGGAGTCTGTGCTTATCTGCCGGAGATGCGAGGTTCAATGGCGCCGACGTATTTGCTACTTCAATCCATTGATAACGAAGCAGATTCGGTAAAATTTCTTCTGCACCTCGATTTAGAGGGAAAACCTCATTTCTGGACGGACAGTAGATAATATGCTGTCTCAGCGACGATTCATGACCATGTCGATACAGCTGCTATTCGGATTTTTTTTATCGAAAGGGTCGTGTTGTTGCCGGGGAAGAGTGATGGTGAACTGAGCTCCTTTTCCGGGAAATCCCGTTGCCGTGATGGTCCCTCGATGTCGTTCAATAATTTTTTTACAGATTGAGAGGCCGATACCAGTTCCCTGGAATTCTTTTCTGGTATGAAGCCGCTGGAAAATATCAAAGATGATATTTTGGTATTCCTCCTTAAAACCTATGCCGTTGTCCTCTATGCAGAGGCGAACAAAGCTCTGGTTGTCATAGTTGTCCGGAAACATGATACGTTTAATGTGGATTTCAGGTCTACGGGACTTGTCTATGTATTTCAGGCTGTTTCCTATGAGGTTTTGAAAGAGCTGGCGAATTTGCAAGGGATCTGCTTCTATGACGGGCAGATCCGGGTCAACCTGGATCTGGGCCTGGTTTTTTTCTATCCTGATGGCAAGGTCGTCGAGAACGGAGTGAATAACCTCCTGTAAGTTGACCGTCTCAAAAGGAATGGCTTTGCTGCTGACCCTGGAGTAGAGCAGTAATCCATCAATGAGATCCTGCATGCGATTGGTTGAACTCTCAATCCGTTCAAGATAGGTGATTGCTTTTTGCGGAAGCGATGTGGCGAATTTGCTGCGAATTCTATCACTGAATGCCTTGATGAGAATTAGCGGCTCCTGAAGATCATGTGATATCACATGGGCAAAATCCTCGAGTTCCAGATTTCTTGCCCGAAGGTGTTCTGCTGTTTCTGAGAGTGATTGTTCTATCTTTTTCCAGTTACTTACATCCCGGGTGACTTCTATAATACCGGTGAGTCTTCCACCAGGCTCTTTGAAAGGAGTTGCGGTGACAATACAGGGAATGGTTTTGCCATCGGAACGGGTTTTTTGTGATTCCACTTCTATTCGCTCTGCACCGTTTATTATTTGAGTCAGAGGGCATTTTTCAGTATGACAGAGTTTTCCCGTAAAAACCTCATAACACTTGTACCCCTGGATCTCCTCAACACTTTTTTGAGCGAGCTGACAGTAGGCCTTGTTGACTCGGATGACATTAAAACCACGATCAATGACGTGCATTCCATCCGGGGCACTGTTGAAAATCTGGATAAATTCATCGTTAATGGCCACTAAGGCGGATTCTATTTTGAGTTGTTCCTGTACTTTACTGTCGAGCGTCGCATTGGTTTTACGAAGTTCAGCTGTACGGTTATTTACGATATTTTCAAGGTTTTCCTGGGTACTGATTAATTCCTTCTCTGTCTGCTTGTGCTTTTCAATTTCCCTAGCAAGTTGTTTGTTTGCTGCAATGAGACTTCGTCTGCTGATGGCGAGTCGATCACCAAAGAAGAGAAGTGCGGCAATGCCGGTTACGGCGATGAATAAGTGGCTTAACAGTAACGGCAAACGTGATTTGTGGCAGGGGCTTGGCATGCTGATTGAAATGGCACCCCGGATATCTCCATCTGGCTGCTCGTCAGGATGATGACAGGAACTGCAGGAGTTGGAAAAATAGAGGGGAGCCATATAACGGAAGATTTTTTGGCCTTTTTCTGTGACAAATGCACTCTGTTCTCTGCTGCCCTGCGCAAAAGATTCCAGCCATTCGACTTCCCAGGAGTATGGGGCGTTTTCAGGTCGAAGCGGTGTGAGGCTGGTGAGGTGAAAGCTGACATGCCTGTTTTTTTTGCTGATATCGGCGAGTTGCCTAGTCATGTAGGAAGGGTTTATCAGTGTCAGTGATCGTCCGTCCGCGTCCTGTATGGTTTGGCTTTCTTTCGGGAGATAGGGGTTTGGTGGACTGTTCTCCGTGGTGTACACATAGACACCGCCGTGCATGAGATTCCACTGTCTTGAGGCAATAATCTGTTCAAAGAGAGCTCTGGCGGTAATATTGGCAATGTCCTTCTGTTCACGGATGTCATCCAGTGTGTTCCACGTAAGTGACGTAGCAACAGCAAGAAGCCAGATGGCAACAGCAGTCAGGCGATAGTTGGACAGTGGTTTGTGCATACTGTATAATAGGCTGGTGGGCCTGTTTGTTAAAAAAAGCTATTGTCGTGCAGCTACAATAAGCAAGTGATGTTCTGCAACTCCTGTAGAAATACTTTTTCATTTTCCGAGTAATCCACGGGCAGCTCGATCAGATGGACACCCGGGGTGTTGAGACAGGTGGTCAGCACCTTGGTAAATACTCCGTTTTCTGAAATTCTGTGACCTTTGGCCCCGTAACTCTCTGCATATTGTATAAAATCCGGGTTGCCAAAATCAAGGCCAAAATCGGGAAAACCCATTCCTCTCTGTTTCCATTAGATCATTCCATAACCATTATCACGCAGGATAATGATAACAATGTTCAGGTCAAGACGAACCGCAGTTTCCAGTTCCTGGGAGTTCATCATAAATCCCCCATCTCCGCAGACAGCAAGTATCTGCCTGTCAGGGTGGACCAGCTTGGCACTGATGGCAGCCGGGAACCCGGCTCCCATGGTGGCCAGTGCATTATCCAAGAGCAGGGAATGGGAGTGGGTGGCCTTGAAGTTACGGGCAAACCAGATCTTGTACATTCCATTATCCAGTGAGACAATGGAATCATGGGCTACTGTTTTTCGAATATCATCCACAATACGTTGCGGAGTATTGGGAAACTGATTGTGCCCTTGATCCTGGAAGACATGGGCGTTGATCTCCTTGCGGATTTGTTTGAAAAAGTCGTTTTCCTCAAGAACCGTGTCGGCCAGTGCCTCCTGCAGTGCTTTGAGGGAGCGGCCGATATCTCCTAAAACCTCATGCTGGGGAAAATACACCTCGTCTATGTCTGCTGGTGCGAAGTTAACATGGATCACTTTCATCTCACCGTGATTCATGAAGAATGGCGGTTTTTCGACCACATCATAACCAACGTTAATAATGATATCAGCATGATCTATGGCACAGTGAAGATAGTCATGATCCGAGAGGGCAGCCGTTCCGAGACACCGGGAAGAATGTTCGTCAACCACTCCTTTTCCCATCTGGGTGGTGAAAAAATATAATCCCGTGGCCTCAACGAGTTCACGCGCAATGGGGCATATCTGGTGTCTGTTGGCTGCTGCGCCAAAGAGGATGAGGGGATACTTTGCTTTTTTGATAAGTTCGGCTGCCTGCTGAATGGCCTTTGGATTTGCGACTGGGTAATGAATTGCGTGTACATCGATGGGGTGGCCGTTGATCTCTTCGGCGGCAATATCTTCAGGCAGTTCAATATGGACCGGCCCCGATTTTCCATTTACTGCTATGCGGAAAATATCACGAACCAGGGTGGGGATGGTGCCCGCATTAACGATCTGTTTGGTGAATTTGGTGAGAGGTTCCATCATGCTCACCACGTCAAGGATCTGAAATCTGCCCTGTTTACTTTTTTTGATGGGTTTCTGGCCGGTAATAAAGACCACTGGCATCCCTCCTAGGAGGGCATAGGACACTGCTGTGACAAAATTTGTGGCACCTGGTCCGAGGGTTGCGAGACAGACTCCTGGTTTTCCGGTGAGCCGTCCGTAGGTGGCAGCCATAAAACCTGCTGCCTGTTCATGCCGGGTAAGAATCAGGCGAATCGAGGAGCCGCGCAGGGCCTCGAGGAATGCAAGGTTTTCTTCCCCAGGGATGCCGAAGATTGTTGTTACTCCTTCGTTTTCCAGACATTGAATTAGAAGTTCTGCTCCGTTCATGGTTGCCTCTATGATAATATTGTGGCGTTACGATGTAACTGAGGCCTGTCCAAAGATGGCCTTTTCCTAACTCTTTGTTGCCGTAAAATTTTCACCCAGTATTAATAACATTGAAAAAAGCTGGGTACCTTGTCCTCGGAATATCAGATATATGCCTGCAATAAAATTTCTTTGGCCCTCGATTTAGAAGAAAAAATCATATTTCTAGACGGACACTGATTGTTTAATCTGTACCTGAATCATCAGTCCGAATCCGTGACTGATGATTCAGGTACAGATTAAACAGAAGCAGCTCTGTGGGTTTTGGAACTGACGTTGAGCTGTTGCATCCGAATTATGTTATAATCATTATGATACCCATCACAACAAGAAAGGCAAATATGATCTGTAAATAACATTCACGTGGAATCTTACCATAACTGATGCTACCCAGTACAGTACCAAGTAATACGAAGGGTGCAGAGATCATGAACTGGGTGAAAACCTCAATGGTGGTCAGGCCGTTCACTGCATGAACAACAGCGATGAGATAGGAGTTAAAAAGGAAGAATCCGCTCAGAGTTGCCTTGATGGTATCCTTGTTCCAGTCACTGAGAGTTGCATAGATAATTGTTGGTGGTCCCCCAGCACTGAATGCTGCCCCAATGGCTCCGGACATGAATCCTGCAATGTAGGACCATGTTTTGTTTAACTTACGTGGTGCCGGCCTGCTGTAAAGACTATAGAATGAGTAAGCGATGAGCAGTATGCCGAGGTTGATTCGTATCAGGCTTGAGCTGACCTGTTTGAGTAGTGTGGAACCCATAATAATTCCAGGGATAGCGGCAACGCAGAGTGGCAGTATTTTCCCGATGCTAAGATGGGAACGCATTTTCAGCGAAAGATATGTGGTGATAACTATGCTATTGAGGATGCAGAGCGGTACGGCGCTTTTGATGTCAATGATGATGCAGAGCAATGGCATAGCCACCAGGGCAGAGCCGAAACCGGTCACCCCCTGGATAAATCCGGCAAGAAGGAATATGGCGCTGATGAGTAGAGGGGTGAGCATTTATATTAATTCCTTGAACAGCTGCGCTGTTCTGTATACATTCCTGATACTGAACCAGCGTTCGTGAATGTTTGATGCTGATGTGGTCTATTCTTTGTGAGAGGTTTTGATACCCGAATCCTGTAGGATTCAGGTGATAGTATATCAGGGTTTTCAAAAGGGCAAGGCTGGTATTGCTGACATCCGCCCAGTGAGGTGTTGAGTAAATTATTTGCACCTGATTTTTGTTTTTATGAGGAATGATCAATATATTGAACGTCAGGATTTGTAAATTTCTTGTGGATTTAAGGGTCTGCCAAGGAAAGGGTTGTCTTGTGAAGTAAATTGTCAGGATTTCCTATATGGAAAGACTGTGTGTAATATACCGAGTCACCTGTTTGGGAAGGAAGTTTTTTTTAACAGTGGAACAAGTGCTGTGAGGTGTGAAAACGAATCGTATGGATGTTGAGCAGAAACAAGCGGCTGTGGCCCCTTTTCAGGAAGAGTGTAACACGGAAAAATTTTTCGTTGGTGGTGGCCGTGGAGCCATTCTTAATGATATAAAAACAGCCCTTCAGGAAGGGGTTGATCTTGTGACTCTTATCGGTGAAGAGGGCAGTGGGAAAACCATGCTCTGTAAGATATTACAGGAACAGTGGGGGGAGAATAACAGAGTTCTCTTTCTGCCACAGATAGTTGAGTCGTTTGAAGATGTGGTTCGGGTTGCAGCTCAAGAGTGTAATCTTCAATATCCAGCTGATATAAACAGGGCTGATGCAAGAAAGATTTTTCTTGACCTTATTGCAACGCTCAGGGCAAAGAGAGAGTCTCTGCTTCTTATATGTGATGAGGCCGAAAAGATGTACCTGGCAACTCTGGAAAGGATACGCAAAATCCTCGACGATGTAAATGCCGAAGGAGGTGGGTTGCAGCTGCTTTTTTCCGGACGCAAGAGTCTCAGTGGCAACATGGAACAGCTTGCTCTCTGTGACTTTAACGGGATTATCGAAAAGCAGTTTTTCCTTTCAGCACTCGATGATAACGAAACCTGGAGTTATCTTAATTTTTGTGTGCAGGGGCTTCGGGGCGTGGAAAATCAGGAGGTTTTTACCAAAGAGGCAGCTGCCAAGATAGCATCCATGGGAAGAGGAAATCTGCGTTTGATTAATATGTATGCGGATGAATCTCTGCGTTCATCCAATGCGGATACCTCATTTCTTGTCCTTCTTGATCATGTCAAGGGTGATACTCCTAGTTCTGAATTCATTACTCCCCCTGCTGATATTTGGTCCAGGTTTCCTTTTCCCCCCAAATATCTTATTGGCGGCGGCGCTGCTTTTATAGCTGTGATGCTGGTTATTTTCCTTAAGGGGGGAGATGAACCTGTACCCATTGAAACTGCTGTAAATGAAACTGGAAATCCAGTTTTTACAACAATGCCAGTGTTTCCGGAAAGGGATTTTGCTGATGATCCGGTCGAGACAGTGCAGGTCCCGGAGGAAGATGTTCAAGAGGCGCCGGATGAGCTGGTTGCGCCCCGGGATATTGCAGGAGTCAGGGAACAGGATGCTGTTGAAGCTCCAGTGGCAGTGAATGGGGATGACGCTCTTCAGGATATGGAGCAGGTGAAAACTGAACCCGTCCCGCCCGAAATATCACGAGGCTCTGTGCAACGCACTCCGGTGGATATATCTCCGGTGGAAATCGTGGAAAGATCCACCCCTGATACGGGTATTTCCGGGCCTCAGTCGTATAAAAAAATAACAGCAGATAAGAGTAAACGTCGTGCTACTACACGCCTCGTGAACAACCAGAAAAAAAAGTTTCCGGGCCGTGCATCTGTGTCTGCGACTTCTGTTGAGTCCGCTGCTCCTGAATCTCCCCAGGCTCCGGTTCTCGAGCCATTTTTTGCTGCAGGACAAAAGTGGCTTGCAGGTGAATACGACAGCAGTTTCAGTATTCAGCTCATGGCTCTGAAGTCTGAGAAGGCTGAAGAAAATTTGAAAAGGATATTAACACAGCCGGAGTATCAGGCTGTAGTTGATAAGCTGGTAATGTTAAAAAAGCCTTCTGATCCTCCTGTTTTTATGATTTTCTATGGTGTTTATCCCAGTATGGCTGCTGCACGAAATGCCCGTAACAATATGCCCATTTTTCTTCGTGATCGTCATCCTTATCCTGTGTCAGTACGAGGTGCTGTCGAGAAGTCTCGCGTTGAATAAGGATTTGTAACACCTGTCCTGTCACTCCGGCAGGTAACTGTTTCTGCTAGTGTACAGCGTTGGTTGTTGCGGCTCGCTCTTCCCACTTCCAAATTTTATGTTGCGGAAGAAGAATAGTTTTCGCCCACACTTTTTTTGGTCAGGTGATATCCTCCTTGTAAATAGTTTGTTTGCCGATAGGTTGTTCTCCTGTTTGGGCGGCAGGTGAAGGCTGGATAGTCCCCTGCCTGAGGGATGACCATTTGAAAGGATCTTAAGGGTTAGTGCCATGCTGGTTTTTTTTGAAACAACTGCTGGAAAGGGTCATGGGCATTGAAAATCTGGGTGTGGATAAAAAAAACTGAAGGTGCTGAATGTTCTGTTTATTTTAACTCTCACCATCATGATACTGTGTACCTCGTTTACCTTGTTTCAGCAGAAGCGCGATGGTCAGGAAAACAATATCGCTGGTCGGCATCGAACGCTTACTCAGAAATACACCAAGGAGTTTTATTTTATTCAACTCCAGAAGGAAGTTGACGGGTCGGGATATGATTCTGCCGGGCTGTTAAAAACAGCAGAACCGTTTAACGTTTCCCTGGCTGCTTTACGAAATGGCGGGCCAGCATACAAAGATCTGGGAATGATCAGGCCGGTTACATTATCTGCTGCCGGGGATGTTTCCGTTAAGGAGCAACTCGAGAAAGTTCCTGTTTTGTGGGGGCAGTTACAGGGAAAGGTGGGACTGACCAGTGGCGTTACTGCTAATCCTGCATTGCTGGCTGAGATCAATGTGGCCAGTGTTGCAATGCTTGCGACAATGAATAAGGCGGTTGGCATGCTGGCCAGATCATTCGGCTGTAAAAGTGCGTACCATGCAGATAGTGGAGGCGTTGTTGTGGCTTTTTTTGCGATCTTTTCATCTCTACTGGTCAGTTCGATAATACGGGCATCTATAACCACTTCCCCTGGACAAGGTGACGGCATCAGCAAAGAACATTGCAGATGGTGACTTGAGAAAGAAAAATCTTGGAGTGCTTCCTGTAAATGAACTGGGGTGCTTGCAGCGTAATGTGGACGAGATGCGTGTCACTCAGGAAAGTTATCGCAACTGTGCAGCAGAATAGTAGGAAGATATCCATATCCTCTGATCAGGTGGCCACGATTTCTGAAGATATATCTGAAGCAAGTTCACGGGAACAGGAGAGTGCTGGCCTGGTACTCCAGGCAATAGAATCATTGCAGCAGATTTCCGAAACTGTTAGTCGGCATGTTGAAGAGACAAAACTGGAGTTTAGAGTTTCGTGCTGATGTAGCCTAAGATTCAACTAAAATTACATCCGCATAAAAAATAATAAAATTTAACGAAAAAACACATAAATATATTGACATAATAATACGATAGCGGTAGCCGCGCTTTCTCA
>JAJRQL010000160.1 GCA_024280265.1 Deltaproteobacteria bacterium
CCCCCCTCTTTTGCCTGTTCGGCACAATTCTGTCAACCGGGATCTGTCATGGACTGACCTTGGAAGAATGTGTAAGCATGGCGCTCAACAACAACCCCGATCTGCAAAAACAGGAGCTGCGCCAAAAGGCTGCTAACAGCAGTGTGGAGGAGCTACAGGCTCAGAATTTTGGTAAGATTAGTGCTGTTGCGTCATACACCCACTACAATCTTCCTCGAACCCTGGTGCCCATGACCCCTGCGGCCATGTTTACCGACCCCACCGGAGTCTCAACCACTGAAGACCTCTCTTTTGCAGGTATAAGTTATGAAGTACCGCTGTTCACAGGATTTGCCCAGACCAGCAGGATCGAGGTTGCTAACCTGCAGCGCCAGATGTCAAAAGTTGCCTTCAAACTGAGCCGTGAACAACTGATCTACAATGTCAAAAGCCTGTATACAAACATCCTCTCCCTGCACTCCCAGGAAGCAGCCCAGGAAGCATACATAAAAGCTCTGAAGCAACTCTATGATGACATCAGCCTTCAGATGAAACTTGGGAAACGTGCAAGAGTAGATCAACTCAAAGCCGCTGCCGACCTTGAACGGGCCAAGGCGCAAAAGGCCCAGATCACATCATCACTGACCATTGTAAAGGCAACCCTGGCAAGTCTACTCAATGTGGCAACTCTTTCAAGTCTTGAAGAAATCCCCATTACCGTTGAACCTATAGGGCCAGAGCTATCCTCACTTCCTCAGAAAATCAAAGAACTGCAGCGCTACCATTCGGCGGAGCTGGAAGTATTACAGAGTGAAAAACTCATCAAACAGAGCGACGCAGCCCTTTACCCCCAGCTGGCTTTTAACGCCTTTTACGGCCAGAATTTTGGGCCCAACGACAACTCGAACCCATCTCCGGACGACTGGCAAAACGAAGAAGTCTGGCAGGCTGGTCTAACCCTGAAGTGGGATATCATAGACTTTGGAAGTAGAAGTTCTTCGAGACAGCGGGCAGATATCGTACGCCAGCAAAGCCTTCGCGAGCTCCTGAAAACAGAGCTTACTCTTAGACGTGATCTCACTGAAGCAGTGACCAGAATCAAAACCTCCATAACAGATTACAACAGCGCTAAAACAGAGCTTGCCATGACCCAGGAGACAGAGTCCATAGAACAGATACGCTTTGATAAGGGAGCTGCTGACCTCAATGATCTGCTCCAGGCAAAAGCCAGGAACCAGCTTGCTTTGAGCCGTTTTATCAATGCCGGATATACCTATAAAAATGCCGGGTTTTACCTTGACTACCTGCTTGAAAAGGGAGATATGAAGTGAAAAAAATTGTCGCAGTAGTATTGGTCGCAGCTCTTGTATTCGGAGCGGTGAGTCTGCTGAAAAAACGAAAGAACAGTATTGCCGAGACTCCCACAGCAAAGCAGACGCCATACCGGGTCAGAACAGTGGTTGCGCAGCCAAGATATATAGTCGAAACCAGTACCTTCCTTGCAAAACGTGAGATGATGAGCAAGGCAGAAATCTCTTCAAAACTTTCTGGGAGGATCAGTGAAATACTGGTTAGCGAAAGTATGCCGGTCAAACAGGGAGAACCATTAGTACGAATTGATGACACCGAAATTTCCACTGCCATTCAGGGTATAAAGGCACAGCTGCGCGCTACAAGGAAACAGTTAAAATACAGTAAATCACAATATGACCGCAATCGTGTCCTCTATGACGCCGGTGGTCTCGCCAGGGAGAAACTCGATGCATCAGAAGTTTCATACAGTGCTGTCACTGCAACAGTCACTGATCTTGAGCAGAAGCTGAAAGGCCTGACAAATCAACTGGACTACCTTCATATTAAAGCACCTTTTGATGGTATCGTGGGCTCGATTCTACTTCATCAGGGTGACCTTGCTCTCCCCGGAAAGCCCATCCTTGTTCTACACTCACTCTCTCAAAAACTTACATTTAGTTTCGTACCCGGC
This sequence comes from Deltaproteobacteria bacterium, assembly GCA_024280265.1. Lineage (GTDB taxonomy): Bacteria > Desulfobacterota > Desulfobulbia > Desulfobulbales > Desulfocapsaceae > Desulfocapsa. The sequence continues at coordinate 1,964 of JAJRQL010000160.1, forward strand.
AGGGCCGCTATACAGCCGGGCCAGGATGTCTTGCTGAACAATATCCGGATTGGCACAGTTTCTACCCTGTATGATAACACTGTTAATGGTTTGACAGTGGCCGAAGTTTCCCTGAACAAACAAATAGACAGACGTCCTGGCGGAAGTTTCCAGACTATTGCTGTCGTAACAAAAAGAGCATCAGGCTGTTCTGTTCCAGTACAGGCGCTTCTGCACAGAACTGACAGCCTGACGCTCATGCTCTACCAGAACGACAAGTTTAACGAACAACAGGTCTCTGTTTCTGCCAGAGACAAGAATTTTGCACTCATCACCCCTTGCGTAACACAACCTGTAGCAGTTGGCGCAGAAGCCAAACTCAGCCTGCTCCCGACCCATGGCAGCGTTACTATTTTTTCAGGACAGAATAATGAATAACAGCTGGATTGAACGGCTTCTCGGAAGGCCCTACTTTATATACTCATTCCTGGTCCTTTTTCTATTGCTTGGAATCGTCGGCTACAACAATCTGAACAGGAAGCTGTTTCCCGAATCAAACTACCCGGAAGTCGCTGTTGTTATTGTACAACCCGGAGGATCGTCCAAGACCATTGCTGCGAATATCGCCGTACCGGTTGAAGAAGAATTGTACACCCTTGAAAAAATTCGGCGAGTCTACTCTACAACTATCGATGAAGTCACTGTTATTCGTGCAGAATTTGAATACAGTAAAAATCTTGAGATGGCGGCAAGTGATGTAAATACCGCGCTGGGAAAAATCCGCTCTACTCTCCCCTCAGATATTCTGGAGCCACAGATTCACAAGATTTCGGCTGCCACAGCACCCATTGTTGTCGTTGCCATAAGCTCCACCGCAGGAATCCCGCTTGAAGACATTCGTCAACTTGCTGATAACACACTGAAACAAAAGATCATCAAACTCCCTGGAGTTACCAACGTTGATATCTTTGGCGGCTACAAAAAAGAAATCCAGGTAATAGTCGATAAAGAAAAACTTGATCAGAACGGAATTGGGATTGGCCTGGTCCTTGCTACTTTACAGTCCAACAACAAGGATTACGCAGTAGGATTTCTCACCAGTGACAAGGAGCGTTATCTTTTAAAATCTCCGGCACGTGAGGAAAGCATCGACGGCCTGAAGGCCCTGCGGCTCACACCGGACATATCTCTCGGAGACGTGGCAGATATTTATTTTGGTCATTACGAGAACACTGCCTCTTACTACGGAAACGGCAAGGAGGCTATTGCCATCTCAGTACAACGTGGACTGGATGCAGATGTGGTCCGAACAATCACCAGAGTTGAAGATGAACTAGCACAAATCAGGAAAGATTATCCAGAGCTTAATTTTGAAATAACCGACACTCAGAAAGACACCATTGTGCAGTCTACTGACAACATGTTCAGCTCACTACGTGATGCCATACTCATGTCTATTTTTGTTGTTTTTCTCTTCCTGGCCAGCTTCAGACAGGTATTGGTTGTTCTTGTAACCATTCCCCTGGTCTATGCAACAACTGTGGCATTAATGTGGTTGGTGGGCATAGAATTCAATGTGGTCACTCTCACTGGTATTATCCTGGCACTCGGCCTATTACTGGATGATGCTGTTGTGGTAATGGAAAACATAGAACGCCATTATCGTGAACTTGGCTCAAAAATACATACTGCTGTTATGGAAGGAACTAAAGAGATCATGTTTGCAGACCTCTCCGGAACTATCACCACCATGATTGCTCTGGCCCCGATTCTTTTTGTTGGAGGATATCCGCAAACTGTTTTCAGACCCTTAACA
>JAJRQL010000161.1 GCA_024280265.1 Deltaproteobacteria bacterium
AGGATCATATTTGGCCGCCAGCCATCTGGTCCAAAAATGGTCTGGTCAATGCACCACCAGAACTCCTCTTCAGATTCTCCCTTCCATGCAAATGTCGGGATGCCAGCCTCAGCCATTGCTGCAGCGGCATGGTCCTGGGTGGAAAAAATATTGCAGGAAGACCAGCGAATTTCAGCGCCAAGTTCGATAAGCGTTTCCATAAGGACTGCTGTTTGAATAGTCATATGAAGGCATCCGGCGATTCGGGCACCTTTTAACGGCTGGCTCTCTTTAAACTCTTCCCGAAGAGCCATAAGACCAGGCATTTCAGTCTCTGCAATGTTCACTTCTTCTCTTCCCCATGCTGCAAGGGACATATCGGCAACTTTGTAATCACTCATCAATGGTGTTTCCTTATAGTTGTATTTGTAATAAATAATTAGACCCCGGCTTCACTCTTAAGGACTTCGGCCTTATCAGTTCGCTCCCAGGTGAAATCATCAAGCTCTCGTCCAAAATGACCATAGGCTGCGGTTGCTCGATATATCGGACGAAGCAGATTTAACTGCTGCACAATAGCCTTGGGAAGAAGGTCAAAGTTACGGCCGATAAGTTTGATAATCGCGGAATCTTCAATTTTACCGGTTCCAAAACTGTTTACGCTAATGGATACCGGCTGTGAAATGCCAATGGCATAGGCGATCTGCACCTCAATTTCAGATGCAATTCCTGCTGCGACGAGGTTTTTGGCGACATAGCGGCCCATATAAGCGGATGATCGGTCAACCTTGGAAGGATCCTTTCCTGAGAAAGCTCCTCCACCATGGGAGCCTTTACCACCGTAGGTGTCGACAATAATTTTCCTTCCGGTGAGGCCGCAGTCTCCAACGGGTCCGCCGATCACAAAACGTCCAGTTGGATTAATGAAATATTTAGTGTTGTTATCAACCATATCAGTGGGAATGGTGGGTTTAACGATAAGTTCCATCACTCCTTCTTGCAGGTCTTTATGGTTGATTGATTCGTCATGTTGAGTGGAGAGAACAACAGCTTCAATTCGTTTGGGTCTGTTGTCCTGATATTCAATGGTGACCTGACTTTTGGCATCTGGACGCAGCCAGGGAAGCTTGCCGAATTTGCGGACGTCAGCCTGGGCTTTCACAAGACGATGAGAATAAGTGATGGGCATGGGCATCAGAACCCTTGTTTCGTCACAAGCATAACCAAACATTAGGCCTTGGTCGCCTGCACCCTGGTTGAGATCCATACCACTTCCTTCATCAACTCCCATGGCAATATCAGTGGACTGTTTATCAATGGAAGTGAGCACTGCACAGGACTGCCAGTCAAATCCCATCTCAGAGGAGTTATAACCTATGTCTTTAATAGTCTGACGGACAACTTCCGGCATATCGACCCAGGCATTGGTGGTTATTTCACCGGCGATAATGGCCATACCAGTGGTAACCATAGTTTCGCAGGCAACACGACCAGCCGGATCCTGTCTGAGAATAGAATCAAGAATGGCATCAGATATCTGATCTGCAACTTTGTCTGGGTGTCCCTCTGAAACTGACTCAGAAGTGAACATATGGTTTGACATGGGAAATCTCCGTTAAGTGAGCAAGTTATCAGTAGCTATGAAAATTGTTGAAGAATATGATAGTCTTTGGATTTCAAGCTGAAAAGTTTTTGTCGAAACCTTACAATATGACGCTGAAATAGATGGTTGTCAAGGATAAATACAAAACATGCCATTGATACAGTTGAAAAGCTGATTGCCGAAATTTACAGAGTGATTACTTTAGGGCATACCCTCAGTCCCTTTGACTGGAAAAAGGGTGAATTGACTAATTTTGCAGGAGCATGAAAAGTATGTCCATTGAAGACGCCAGAAAGGTTTTGGCAATTGAGGAGCAGGGTCTGGCTGCAGTAAGGGAACGCATTGGTGAAGAATGTAATCAGGTGGTTGAGACAATTCTTTCCTGTCCGAGCAGGCTTGTGATCACTGGTATTGGAAAATCAGGAATTATTGGTCAAAAGATATCGGCAACCCTTAATTCAACTGGTACCCCTTCGTTTTTTCTCCACCCTGTTGAGGCCATGCATGGTGATCTCGGTATGGTTATTCCCTCGGATGTGGTTGTCGCCATCTCCTATTCCGGGGAAACAACTGAGCTTAATGGGTTGCTGGTGAGTTTGAAAAAGAGAGGAACTACCATTATTGCAATGACCGGCGGCTGTGGTTCCACCTTGGCCCGTGCCAGTGATATTGTGCTTGATATTGGAGTACCCATGGAGGCCTGTCCGCTCGGGCTTGCACCCACTGCAAGCACTACAGCAACACTTGCGTTAGGCGATGCTCTTGCAGTGGTTCTTCTCAGGCGCAAGCAGTTCCAGGCAAAAGATTTTCGTGAAAACCATCCCGGGGGGAGCCTTGGTGATCGGCTGAAGGTAAATGTTAGTGAAGTTATGCTCAAAGGGAACGCCGTTCCCAGTGTTGCATATGGTACCACTGTTGCAAATGCTGTGGCTGTGTTGAATCGTGAGAATATTGGAGCTGTCTTAATTGTGGACAGTTCACGGAAGGTTCAGGGTATCATAACGGATGGCGATGTGAGACGTGCGGTTGCGGAGGGATGCGAGTTAAAGAGAGTCTTGGTTGAGGACCTGATGACAGCAGGTCCTGTCACCATAAGTGATTCCATGCAGGCAGTTGATGCCTTGAGTATCATGCAACAGCATGAAATAACAATCCTCCCCATTGTCGGACGGGATGAGGAGATGATAGGAATTTTGCATCTCCACGATCTTCTAGGCAAGGGTGAATTCAGGTTTTTGGTTTGAGAGGAGAATATGTGTCAGATGAGTGTGCTGGTCCACGGGCCGGAAGAGGATGAACTGATCATGGAAAGTGTTACCCGACTTGGGGTCAGAGATGGAGGAGTTGAGGTGGAGACCTTCTTTGAGGAACCAAAGTTTGTAGCTGGCGTAACAGTTGTTTCTATCGATTTTCTTGGTGGCAAAGTTTTTTTGGAAAAGAACCAGGAGGTATTACTCCCCAACACTCCACAGGGAGAAGTGTGAAATTGCGCGTCTGGTTTACGTGTATGTTTTTGAATGGTAACTCAATTTGTTGAGCCTACAATTTCACAAAACTGTAATGAATTCAGATAAAAAAACAGAAATAGAGGGAAAGACCGATGGATCAATTGGAAAAATTACGGGTGTTGCTACCCCATTGGATAGAACATAATCAGGGGCATACGCAAGAGTGCAGGAAGTGGACAGATCAGATTGATGAGCTGGAGGGGTGTTCAAATCTGGAGAAGGCCCTTGTGGCAATGGAGGAGGTAACCAGGCACTTGCAGACAGCGCTCACAGCTGCAGGGGGGCCGAAAGACGATGGAGATGGACACCACCACCATCATTGATACACGTGTTTGCCGAATTTACTGAAGAATAAGGGAGCCGGCAGACGGCAGCTTTTATTCTTCAGTGTAAAATGTCCAGACTCCGCTGGTTGGTGAGTAAAGGTAATCCATCTGGAGTCGTAACGGGCGCCCACCGGATGTTTCAGTACACTGCATCCTGAAGAGAAGTTTGTCTCCGATATTTTTCAAATATTCAACCGTTGGAGCACTGAGTATGGAACGTCTTGCTGCAGGGTAGTGTTTGAGGAATAATTTCTCAAAGTTGTCGGTGAGGTATGTTGTCTGTTCAATCAGAATGGACTGTTTTTCTGCATCTTTGATCTGTGAAGCAATTTCGTGGAGGATGGTTTGAAACTCAGCCAGCTCTGCGAACTGGCTGTTGGTAATGGAAGACTGGATGTTTTTTAATTTTTCAATGGCTGAAGGGTACTCTTTTGACTTGAGAAATTTAGCAGCATCCTGCTTATCCTTGATAATTGCAGCGTGGAGCATGATTCGCGACAGCTTGACCCTGCTCTCTTTGGTATTGATTTTGCTCAGAAGTTTGGAATTCTCCTCAAGAAGGAGAATTGCCTTTTCGTACTGTTCAATGACATCGTCCCATTCAGCTGCTGCAAAGGCTTTTTTACCCTTTTCAATGGTCAGATATATCTTTGTCTTTGCAATATTTTCGTGCAGACTGGAGATGGTGTCTGATTCCCCCAGCCCCAGTTTTCTGACGAGCTCAAGGGCGAGTTGGTAATTTTGGAGAGCATCGCTCCAGTTACCGGCGTTGAAGGCCTTGTGACCCTGATCCCTGAGAGTATTAAACTTAGATTGGTTGGATAGTAGTTCGAGTTGGGTGATATCCTCCGAGAGGACATAAGGGGTGGCCTTCGCAAGCTTAAGGGCCTTTTCAAATTGCTTAGTGGCACCACTCCAGTCAGAGGTGGCCAGGTATCGTTCACCGGCGTCCATAACACTGTTGAATTGTGATCGTGACAGCTTCTGGCGGACTTCAGCAAGGAGAGGTGCGTCGATGAAAGTTGTTTTTTGGGCAATATTCAGAGCTTTTGTATAGCTGTTGATCGCTTCGTTCCAGAGTTCTTTTTGGTAAAACGAGTCTCCGTTTACCTTTGCCTTGTGGAAGGACAGAACCAATTTCTTGGTGGCCTTGGTAACGTACTTTCCGTTGAGCAGGGTTTTCCCTGTGAGGCCTTGACGGAGCTTGGGAGAGGACAAAAGGATATGAATGTTACGGGAGAGTTCCTCTTTCTCGTCCTGTTTCACCATTCGAACCTCATTTGTCAGGCTGAGGGCCTCATCGCATTTTTTCTGAGCTCCAAAAAAGTTATTTGCGTCAAGTAGCGTCTGGCATTCTTCAAATTTCTTCTGGGCTTTGTGGAGATTGGATCCCAGGGAGAAATAAGTAAAAATGAGGGTGACAATGAGGGCAATGGTACCCCCTCCTAGAGCGACGAGAAACCATTTTTTACTTGCTGCCTTGGTTTCTTCGAAAAATGTTCGTTTTCCGGAATCGCTATCGGACTTTTTTGAGTCTAGGGCGGCAGCCTCTTCTTCCTGGCTGCTATCGTGATCTTTATTGTTACCGGGAAGCCAGTCGCCGAGGAGGTCAAAGGCCTGCTGGACCCGCTCTTTGGATTCCTGAAGCATCGGGTAATCAGAAACCAGTTTCTCAATGGAGTTGTATCTCTCCATTGCTTCCTGCTGGTTTCCTTCATGTTCCAGAGTGTTTGCTTCACTGAAGAGTGCCATTGCCTGATCCATGGCTGTCTGTACTTGCAGCTCGAACTCTTCTCTGCCCTCAAAGGGTTCATTGATAGTCTGCAGTTCTCTGGAAAGTGCCTGGAACCTTTTTTGTTTTGCAATGACTCGGAGACGATCCACATCAACTTCTGCGGCAGGTATCGGGTCTTTTTCGAGAGAGAAAGATGCTCCGAAATCACTGTCGTCAAGAGTGTCGATACTGTCGAGTTCGGCTACTTTCTCAACTTCAGGCAATACTGCTGGAGCAGGGGCCTTTTCAAAGTCAACGTTATCAAAAGGGAGTTGGTCACTGTTATTTCTATACCACTCTGCAGCTTCTTCGTTGAAGGTGTTGTTTTTTGAGTAGATTGCTCCGGCGACCATTTTCCCGATATGGAGAATAAGGGTAACGATTGATTGGTCCAATTCCCAAATATCTCCTATACAGATTGCAGAGGAGTCAAAATCCGGATGAAAAGTGGGACTCTCGGGAAGACAGTTTGGTGGAAAGTGAGGGAAACCAAATGGTAGCGAAATGGAGATAATATGAGTATTGCAGGAATAAACCTCTCCGCCACTTTCTTTGCAGACTCCTTTTATGTCGTAAGTTACGGTGTACTGTTCCGGTGGATTACCTTCGCCGGGGGTGACAGTGATTTCTGGGATATCACTAAAATATTCGGTCACTTCTTGAAATACGGAATCAAGTTGATTGCTGGTTTTATTCATAACAGAATACAGCCTGTAAAGAGAGGACGAGTGAACGTGTTTATTCACGAATCATTATCGTTCTAGTATATTAAGAATGTTAGATATTGCAAGTATAGCAGTAACTTCTGGTAAAACAAAAATATTTGTAACAATAGTAAACAAAATATTTTTTTATCATCAAGATAATGTTGGTGTGGTAACGTAAGGAACGATGAAGAATTTAAAATTACATTTTAAGATAATTGTCGATAACAACTGCCCCCTTTATGAAAAAGGTGAACTGCTGTCGTTGTCCGACAGAGCCCTTTCTTGTCCTGAAAAGAAGGCAACCTGCCTTATACTTGTACGGGAAATGACCACGATTCTTTTTGGAGTTTTGGATTCTGGTTCTTCTGATATGGAAGCTGCTGATGATACAATTTACAGCTGCAGTGGTTGTACCGGACTCATAAAGTTTAAACGTATCTCAGAAGCAGAGGCCCGCCAAGTAGGAACAGCAGTGGCAGCACCTTTGGATGCTGACACAGAGGCGCTGCTTGCTGAGATTCGTGATTTTCCCCTTATCCAGGCATTGCCAGATACGGATCTCCATAGTGTCATCCGCTCTTTTCGCAGAGAGCGATTCGCTGCTGGTACTACCTTTATAAGTAAAGGACAGAACTGTCTGTATCTTTATCTTGTCCTGTCTGGTGAGATAGTGGTATCTGATACTTCTCTGATTATTGC
>JAJRQL010000162.1 GCA_024280265.1 Deltaproteobacteria bacterium
ATACACTGGCAAACCTAGAGAAACGAGGAATTTCTACAGGGTTTGGCTTTTTGTCTTTAAAGGCGGGTTTTGGGATTCTTCAGAGTCTTATCCCCTTTGACGAGTCCAACACCTTCGGCCGTACCTTTGTGGTTGGATTGTTAAATACCCTGCTGGTATCAGCCCTTGGTGTCTTCTTTGCCACAATCATTGGTTTTATCGTGGGTGTGGCCAGATTGTCCAACAACTGGCTGATTGCAAAGATTGCCGGTGTTTATGTGGAAATGTTTCGTAACATTCCCCTTCTGCTGCAGATTTTCTTCTGGTATTTTGCAGTCCTCCGGACCCTGCCTTCTCCGCGCCAAAGCTGGTCAACTGGAGATGTTGTCTTTTTGAACATCAGGGGTTTATACCTTCCTGAGCCAGTATTAGGTGCACATTTCAATATTGTTGGCTGGACATTTGGCCTGGCAATTGTCGCCACCATTTTTATTCGCCGCTGGGCCAGAAAACGTCAGGACGAAACCGGACAGCAATTTAATATATGGGCTACGGGACTGGGCCTGATCATAGGGCTTCCTCTGGTGGTATTTTTTGCCCTTGATGCTCCACTCAGTTGGGACATTCCAAGGCTCCAGGGATTTAATTTCCAGGGTGGCATGACCGTTATTCCGGAACTTACCGCACTCCTTGTGGCACTTTCCGTGTACACAGGAGCCTTCATCGCCGAAGTTGTGCGTTCAGGAATTCTTTCGGTGAACAGCGGACAGACTGAGGCGGCGTCCGCCCTTGGTCTCCATAAGAATCAGGTCTTAAAACTGGTGGTTATTCCGCAGGCCATGCGGGTTATTATTCCCCAGTTGACCTCTCAGTATCTGAATCTGGTGAAGAACTCATCTCTTGCCACTGCAATCGGCTACCCTGATCTTGTGGCGGTGTTTGCCGGTACAACCTTGAATCAAACCGGCCAGGCCATAGAAATTATAGCAATGACCATGGGTGTGTATCTCTTTATCAGTCTAACTATTTCTGGAATTATGAACTGGTACAATAAAAAAATTATGCTGGTTGAGAGGTGAAAAAATGACTGTACATGTAACCAGCCCAAGTCCGTCTCTGCCCCCACCAGTCAGTTCTTCTGGTGTTATTGGCTGGCTGAGGGAAAATCTTTTTTCCTCGGTAATAAATTCAATTTTTACTCTGATAGGTCTTTATCTTATTTATCGACTGGTCCCGCCGGTAATTAGCTGGGCCCTGTTTCAGGCCGACTGGGTTGGGACAACCCGGGATGCCTGTACCAGCGATGGTGCCTGTTGGGTCTTTGTGGGCGTTCGACTCAAACAGTTTCTGTTGGGTTTTTATCCTTCCTCAGAGTACTGGCGTGTGATAACGGCATTCTCACTTATTGGTGCCCTTGTGGCCTGGCTGCTAATTGACCGTACTCCGAAAAAAGGATTGGTGGGTGCCTTTACCATTTTTGTTTATCCGGTTATCGCCTACTATCTTTTTTATGGCGGTCGGTTTGGGTTACCAGTGGTGGAAACCTATAAATGGGGCGGGTTGATGCTGACCCTGATCCTTGCCACCACCGGGATGTTCTTCGCCTTTCCCATAGGGATTATTCTGGCTCTTGGCAGAAGATCTTCAATGCCCATTGCTAAATCGATTTCAGTTGTATTCATTGAGTTCTGGCGTGGTGTTCCGCTGATCACTGTTCTTTTTATGTCCAGTGTCATGCTGCCCATGTTTATTCCGGAAGAGATGCAGATCGATAAACTGCTTCGCGCAATGATAGGAATTGTTTTCTTTCAGTCTGCGTATATGGCGGAAGTCGTGCGTGGTGGTCTGCAGGCGATTCCAAGGGGACAGACTGAAGCCGCTGAAGCACTTGGCCTTTCTTACTGGAAGTGCATGGTATTTGTCATCCTGCCCCAGGCGCTGAAACTGGTTATCCCTGGTATTGTTAATACCTTTATTGCCCTGTTTAAAGACACTACTCTGGTTTTGATCATTGGTCTTTTTGATCTCCTTGCTGTTGTTCAGACTGCATTTGCTGATCCGAAATGGCTTGGTTTTTCAGTTGAGGGCTATGTCTTTGTTGCCAGTGTCTATTGGGTCGCCTGTTTTTCCATGTCCCGCTATTCTCAGCATCTCGAGAAGAAACTGGACACTGGGCATGCCAGATAGGGAACCTGTTATTGAGCTGTTAACAGGATTAACAACTATAAAATTTAAATTTACCGAAAGAGTAAGACTATGACAGCAGCACAGGCTGAACAGCATAATTCAGATGAAGTGATGGTGGAGTTGCGTAATGTCAATAAGTGGTATGGTGATTTCCACGTTTTGAAAAATATCAATCTCAAGGTGAGCAAAGGTGAGAGGATAATTATCTGTGGCCCTTCTGGTTGTGGAAAATCCACCCTGATTCGCTGTATGAACCGTCTTGAAGAACACCAAAAGGGCGATATCATCGTGTCAGGAATCACCCTTGACGATGACTTGAAACATATTGATACCGTTCGTCGCGACATCGGTATGGTTTTTCAGCAGTTTAATCTTTTTCCTCACCTTACTGTTATGGAAAACTGCTGTCTGGCTCCCATCTGGGTACAGAAGAAACCCAGGCGAGAGGCGGAGGCCACGGCCATGCAGTATCTTGAGAGGGTTCAGATTGCAGACCAGGCTGAGAAATTCCCAGGGCAGCTCTCAGGGGGCCAGCAACAGCGTGTGGCCATCGCCAGAAGTCTCTGTATGAATCCATCGATTATGCTTTTTGATGAGCCGACCTCAGCTCTTGATCCGGAAATGATCAAAGAAGTCCTGGATGTTATGGTAGACCTTGCTAATGAAGGGATGACCATGCTCTGTGTTACCCATGAGATGGGTTTTGCAAAAACAGTTGCCAACCGGGTTTTGTTTATGGACGCTGGGGAGATTATTGAAGAAAATGAGCCAAACGAATTTTTCGATAATCCGCAGTCTGACCGTACCAAGCTTTTCCTGAGTCAGATTCTGTAAAGGTTCACCTGATGGCGCACATTCACTGGCTGCAGCATGTTCCGTTTGAGGGGCTGGGTTCCATGGAAAGCTGGCTGCTGGAGCAGGGAAATAACCTGTTCTGTACCCGACTTTGGGCTGGGGATCCTTTGCCTCCTGTTGATTCCTTTTCAGGGTTGATCGTTATGGGTGGACCCATGGGGATCTATGATCTGGATGAGTATCCATGGCTGGCTGCTGAAAAGAATTTTCTCCGTGAGGTGATTGATCGTGGAACGCCAACCCTTGGGGTGTGCCTCGGGGCACAGCTTTTAGCAGATGTGCTTGGGGCGCCAGTAACTGCAAACCCGGAGAAGGAGATAGGGTGGTTTCCTGTGAGCCGTTCTGCGGGAATTCCTGAGCAGTTTCTGGACATCCTGCCATCGGAGATGGTTGTATTTCACTGGCACGGAGACACTTTTGCCATTCCTGAAGATGCACTTTGTCTCTATTCCAGTGCGGCTTGTGATAATCAGGCATTTTTGTATAGGAACCATGTTATCGGCCTGCAGTTTCATTTGGAGACCACCCGCGAGAGTGCTGCCGTCCTTATAGACAACTGCCGCTCTGAACTTGTCGCTGCACCATGGATAATGTCTGAGCAGGACATGCTCTATGGGAGGGCACGATACACGAAGATAAATAACTGTATGCATAAGCTTCTGCAACAATTTTTCCCGTCTTGTAAAAATCTGAAATTGTAGATGGCTAAGTAGTGTTTGGCCGGAAAGCATAAAACGACGGTATTTTGTGTAGTTACATGAAATACCGTGGATGAAGATATTTTTGATAGCATGTTTATTGATAGCTTGGAACATGCGGTGAAATGAAGTATATTACTGAATATACAATATTTTCCCTCTGCAGATGAGGTTTACCTCCTGCC
>JAJRQL010000163.1 GCA_024280265.1 Deltaproteobacteria bacterium
CCTGGCAATTTCCAAGAAACGTAATCCAGGCTACAAGCTTCGCCGGAAGGGTATCAGGGAGCAGCTTCAGTATTTGCGCAGGAACTTTCGACATATCGAGATGCTGCTCGATATGATCGGCGGCCGAGCCTTTCCGCTGATATTGGATCATCCAGCATCTTTATGACCAGCAGTACAGGACGATGGTCGCATTATCAGTATTTCCCAGCCGCATGTTCGGCCTATTGTCCGCGGCAAGGCAAGTCACAAGGTTGGGTTCGGTTCAAAGCTGAGCGTCAGCATGGTTGATGGTATTGCCCTGGTTGACCATTTCGGCTGGGATGCCTTTAACGAGAGTACGGATCTGATTGCCCAGATTGAATCGTACAAAAGACGATACGGTTGTTATCCGGAAGTAGTTCTTGCCGATGGGATCTATGGCACCCGAATGAACCGGAAATACATGAAGGAACGCAATATCCGATTTGGCGGCAAGCCTCTTGGCCGCCCCGGAAAGCAAACAGCGGAGAACGCAGAGGAACTCAGGCAGGCAAAACGACAGCGAAGACAGGATGCTCTTGATCGAATTCCGATAGAGGGCAAGTTTGGCTAAGGTAAAAACGGATACCGGATCAACTATATCCGCGTCCGAACCCAGAAAACATCAGAAGCATGAATTAACAGCATTTTCCTGGTGATGAACCTGATGGTTCTGCTCAGGTTTTGCTGGGCTCAGCCAACAGGTGTGTATAAAAAGGTTCAATTGACCCATTTTATCGACTGGGCTGGCTACAACATTATCCGTTTTTGTATCGCTGGTAATGGGCAGAGGAAATGATCCTTGTGCTGGACAGATGACTTTTTGAGGATGCTCTACGTATAACTTCCCCGTCCCATAACTGCTGCCCGTGACATAAAACAGGAGGTGGGAGCAGAGAACCGATTCCCACGGTGAACAAACGGGAGATATCTTCCTGCAAAGTCTTGGTATTGTTCATAAAACTCTGACGCACCATGGTTTTGGCAGTCATGGCACTAATATAGATCTCTACATCCTGCAACAGCTGCAGTGCTCGGATCAGTTTCCCATCATCTCCGCCATAGAGCAACTCTCCCTACTTGATCTCAGTGGAATCAAAGTGAAACTGGCCATCTGGTAACTCTCCACCATAGCCATCAACAGCCAAACCGAGAAGAATGACACACATCACAAATCCCACATATACAACGAACAGCACATTCCCCGGATCAGGTGCTGCAGATCCACCATTCCTCTTTTTTTTCAATCATTTTCTCTCCTGTTCAGCCCTGGTAAAAAAGTATCTCGCCTCATGCTCATAAGTAACACTGACGACAATGACAAAGGACGAAATAAACTGTGACCGCTTGCAGCTGAAAAATGACACATTATGACAATAGATGAGCGTTGATGGCCATCTGACCGCTTATGTGCTATGACAGGATAAAACCAACTATTATATAATTGTTCAGAAATGGCCTTTTTCTCCCAACTATTTGTTGCTTCGAAATTTTTATCATCGGAATATCAGACACATGCCTGCGGTAAAATTTCTTCCGCGCCTCAGTTTAGAAGAAAAAATCTCACTTCTGGATGGACACGAAATAATGACTGAAAAACCGGGAATGAAAATGCCCTACACAATAGCCCTTGTTGAAGATGACGAAACATTGCGGAACAATTACGCTCAGGCCTTGATGCGTGACGGGTATCAGGTTACGAGCTATGATTCCCGACAGGAAGCAAGTACCGCTTTCTCAAACACCCTCCCCAACAACCCTCATCCCACATCTGAGAGAACATGACTATCCTCTATCAGGATTCAAAATGGCTGGTGATAAACAAGCCCTCCAGTATTTCCACCCACAGCGCTCACGAAGGTGACCTTGGGCTTGCTGAATGGCTGATGCTGCATCATAAGTTCAGGCCCCACATCTGCTCCCGATTGGACAAGGGAACAAGTGGGCTGATCCTTTTTGCGATGGAGAAAGAGGCGGCAGCAGAGGCACAGGCAATCCACGAAGAAAACAAATCAGTAAAAAGTTACTATTTTCTAGCTAAAAAATCCAGCCGTTCAACCTGGACTGAAACCCGGAATATTGACGATAAACCATGTAAAACAGTATTCAGCAGAGTGCGGACTGGTACCGCCTTCTGCCTGTACAAAGCTGTCATCCACCGCGGCCGCACCCACCAGATCAGGCGACACGCTGCAGCAGCCGGAATTCCCATTCTTGGTGACAATCAATACGGTGGAAAAAATTTTGTCAGGCTCTGTCTCCACTGCGCAGAACTTCAGTGGCCCGGGATTGAGCGTAACCTTGAGGCTCCTTTACCAGACTGGTTCACACTCTGTCTCGAGGGCGTTTCAGACGAAGTCAACTGCCTTGCCCTTGCCGGGAACAGGTATCCCTTTTTATCTGAAATCACTGATTGCTGCAGACTGCTGCACCGCCATGAGTACTCGTCGGATATTACAGTCGACAAGTACGGAAAGTTTCTCTGCGTCAGTGGATTCAATGAAAATATCCCAGCAGAACAGTTGCTTAACAGACAAAGAAACCTGTTAAACCTACTCTGCAGAACCTGTAACTGTGATGGAGGCATAGTGAAAACCAATCTCCGCGATCCGCATAGGAACAAACTCTTTGCAGATATTGCCTTCTGGGGGGTAAAGGTACCGGAATCTTTTCTGGTCCACGAGCATCAACTGCGCTTCCAGATACATTTGAACGACAGGCAGCATACCGGACTCTTCCTTGATCAGCGAGACTCTCGAAGACGTATTGCCAAAATTGCAGCAGGAAAACGGGTGGCAAACCTTTTTGCATTTACCTGCTCCTTCTCAGTTCACGCCCTGGCAGCCGGAGCAGATGTGGTTTTTTCTGTAGATCTGGCTGCTGGCTGCCTCAGACAGGGGCGTGAAAATGTGGCCATCAATCAGCTGGATGGAGAAAATAACGCCAAATTTATCAAAGAAGATACCAGAAAATGGCTGGCACGACAGCTACGCAAAAAAAAGAAAACTCCTCAGAAATTTCGCCCATTTGACATTGTTATCTGTGATCCACCGGTCTTCGCAGCAGGTGGCAGGGGAAAGAGCTTTCATGTGGAAAAAGAGTGGCGGACACTTGCCAGCGGCGTAAGCGAGATCCTGGCGGATTGCGGTGTTGCACTCTTTGCAAACAACCATCAGGCGGGTAACGAAAGTTTTTATTTCAACAGCCTCAGGAAATTCTTTGGAAAGGTCGCCCGCCACAAGCCTCCCCTGGATTTTCCAGCCTCCCCTGGCAAGCCAGTTCATGTTGCGATCTACTGGTGTGAAAAATAAACAAGCCAGCAATCCAAATAAAAACGACCTATTAATTACCTACACCATGATAAATCCCACTGTTTTCTCTTTGATTACGGTATGAGAAAAGGTAATTTAACAAAAACGAGTGGAGCAGCAGACGGTGCAGCTGTAACTGCTATTATAAGACATACTTCAACAACACTTCAAAATCACGATACGTTACGTATATGAAAGTCATAATAGCAGAAAAGCCTTCGGTGGCCCGGGATATTGCCGCTGTACTGGATATCAAACAATCCAGAAAAGGCTTTATCGAAGGACGGGGCTGTGCTGTAACTTGGGCATTTGGACACCTTGTAACCCTTCAGGAGCCGCACGAATACGATCCAGAACTCAAGCGCTGGACCCTGGACAATCTCCCATTTATCCCGGAAGAGTTCAAACTGAAACTCATCACTAACCGTGGCGTTGCCGAGCAGTTCCAGGTCATCAAAAAACTGTTTGACCAGGCAGAAGAGATCATCTGCGCCACTGATGCCGGACGAGAGGGTGAACTTATTTTTCGCTACATCCTGGCACTGTCAGGCTGTGATGAAAAAACCATTCGCCGTCTCTGGCTCAACTCACTGACCCCCGAGGCCATCCTCGCCGCATTCAAAGATCTTAAAGACGGCCACGATTACGACCCCCTTTACGCCGCAGCCCGATGCCGCAGTGAGTCTGACTGGATAGTCGGGCTTAATGCCACCAGATACTATACTGTACGGCATGGAAGGATTGGCGGAGGAGGAGACAGGGTGCTCTGGAGCATCGGCAGAGTACAGACTCCCGTTCTTGCCATGATTGTGGTACGGGATGACACCATTCTTCAATTTCAGTCACAACCATTCTGGGAACTCAATACCCATTACCGGGAAGTACTGTTCAAACACCGGGGAAAGCGTTTTGAGGATCCTTAAAAGGCTGAAATCCTGCTGCGCCAGGTTACAGATCATGATTTTGAGATCACTGGAATAAGTGCCAGGAAGAAAAAGGAACAGCCCCCGCAGCTTTTTGACCTCACCTCCCTGCAGAGGGAACTCAACAAGATCCATGGAATATCCGCCTCCGATACCCTCGCGGCCACCCCGAACCTGTATGAGGCCAAGCTTGTCACCTATCCACGAACAGATTCACGTTACCTCAGCGAAGATATGAAACCACGTGTTCCTCAGATCATGGAACAGCTCAAAAAACAGCGACCGGAACATATCGCAGCACTCGATCTCAAGGCCCTGCCATTCAGCAAACGGATTATCAATGACAAAAAGGTGACTGATCACCATGCAATCATTCCCACAGGAATGCCGCCGCGAAAGTTCGGCACCAATGAGCAACTGGTTTATGAGGCAATTGTCACCCAGTTCATCGCTGCTTTTTACCCTGCCTGTATAAAAAATATCACCAGTGTAGATGGCATCGCCAACGAAGTCCCCTTTCAGGCAAAAGGAACCCAGGTCATGGAACCCGGCTGGAACGCTCTTTTCCCCACCAAAAAGAAAGCCGCCGGTGATCAGCAGATTCTGCCGGCTTTTGCAAAGGGAGAAACAGCTCTCCACGCCCCCTTTTTAAGAGAAGGTAAAACCAGCCCGCCAAAACATTTCACAGAAAACTCCCTGCTGGGAGCCATGGAAGCCGCCGGGAAGTTTGTGGAGGACGACAAACTGCGGGAAGCCCTGAAGGAGCGAGGTATTGGTACTCCTGCCACACGAGCTGCCATCATCGAGACCCTGCTGCGCCGCAACTATATAAGGCGTGAGAAAAAACAGCTGCGCTGCACCGACATGGGGCGCTGTCTCGTTGCGCTCATAAAAGATCCACTACTTAAATCACCAGAATTAACCGGCGAGTGGGAGAAAAAACTCAAACAGATTGAACACGGAGATTTGAAGGCCGATACTTTCATGGCTGAAATAACGGATTACATCCGTTCGATGATATCAAAAAACAACAACAGCCAGCTCGACAATTCACGCTGGGGCAGCTGCCCCCTCTGTGGAAAAGAGGTTATCAAAGGAAAAAAGGCTTATGGCTGCTCGGACTGGAAATCGGGCTGCCCCTTTGTCCTGGAGCCGGAATTCAGGGGGAAAAAGCTGAGTCCGCACCAGATCCAGCGTCTCCTGCAACAGCACATTCTGCCCCATCCTGTTCGCCTGGAAAATGAGTTGCGAATACTGATCCTCTCCACTCAGGGCCTGCCCATGGATCTGACTCCCCCTTCGGCAAAACGGCAGAACAGCGAAGAAAAGAAAAATACGCCGCAAAAATAATTTTAGATCACATAGCTGTGAAGGTAGAATAGCATGATGGTATAGGTCACAGCGGAACAGGCCGTTGCCAGCATCACAATGGTTGCAGCCAGCTCACCGTCCGCATCCATCTGACAGGCCATGATATATGTGGCAACGGCCGTTGGAGCACCAGCCAGAAGCATGCCGATGGCAAAATCCAGACCACTGACATCCAAGAGCAGCATAAGTCCTGCCGCAAGCACAGGCATCACCAGCAACTTCATGGCTGTAGCAAGAGATGCCTTCCAGATATCACCTCTGATTTTTTCCAGTGAGAAACTCCCGCCGATGGAGAGAAGTGCCAGTGGCAATGTCATTCCAGTGGCAATGTTCAGGGAACGATCCAACATAACCGGCATGGGAATACGAAAATAACTCCAGAGAATTCCCAGCAGGGAGGCCAGAATCAGCGGATTGCTGATAATCTGTTTTGTGATCATCACAGGATCAGTTCGCGTCCCCCTCCGGGGAGAAAGCAGAGCCAGGATAGCAAAAAAGTTCAGTACCGGCACAAGAAATCCGAGAAGAATACCTGCCCGGGTCAGTCCTTCATCCCCGTAGGCATTAAAGACAATGGCAAGACCGATATAGGCAAGATTCCCCCTGAAAGTTCCCTGGCAGAAAGATCCCTGGACCGCTGGAGCAAAGCCCCGCCATTTCCCATACAGAGAGGCAATCAGAAAACAGCAGGCAACAGCCAGACTGCTTGCCAGCACCAGGTTAAAATTAAAACTACTTGCAAAATCCGCGGTGGCAATTTTATAGATAAGCAGCAGGGGCAGACAGACGTAATAGACCAACTGGTTTACCTGGGAAAAAAAACTCCCATTCACAAGCCCTACCCTACGAATGGCATAGCCGAGACCTATGACAATAAAGACCGGAAGGACAATTTCAATGACATCCAGCATGGTCTTATTTCACATGGAAGACGACTACTGTCTCCCTGTCACGGCTTGCAATCTGTCGCGCCGCCTTTTCCGGAACAACTTCATATCCATCACCGGCTTTAACAATGGCCAGTTTGCCGCAGCTTAACTGCTCCGCCATCTCACCATCGACAAAGATCCGGTTGATCCGGTTCTCTTCCACAAAATGGTAGGCCTCACCGCGATCATCTCTTT
Source organism: Deltaproteobacteria bacterium (assembly GCA_024280265.1). GTDB lineage: Bacteria > Desulfobacterota > Desulfobulbia > Desulfobulbales > Desulfocapsaceae > Desulfocapsa. Next base: position 6,748 of record JAJRQL010000163.1, read on the forward strand.
CCAGGCGACTTTTCTCGATAATCTGTTTAATCTGGGCCCTGTTTTCATGAAGCTGTTTTTCTGCACTGCGTTTTTTGTTCAGCTCACGATTGCGCCTGGCCTGGGCTTCCTGCTCTTTCAAGACCTTGGCACTGATTACAGAGGAGTCATCTTTCTTCTTCTGCTTGCGGTTAAGATGCTTTTCACGTTTTACTTTGCTGGCCTGTTTTTTACTGACCAGCCCTGCCTTTAACAGCTGATCCTGAAATGGATTTCCCATAGTTATCCTTCCTTGTTAGTGTCATGGTCACATCAGATAAACTGTCACAATACCACCTGAAAACTCAGTTGCCAGCCAAAAAATTCCACCTGAATCCTGCAATTGGACAGGAAATAAGCTTGCCACAGTGCAGCGGTCGTGCTAAAAATCACAGATTTTCAGTGAGAAACAGATCCAACACCCTTACAGCAAGAGTCCCCCATGATCCATCTGACAAATATCAGCAAACAACACGGCAGCCAGATCCTCTTTGACAACGCCAGCCTTCAGATCCTGCCAGGTGTCCGCACCGGTCTTGTCGGCCCCAACGGTGTCGGAAAGAGTACCATCTTCCGGCTGATCACAGGCGAAGAGGAAGTGGACAAGGGCGAAATATCCTGTTCAAAAAAGACTGCTATCGGTTATTTTTCCCAGGAAGTTGGTGAGATGTCAGGTAGCAGTGCACTCGAAGAAACCATGGCAGCAGTGGCAGAGGTAATGACCCTTGCCGAGCAGATCAAGGAGATGGAAACAGCCATGGCCAAACCCATGTCTGATAACGAGCTGGCAGAATTGCTGGAACGCTACGGAGATGCCCAGGAGGAGTTCGAACACAGGGGCGGATATGACCTTGAAACCAGAGCAAAATCCGTACTCACTGGACTTGGCATTGGCCCGGATGCTTTTCACCGGCCTGTGGAATCGTTCAGTGGTGGTTGGAAAATGC
>JAJRQL010000009.1 GCA_024280265.1 Deltaproteobacteria bacterium
GTTTTGTCAGGAGGATTTGTCTACGGACAGAACTACTTTCATTATAAAAACTTTTTGGGTCCAACCAAGGTGGTGGCTTCAATCAGTGACCAGCGTGATCCGGTGGTGAAAAAGGCTGGAGTTCGGGCCAAAATGAGTAAGATTGATTTTGTCACACTGCGAGCCAAGGCATACCTCTGGCAGGTGTTTGGGCCAAATTCTAACTTGGCTGTAATCAAAATATTCACCAACGCGGGTTTTGTGTCCATTGAAAAAAATATTTACCAGACCAACAAAACTCTCAAATCCTCCTTTGTGTCAATGTTTAAGGCTGCGGCGTCCTGGCTGAGGGCCAGTGACAGGATCAGTGAGGATTATGCCTCTTTTGGTGTCGTTCCTTTTGCATTGTTACTCCTGGGAGGTTTTGGGGCTGTTGCAAGATCTCTGTTTGTCCGGGATTCTCAATCCATTGCTGTTACTGTTTTATTTGTTTCTGTGGTACTTTATGGTTTGTTTTTCTGCTGGGTTGTGGGGTGGACTGTCCACCGCTATCGTTATGCCGTTCTGGTAACGCCATTTATTGCAGTGACAGCGATGTATTGCCTGTACCAGCTGGCAACTTTTTCAAATCGTTTCATCAAAAAGACGGCAATTGCTGTTATCGTTTTAGTGTTGGTTTATCAGGGGGCCATGGCAGTAAATGTGGCGGCTAACAGCAGGGCTCACGGGTGGTTTGCCTTTCGATTCCCGGAAAAGGTCTACAGTTATGTTTTTTACTGGCGTAATGCCAGGCATCTCACTGATAATCTTCCTGAAAATATTCACCGCCTGGGATTGGTTTTGGCCAAGGGCTCCTGGAAGTCCATGTTTTACAGAACAGGCCGGAATATAAACTCGTTTATTATTCCTGTTTCAGGAGCTATTTATGCAACGTATGATTATCTTGTTGAAAATCAATATGATGCGCTGATAACAAAAAAGCTGTCATCGGTCAGTGTTGAAGATCATTTTAATTTGATACCTTCTTTACTAAACACCTACCAGGCATTGATTCCTGCAGAGAAGGAAGAGGAGCGGGTACCCTGGCTTGTGGCAAATGGAAACTGGAGTGATGGCTGGGTTAAGCTGCGTGGTGAGGTTCGTGTAGGAAACTGGAAATCAAAGCTCTTATCACTGGACATCTGTAATCCTGCTCCTGTCGCTGAAAGAATAACCCTGAAGTCTTCTGTCAAAAAAATCGTAATAGAACTTCAGGCAAATAGTGAGTGTGAAAAAATCGATATTACTGTTAATGATAATGATTTTATCAGCTGGCAGATAAAACCCGGCTATCATCCATGGAAAGATCCAGGCTCACGCGAAGTTCGTTCGCTTGGTGTCCGTATGAAATTTCCTGAACCCGAATAAGTTTCTGGAGCCATGACAAGTACAAAAGAAATGGAAGAGAACCATCGGATAAAGCTTATTATTCAGATTCCCTGCTACAACGAGGAAAAGACCCTTCCTGTGGTTCTGAGTGAACTTCCCAGGGAACTTCCCGGGATTGATGTCATCGAATGGCTTGTTATTGATGATGGCAGTGAAGATGCTACCGCTGAGGTCGCCAAAAAGCACGGTGTGGATCATGTTGTGGTTCATCCTCAAAATAAAGGACTGGCAACTGCTTTTACAACCGGGATCAAGGTGGCCCTGGAGCATGGTGCTGATATCATAGTGAATACAGATGCTGATAATCAGTATAAGAGCAGCTGCATCCCGGATCTTCTCCAGCCCATTCTTGACAATAAAGCCGAATTTGTAATTGGCGCCCGGCCTATTGATAAAATTGAAAATTTCTCAAGTATAAAAAAGATTCTTCAGCGACTGGGAAGCTGGACTGTGCGGATGGCATCGGGCACCGATATCCCCGATGCCCCGAGTGGATTCAGGGCCATTTCCAGGAGTGCCGCATTGAAACTGAATATTTTTTCCGGGTATACTTATACCTTGGAGACAATAATCCAAGCTGGAAAAAAAGGTATCGCCATTACCTGGGTACCCATAGAAACGAATAAGGAAATGCGTCCCTCCAGGTTACTGAGCAGTGTTCCTTCTTATATCTTCCATTCAATAGTCACCATTGTGCGGATCTTTATTGTGTATCGGCCTTTTCGTTTTTTTGCCTCAATCGGACTCCTCTTTTTTGCTATGGGTTGGGCATTGTTTCTCAGGTTTATGTGTTTTTTTTTAACCGGTGATGGCTCGGGACATATTCAATCACTGATTGTAGCAGGAATCCTTGTTGGTACTGGTTTTCATACGATTTTGATCGCTTTTGTCACTGATCTTATCAGTGTGAATAGAAGGTTGATGGAGCAGATAAAGAGTTCTCTACAGTAAGGGAATATGTTGAGTGATGGGGAAGAAAAAATTCGAGGTTGTGGCTGTTATGGTTTTTCCAGTATTGTGAGTTGATTGCAATACATCTGGAAGTAAATATGTTTTTTAACCCGGAGGTTCACCTCCCGTGCGAGTATTTTGAAACGATGACGGTTGTATATGATGATATGATCATCGATTGCTGATTTGGCAAACAGCCCCAGATAGCTGCCCAGACGATGAACAATGTCATTTCCCAGGGGAGTAGGCGTTGTGATGACAACGATACCACCAGGGGTAAGACTTTGTGAAACTTCCTCCATGATGAATTTTTGATTAAAGAGGTGTTCGATCAGGGCGATCATTAGGATGCAATCGAATTTCTTGTCCAGTTCCAGTCGGTCGCAGTCCAGGTCACGTTGAATAAAATGTGCTTCTGGATATTTATTGCTGAGTGCAGCAACATGTCCAGGGGATCTTTCAATTCCCACGTAATGTGTTATCCTATACCTATGTTTCTGTAAAATTTGTGCGTTATTACATCCAAGATCCAGGAGGTTTCCCCGGATATAAGGCTCGATTTTAGAGTAGCGTTGATTTGCAATGAAACGAGAGAGAAGTGCCATATGTAACCTCTATTAATTGACGCATGGTTTTTCTTGTTTATTTAGTTCCAGTTAGACTATAATTGTTTTGTGTGAAATGCTATTAAAAATAAGTCGTTACCTCTTTGTTGCCGTAAAAGTATCCGTTATGCTGATTTTTTGCCTGCATCTACGGTAACTGGAGATAAGCCTACCTGTTGTCAGGTGAAGTTACCACCTTGGGAAAATAAATTTAAACCAATTTTGTATATTTATGAATATTCTTGTCGATCTTTATCATCCTGCCCATTTACATCTTTTCCGTAATGCGATGCAAATTCTTGAAGAGCAGGGGCATACAGTTATCTGGGTAACCCGGGACAAAGATATTACGGTCAAATTACTGCAAGAATACAAAATTCCCTACAAAATATTAACAAAGGCCAGGAAAGGTTTGTGGAATATGTTCTGCGAACTTCTGGTACATGACTATAAAGTGTGGCGCGAAGCAGTCAAAAACAATGTTGATCTGATGGTTGGTACATCGGTAAGTATTGCTCACGCCGGCCTTTTTTGTAAGGCAAAGAGCTGGGTGTTTGAGGAAGATGATGCCAGTCAGGCAAAGCTTATGACCTATCTGTCATACCCTTTTGCCTCAAAAATTATTACCCCTGATTTTCTTGCCCACGAAAATCATGGCAAAAAGCATGTGACATATCCAAGCTATCATGAGTTGGCCTACCTCCACCCAAATAATTTCAAGGCGGATCCTGCCATTCTTGATGAGCTTGGTTTACAAGAGGGTGAAAAATATTTTATCATGCGCTTTGTCTCCTTAAATGCCAGTCATGATTTCGGAGTTAAAGGCCTGTCTTTTGACGCCAAAAAGGCGTTGTTGAGCAAGTTGCTGCAGCACGGCAAGGTGTTTATAACTTCTGAAGCAGAACTTGCCGAGGAGTTCGAGCCCTATCGCCTGCAGATGCTACCTCACAAAATACATGATCTCCTGGCATTCAGCACGCTCTGCATTGGTGACAGCCAGACCATGGCCATCGAGGCAGCGGTTCTTGGAGTTCCGGCGCTGCGTTGCAATACCTTTGTGGGAGAATTAAGCCTTTTAAAAGAACTTGATGATAAATATGGTCTGACCTTTGGTTTTAAGCCCGAAAATGGCGACAAACTCCTTGAGAAAATAGATGAGTTACTGGCAGAAGAGAACCTGAAAGAGCTGTGGCATGAGAAATTACAGCGCTTTTTAGATGATAAGATTGATATGACGGATTGGCTTGTTGAGTTTATTGAGAGTGAAATGGGTAAGTAGGCCAACTCAGTGCCATCTTATAGTTGACCCCACAACTGCCAACCGACATTACGTTACCGACGAATGTGTATTTTGAAAAATTATAAATTTTATTCGAAATTAAGGTATACGAAAAAATAAGGCCAGGAATAGAGATGGCATTTCAAGCATTATTCTTTTTGAGCATAATGCGGAGGTCGAGCAAAAAAAATAATTTTGCAAGGTGGCCTAATTTGAATTTGTGAGCTGATTTTTTTCATTGTGGGCAATCTGAAGAATAAAACATTACTGATAGTATCCCAGAACTACGCAACTTTTGTAAAAGATCAGGTCGAATGCCTTGCTCCGTTCTATAAACACATCTATGTGTTGGCGGTAACCCGTCCCATTGCCGAGATATCCAACTATCTCCCTCTCCATAGTCTCAAACCCTTCCGGAAAAAAGTAAAGATCAACCTCTTCGGCTTACCTCATAATGTAACAGTTTTTACCACCCCCTTAAACTACCTCCCCTTTAAAAAGTGGTATAAAAAGGTAGGGGATCTTCATCTGAAGATGGTGCGAAAGGTGATTCGGCAGAATAAAATAAAATGTGACTTGATCCATTGTCATTTCACCTATTCATCCGGCTATGTCGGGGAGCAATTAAAACGTGAGCATGGTGTTCCTTTACTAATAACAGGACATGGGTTTGATGTGTATGATCTGCCTTTTCGTGATTCGTTCTGGCGGGATAAAATATTTGGAATTTTAAAGGCGGCTGGTCGGATTATAACTGTCAGCAAAAAGAACCTCTCCTGCATACGGGAAATTGGCGTTAACACCCCAGTTGATCTGATTCCTAATGGCTACCAGGAAGGTATCTTTTATCCCTTGGATAAGGCAGGCTCTAGACAGACGTTACAGTTATCAGCGTCAGAACCAATTATTGTTTCCGTAGGGAACTTGATTGCAATCAAGGGGCATCGATACCTCATAGAGGCCATGGCCGAACTTGTAAAACATCAGGATGATCTGCGTTGTTATATAATCGGAAGCGGAGGATTGAGAACTCAGCTTGAAAAGCAGATTGTGAAAAGTGGTCTTGGTAAGAACGTTTTTCTCATTGGTTCTTTGGCACATGATAAAATAGGGGCCTGGATCAATGCGGCAGACCTGTTTGTGTTACCCAGCCTCAACGAAGGAAACCCCACGGTACTTTTTGAATCCCTTGCCTGTGGCTGTCCCTTTATCGGAGCCGATGTTGGAGGGGTTGCTGAAATAGTGACTGATGAGAAACTCGGGTACCTTTTTCAGCCAGGAAATGGTAAGAATATGGCGGAAGTTATCGGTACCGCTTTGACGACTAAATGGGATCGATCATACATAGTAAATTATTCGAAGAGATATTCTTGGGATTCCATTGTGAAAGAAATTTTAAAGAGTCATGGCAAAGTATTGGCGGCAGATCTGTCAGATGGAGGGGAATAGTTGAAGGTAATTACGGTGGTTGGAGCCCGACCTCAGTTTATTAAGGCAGCAGCAGTAAGCAGGGCGATTGCTGAGTATAATGACATGAATGATCTTCAAATAGAAGAGAAAATACTGCATACAGGCCAGCATTATGATGAGCAGATGTCTGCTGTTTTTTTTGAACAGCTTGAAATTCCAAAGCCGAAGTATAATCTTGGAATAGTAGAGAAAACCCATGGAGCGATGACGGGAAGGATGCTTGCTGACATTGAAGCTGTTCTGATTGATGAAACGCCCGATGCTCTCCTTGTCTACGGAGATACAAATTCAACGCTTGCTGGGGCACTGGCCGCTGCAAAATTACATATTCCAGTCATTCATGTGGAAGCGGGTTTGCGATCGTTTAATATGATGATGCCAGAGGAGATCAATCGGATTCTCACCGATCGTGTGTCACAACTGTTACTTTGCCCCACGCAGACTGCTGTGGAGAATCTTGCTGCTGAAGGTATCAGTGCTGGGGTGTATAATGTTGGTGATGTCATGTTTGATGTTACTCTATATTATCGTGACAAGGCCAGGGAACAGTTTCCTCTTACTAGGTGGGGGCTTGAGGAGAATGGATATCTTCTGTGTACTATTCATCGTGCAGAGAACACCGATGAACCAGGGAAATTAGGCGCAATATTCTCTGCTTTACAATCACTGTCCAGTCAGTTAAAGGTTGTTATCCCTCTCCACCCCCGCACTCGTAAATTACTCAATGATTATGGGTATGATCATTATTTGCAGGACCTGTATGCCCTGGAACCGGTATCGTATTTGGAAATGATCTCCCTTGAGAGTGCCGCAAAAATTATCGTAACAGACTCTGGTGGGATGCAGAAGGAGGCCTTTTTTCATGGCGTCTCCTGTGTCACGATTAGGGATCAGACGGAGTGGGTGGAGACAGTTTCCGCAGGTGTAAATCAGCTCTGTTCCACGGACAAGGAGCAGATTGTTGTTATTATTAATGATTTACTTTTAAGGCAAGCTCAAAAACAATCTAAAGCAGACAATGGTATGCAGCCTTATGGGAAAGGCAAGGCAGCGCAGGAGATAGTAAGGTTGCTAGTTGAAGAAATATAAGGATATGGGATATTGATTTTTGAGAACATTAAAAATATTAATGTCGATGAACCTGCAACCTGGAAGGGTAAAATATTTCTGACATTTGATGTGGAGTGGTGCAGTGATGAAGTCTTATCGTCTGTCCTTGATATACTGGAAAAGTATTCCCTGAGGGCCACTCTTTTTGTAACACATGAGACGGAATTATTACCGCGAATGCGGGCGAATGAGAACCTTGAACTTGGCATACATCCAAATTTTAATTTTTTACTGGATGGTGATTCCAGGCAAGGAGGTAACGTACTGGAAGTTGTCGAATACTATAGTGAAATAGTGCCGGAGGCCATTTCTTTTAGAAGTCACTCTCTTACCCAGAGTTCTAAGATATCAACCCTAATGACTGAAAAAGGGTTCTTGTATGAGTGTAATAACTATGTCCCAAGCAGTTCAGGGATTGAACTTAGCCCTTACAGGCATGCAAATGGGGAAATGATAAGAGTCCCACACTTTTGGGAAGATGATTTACACTGTTTGAATAAAGAAAGTTGGGATACTGATTTGTATTTGGCCAATCAAGGAATTAAAGTTTTTGATTTTCACCCCATACTTGTTTTCCTGAATTGTATGGATATTAATGAATTCGAAACTGTTAAACATCATTCAAACAATATTGAAGCTCTTAGACAAAATATTAATACGGAACGCTTTGGGGTAGGGGATTTTCTGTCTGCTCTGATAACTGGAAAAATGTCTTAATTGTTTATCTTATTGTATATTAATCCCTCTGCTTGACGTCCAATCACTCTTAGTGAAGAGCGTTTTGGATGAATATTTTTGAGAGAAATACCTTTTCTGGATCGTATGTGGCGCTGCGCTGGTGCTGTGATATGAATAAATCAGCAATTGTTTTGCAGGGCTTTAATTATTATATTAATGAATTATCTGTATGTCTACAACTATAAGGAACTTTTAATGAAACCAGTAGTTTTGGCTGTTAGCGCTAGCTTGCGTAATGCGCGCTGGGGTAAGGGTACAAGTGAGTTATTAGAGCGTATCCGTGATATTAAAGATCAAGCAGAGCTGTACCAATTTGTTCAAGATGAAGCTCAGGTTCATTATGAACAGTTTCTAGAGGCTGGTCGAAATGAGGGTTTAGCATTTGATGAATTATATCGAAATCTCCGAAAGCTAACCGGTAGAAAAGGCTTATGCAACTCTGAGGTGGGGATGGTTGTAGCGTTATGGACTGCTTATCAAGTTGGTTGTGAGATTGATTATATTCCTTTAGCGAATTTTTTTGACTCAAGTACAAGCTCGGAGAATTTGATAGAGATTAGAAATAAAATATTAGCGGCAGATGGTTTGCTTATGTGTACGCCTGTATATTTTGGAGATCGTAGCTCTTTAGCAAATGATTTTATAAATTTGTTGACTCGAGATTAGGAGTTACGAGAGGCCATTTCTGGTAAACCTGTTGCCGGGGTTGTTGTGGGGGCTAAACGAAATGGTGGACAGGAAACCACTTTGATATACCAACTGAATGAACTTCGAGCGTTAGGGATGATGGCGCTTGGAAACGACTCTGAAACAACTTCACAATATGGTGGAACTCTGATGGCAGGTGATGTTGGAACTGCTGCAAGGGATGAATATGGTTTAAACACTGCTTTGGGAACTGGTCGTCGTTTAGGTCGTGTCTCCTATGAACTTAACAATCATGATGGCAGAGATTTGAATGGAAAACTTCGCGTTTCTTTCTGGATACTTCAGGATGCCAATGGATACGCACTTAATAAAGTAAGGGAGTTGGTCAAGTTGTCCGGGGCCACCATTGAGGCCAAAATCTTAAATCTAGCCGGGAGTGAAGTAAAACGATGTAAAGCATGTGATATTTGTCCAACACATCTCGGGGCAGATAACGAATACCGTTGCATTATAAAGAACCAGGATGATCCCTTTTCGAAAATACACGAAGACTTTTTAGATCAGGATCTAATTGTACCCGTAACTTTGTCTCTTAATGACATCACTGAGGTGGAAAGTGTTTACCAGCGTTTTATTGAACGAACACGCTATTTGAGGCGTGGTGATTATCTATTCACTGACGTTGCTATTTTGCCGTTGGTGTTTGAGGAGCTTGGGTCTTCTCAGAATATGCAAATGCGCATGTTAACTTCTTTGATACGACACCATACGGTTATATTAAAGCCCATTATTGGTTTTCTCCATGAAAATGCCTTGTTGAACGAAGAACAAATCCTGGAAACATGGCAGCTGTGTCTGGAACAGGCTAAACGACTTGCCATTGGTCGTTTATTCGCTGCGACAGACAATACTGTAGTTTATAATCCAGTTGGCTATGTGTTGTCCGCTGCCGCCGCACAGGAATCGGATGTTGCTAAAAGACGTATGATTTTGCAGAAAGATCGAGAACAAAGACGTATTGCTGATGCTCAGAGTAGGCTTTCTTCAAAAGCGCCTGATAGGGCGGAGGGGCTTGATGGTTACAATTAAAGAGTGTGAGTTGTATTATCACCAAGTCCCGTTATTGTCACCTTATGTCCTTTCTTTTACTACCGTAGAAAAACTCGACCTGGTCTTGGTTAGAATTTGTCTTACTGATGGGAGTTATGGAGTTGCTGAGGCCGTTCCACTTCCCGGGTATACTAAGGATACCTTGGCAACTGTACTCGCAACGTTAAAGCCAATTGCTAAAGAATGTGCAGGGCTGACAATAGAAGAAGCCAGGAGGTTTATAAAAAGGAATGACAAAGACAATGTAATTGCTTTATCTGCTTTTTTGACTGCCATTGAAATGGCTATCGATGACTTTGTGATTCCTTGTAAAATAGATATTCCACTTCTTGCTCCAGTTTCGGCCTCATCTCAGTACGGGGACGTATTGAAAAAAACCATTAAACTGATTGAATCCGGGTATCGAACAATAAAACTTAAGATTGGTAGAGATCTGGATGTGGACAGCAAGACAGTCTCGTTGTTACTTGATGAATTGCCAGAAGGTATCAAGTTACGAATTGATGCTAACCAGGGGTATAATTTCATTCAAGCCGAGAAGTTTTTGAAAGTACTCGATCACCCCAGAAATGCACTTATTGAATTATTGGAGCAGCCCTTATCTGTAGAGTCGTGGCAAGAATTTGCAGAGTTGACACATGATAATAGACACATCCCCCTTATGCTGGATGAATCAATAGTTAGTGACGATGATATTCCTAAAAGTGCTCAAGCAGGAGCACGGTTGGTGAAATTAAAACTCTGTAAACATAGTGGATTACTTGATCTTGGAGTTATGGCAAAGTACGCAAAGAATCTCGATATGGGGGTAGTTTTAGGTAATGGAGTTGCGAGCGATTTGGGCAATGTTCAGGAAGCTGCGTTTTTTCAGGAATGTAACCTTTTTCAGGGGGCCTATGAAGGGAATGGTTTTGGGAAAAATTCAGAGATGATTCTTGAAAATCCTCCTACAATTGTTGAAGGCCGAATGCTGTGGACCAATAACAAAGGAACACGTTTGGATGATTTGGTTAGGTATGATCAGATGAGTAGAATTTAAGGAATAATACAAGAGGAGAGACAATGAGGAAGACAGTTATGATTTTGGGTGCAGGAGGAGGTGGGGGAAATAACCTGGTAAGATCCTTCCGTACGTCTTCTTTGGTTGGCAAGATTATTGGTTGCAATTGCTTTGCCCATTCTGTTGCTAGATCGAGTGCCGATAAAACATATCTTATGCCAGAGAGTTCTCAGGCCAATTATAGAGAAGAATTATTGAAGGTTATTGAGAACGAAAAAATTGATTTAATTGTTCCTAATAATGATCGTGAAGTAGCTGCAATTTCGAGTATAAGAGATCAACTGCCAGTATTGAAGTTTTTGCCTGATCATTGCGATGTTGTAACGTGTCAAAACAAAAATGAGTTTTATCGTGCATTAAAGAAAAATGATGTACCTGTTCCCAGTTTTGTCCAAGTCACCTCTGAGTCAGAAATTGAAGAAAATATGCGGCAGATTGGAGAGACCGAAAAGTATTGGGTTCGCCCAATCCGTGGTTCTGGTAGCAGAGGAGCAACTTGGGTGTATAATGCAAGTCAGGCCCGTAAGTGGATTAGTTTGTGGGTAGAACTCCGTGGCTATGAGTATGCTGACTTTCAGGTGTCAGAATTTTTACCAGGCAGGGATTTTAACTTTCAATCAATATGGAAAGATGGGAAGTTGATTGTGTATTCTATGATAGAAAGGAAGTCATATTTTATGGGTGCCAACCGTTTGAGTGGTATGTCTAGTACCCCTGAAGTTGCAGTGACTGTAAAAGACGATAAAGTGATAAAAACTATATTGCGTGTGGTACGAGGGATATGCAAGAAGCCCAACGGATCCATTAATGTAGATATTAAAGAAGATGCTGATAGTAATGTTTTTATAACTGAATTTAATATTGGCCGTTTTCCAATGATAACAACAATTCATGATGCAGCATGTGAAATTAGCCCAGCAAGGGCCTATTTAATGGCAGCTTTTGGAGAAGAATTGTCAGGGATCTCTGTCGATAGTTATAAGGAAAACCTTATGCTAATTCGTGATCTGGATACTGAACCATATGTAATCGATTGTGGCAACCTTCCCACCCAGTCCGGAGGGAATCTTCAATCAGTTGTTTAGAGTGCTCAAATTGTACTTTTGTGGGGTATTTCTGTCTTATGTCTATAACTTGACTATCACTACGAACATAATTGGAGTGGAGGCTACTGGGATTAGGGAAGTTCAGAGGTTGTAGTATAGGGCTTCAAAAAGGGATTGTGTTGTTTTTACCGAGTAGTCATTAAAGAACAGCCGATGAATATTAATTTGAGACGTATGTCCAGTCTATAACCTATGGAAGGATTTTTATTCTCAATTTTTTCAATCGCAAGATCTTCTGTCGATCAGTTTGTTCCGTCCTCTTTTTTCAGGAAACACAAAACATCACTCTTATTAAAAGAAGGTCCCCGCCTGAAGTACCTAAGGAGTCATTAATGGTACTTTATGGAATATACGTAAGCGCTCATTAA
>JAJRQL010000164.1 GCA_024280265.1 Deltaproteobacteria bacterium
CCGAACACGGAAGTTAAGCTCTTCTGCGCCGATGGTACTGCATGGGCAACTATGTGGGAGAGTAGGTCACCGCCGATTTCTTACAGAAAAGGCCCCATTCAGATTATTCTGATTGGGGCCTTTTTTTGGTCTTGCGAAACCAGTAAAACTTCTGTCCTCACCACTTTCTTTAGCCCATCTGCCTGCACGTAAAGATTCCAGAAGCTATATCCTGTTACTACGCCATCACCCTCCCTGCTAATCCAATGAAATTTTATTTGTTATTTTTTTATCGCTAATTTTTTTCAGGTTAGTATATTCAAAATAAATCTATTTTTTCAGATGTTTACAACTTAACATTATAGTTTCACCTGTCCTTGCACAATTGACCAAATGGGTTCAAAATCACATAATACACTCACCTTAGTACTTATCATTCCGATAATGGCAGTGTCCTTTTTTGTCATCGCCGCCTTTTTACAGGGAAATACCGGATTCCGTGTCGACAAAACCCAACAGGGCCTGCTTATTTCCCATATCTCACTCCCAATCAATCCTGTCAAAAAAGGGGATCTGATTATTGCTGTGGATGGCGTTCAATACAACCAAGTCCTTGGCTTCTTACTCTTCCCTGTCGACAGACCCGCACCCAAGACCATCACTGTTCTGCGTGGTACTGAACGTTTTACTTTTCTGATTGGAACTCCCCCCTTCACCCTGACTCAACTGCTAATCACTGCCTGGCCTAAATTGCTTCTTATATGTTTCTTTTTAATCCTTTCCACCCTGCCGCGCTACCGCGCCCCTGATAGCATTCAGGCGAGGCTGTTTTTTTTGATGCTCTGTGGGTTCTCTACCTCCATAGCCGCCACCCTGCCGTCTTCACTTATGCTGTTGCACCCCGCTTACATCTCAAGCAGTCTTTTGTTACTCACACTATCTAACTGGTTTTCATTTTCTGCCTGGCTGCATTTCGCAGCAAGATTCCCGGCAAATTGTGATATCCTTGGTCAAAAAAAATGGCCTCTTTTTCTAAACTATCTTTTTTTTCCAATTGTCATTGTCACAATTTCACTCTTATTCAGCAAAGCTGGACCCGATTTTTGGTGCTGGCTGCAACGACTCAGGAATATTCCTCTTCCTGCCAGCATAATTCTCGCCTTTGTGAAACATCTCTGGGATTACCGCAGGACAAATTATCCACCAGCCAGAGACCAGATCAAATTACCACTTATTGCCTACTGGCTCACATTCACGCCTTACTTCTTTCTCTACCTGCTACCGAATCTCCTTAATGATCAGCCACTGATATCCTTTCGAATTGTTGTCTTTGCCTTTTTTATTCTGCCACTTGCATATTACACGAGCCTTGGCCGCTACAGAACTCTTGATGTTGATAAGTTGATAGCCAGGGCTGTCAACTTTGTCCTGCTTATGGTCTTCCTTGGACTGCTTTATTCCGCGTTCCTCACATTTCTCAAACGCTTTCTTTTTGGTAATCAAATTCTCTCCGAAGAGTTGTTTCTCATCTTCTTCATTGTAATGCTTTTTATATTCAGACCCGTCGCTACCTACCTTGAGCGTTGGATTAACATAATATTTTTCAGATACCGTCCGGTTCCCACAACCCTGCTGCATTACTTCAGTGATAAGATTACATCTACCCTATCTCTTTCAGACATTGTACAGACCATGATCAAGGAATTTCCTGAAAAGATCAATGTGAACAAAGTTGCCCTGATGCTGTTGTACGAAAGCCAATCAAAAATTTACCCTGAACACCTTCGATTCGGTAGCATTCCGTGGAGCAACAGTGACCTGGTCTGCGAGTTTCATAAATTCTCACCCGTTTGTATACACACTGATCATCCTTCCCGCACTCAACAACTAGAAAAGGAATTGTTAGAGATTCGTCAGGCCGGGTTTTCCCTTATTTTCCCCATGAAATCTATAACAACCGTTTCCGGTCTCCTCTTCATAGGATTTAGAAACGATGGCAGACGTTTTTCCAACGAAGATATTCATCTCATAGCCACTCTTGCGAATCAAGGTGCCATTGCCGTTGAAAACGCTAAACGATACGAAGCGCTTCTTATCAACAAAAAAGAGATTGAAACTCTTTTTTCAGAACAGATTAAACAGCAAAAACTTATAATTCTTGGTGAAATGACCGCCATGATCGCCCATGAATTAAAAAATCCACTAGGGGTTATAAACAGCTCGGCCCAGTACCTCGCCACGGGGAAGCAATCAAAAGACGTGCAGGACGAAGTTGTCCAATACATTCTTGAAGAAACACAGAATCTTAACGAAGCAATAAACAACCTCCTTGGACTTGCTAAACAAAGGCCTCCCCACTTTGAGCAAATAGATATCACCCAGCATCTTTCAGGATTTGTAAAACGCTGGGTGCAAAACAACGATCATAATCCACTTATTTCGGTTGAGGTTCAGATCGACAAGTACCTCCCACAATTATATGCAGATCATCGGCAATTGAACCAGGTTCTTTTTAATCTTATCCGCAACAGTGAAGAGATGATGCCTGATGGCGGACATATTCTTCTTTGTGCAAAAAGTGATAAAGAAACGATTACTATCTCAATTCTGGACAATGGACCCGGAATAAGCGACAATGATAAAGAAAAACTCTTTAATAACTTTTTCACTACAAAGAAAGATGGAGTTGGCTTGGGACTGTTTATCTGTCGACAGATCATTCATGCCCATAAGGGGAGCATCAGCATTGAAAACAGGGATACAGGTGGAGCTTCTGTCATCATATGTTTACCCTTAAAACCCTTCAGCAGTTTTTGTTTACCCGAATCAGTAACAGAAGATAGAAAGGGAAAAGAAGAATGACAGTGAGAATTTTACTTGTTGAAGATGAAGAGAAACTGCGACGACTCCTGCAGCTTGTTCTTACCGACGCTGGTTATGAAGTACAAACAGCTATAGATGGTGGAAGCGCCATTAAACTTTGGAAAAAATGGCAGCCGTCCCTGGTTCTCACCGATCTGATGATGGAACCATTGGATGGGTTGCATGTTCTGCGCTATGGGCAGGATCAGGATCCTGGTACTCCCTGCATTATCCTTACTGCCTTTGGGACCGTGGCAACTGCTGTTGATGCAATGAAAAAAGGGGCCTTTGATTTTCTAACAAAACCCATCGACCACACTCAACTCCTTGAAGTCGTAAAACAGGCCATTGAAACCGGCCTCACAACAAAACACTCCCCTCAGGGCTTACCCGGATCCTCCGAAGTAATGCAGGCACTCCGCAATGAAATAGAGTCTCTTGCATCCACAAATAGCGCAGTCCTCATTCTGGGAGAATCCGGTACAGGAAAAGGTCTTGTTGCCAAGGAAATCCACAAAGCCTCAAAACTGCAGAATGGCCCATTTGTCCATATTAACTGTGCCTCCATTCCGGCAGAACTTCTTGAAAGTGAGCTGTTTGGCCATAAAAAGGGATCCTTTACCGGAGCTACAGAAAATCATGATGGCGCATTTGCAAGAGCTGATGGAGGCATCCTTTTTCTCGACGAAATCGGCGATCTTCCCCTGTCTCTGCAACCCAAATTACTTCATGCCGTCGAAGAGAAAGAGTTCTTACCTGTAGGAGGGACAAAGCCGCTGGCTGTCTCCTTAAAGATCCTTTCGTCTACCAACCTTGATCTCAAAGAAATGGTCAGCAGAAAAGAGTTTCGGATGGATCTCTTTTATCGCCTTAATACCATGCAGGTTACTCTCCCCCCTCTCAGGAACAGAGGAAATGACATCACAGAACTTGCCAATACGTTTCTGGCATTTTTTTCTAAAGAATTTGGTTATCAGAAAAGTACCCTGACAGAAGAAGTTCAAGATATCCTTCAAACGTACTCCTGGCCAGGAAATGTAAGAGAACTTCGTAATGTTATGGAACGGGCAGTGTTGAGATGTCCGGGTAAGAAACTCACAGGAGATTGCATATCTGATCTTGTTTCCACAGGGGACAATACCCAATCACAGAAGACCACAACATACCTCGATCTTGCTGCAAAGGAGCAGGAGCTTCTTCTGGCTGCACTCAAGCAGCATAACTGGAATAAAACCCATGCTGCCAAAGATTTAAAAATCAGCCGCAGTGCCTTACGCTATCGCCTGAAAAAATATGGTATAAGTAACTCCTGACTGAAACAACTTGCCGCTCCTCCTGTCATAACGGCATCCTGATAAATCTGCACATCATACACAAGCGATCTCCACTTATTTCCTAAAGTGTTGGTTCAAAACAACCGTTGCAACCGGTTGTTTTGAACCAGCCAGCCACGCCGCCCCTCCTTTCTACTGCCAACTGTAAAAACAATTATGTAATTTTAACCAGTTACAACTATGTACAATATGGCATGGTTTTTGTTATTCTCTTGTCAAATTCAACTTTCCAGAGGAGGATAGTGATGGTGATACTGAAAAAGAAAAATAGGCATTTTCTGTATCTGGGGGTAATTCTATCAGGAATACTTCCGTTACAACTACATGCCGCCGGGGTGGTAACAGACACGATGATCCAACTCGCTGACGCTGGTACGGTAACATCCCCAGCTCAATGGTGGCTTGACCATGACACAAGCAGCCCTGCCACTGATCCATTTACCATTGGTGGCGATGCCAGACACTACAACTACCTCACCATTGATCAAAACTATTCGTTTACCGCCACAAATGGTTTGATTATCGGCCCTGCAAATTCCTCCAGGAATCTTCTGAATATCCACGCGGGTGGGAATATCAGCGTGACTGGAGACGTAAGAGTGGGTACTGGATCTATTATGCATTACAGTACCTACAACGCGATCAATATCTCTGGGGAGAACGCGACTCTTAACATCAGCGGTGCCCTTGACATGTCCAATGGATACAATGCAAAAAATAATTACCTGGAACTGACTGATGGTGGCAAGGCAGTGGTTGGAGGTGATTTTTCTCTCTACTATCACTGGGCGTACGGGAATTCCTGGCTGGAACTTGGCGGTGGTTCCCTCTTTCTCTTTGGCGACAAGACCGCTGATTTTGTCGAAGGAAGCGGAGTATTGAGTTCTATCAAGGTATGGGATGACGACACGAACGCCTTCGAACGCATATCCTACTACAACAGCACAATATTATATTCGACGCCATACCTGGACTGGTTGGCAGTTGACTATATAGAGGACGCTGCTCAGGCAGCGGCACTTGGATATTCAGAGGATTTTATCGGCTATACCGTTCTTCACGATATTAATCCCGTTCCGGAGCCTGCAACACTTTTTCTGTTTGGCACAGGATTAGCCGGGTTGGTGAGTGCTAGAATTCGCAGAAAAACACAATAAGACTTTGTAGCAAATATACACTCCTCCCACCATAAAAAAGGTCCTTGCAGATATTCTCGGCAAGGACCTTTTTGTATAACCAGCCAATTTCACCCTGCCAGAGGCAGGTACCCACACAAGGCAAGGTACTTCTATAAAAGAAACAGAACTACTTCAACAGGACTTTAAGAATATCGCACTTTCTACAGATATCCATTTTTTCCCGCACATCAATATCTTTGGTACACTCACATCTCGTTCCGCTAATAAACCAGCACATATCACCACATTGAAACTCCCAAGCAGGGCAGTCGTTCTTAATTTGACAAGATTTCCTCTCCCAGCAGGGCTGAGGATGTCTGTCTTCTTTATGCTTTTTCTGGTAAATAAGAAACCAGAGCTGCCGCTCAATATGTAACGGGATTTTCCTCCACCCCTGTTCATAACTGTGTATTGCCTTCAATGAAACACCAAGCAATCCTGCAAGCTGCTTTTGGGTCCTGCCCAATTTCTTCCGAATGATTACAAAGGCTTCTTTTTCCAAAATAGTACCTGAGACTTTTTGTTTTGTAACAACATAATTTTATTTTAGAAACACCAACTACTAAAATGCACCATCATGACAATACCAGAAACTGATTTTTTTTTCAGTAAAGAATTCCATTAGACCACTTCAATCGTAACTATTATTCTCTTTTTCATTCGTTGTTGTTTCTTTTGGGGTATTATTATGCTTTTTATTTCTTTTACCTGAAGTTTCCCGGAAACGTTTCATACTGCCATTCGCATGAAGGCGGTCACGAACGAATTAATCACCGATTTTCGTGGAACCGGGCAAAATACGCGCTTGCCACCATGGAAAAAGAGATCCGGTGAAACGGAAGCGGGATCTGCTGAAGGATAACCGGATAGGCGACGACGAAATATCGTCATCGGGGAGTCTTCGGGCTCCCCTTTTTTATTGATGGCTGATATTTCAGAGGAGCCTCTATGCCTTGAAAACCTCGGGGTCTGGGGCAGAGCCTCAAGGATGACTGGTAATGGCATGATAGTCAAGTTATTTATAGATATTTATGCGAATAAGTTTATAAACCACGGCCCACGCTCCTCACCTTTTCTGGATTGGGCGAATTCTTCATTGAGTTCTCCGAGCAATGAATGCAATATAAGCATGCGAGGTCCTTGTTATGATTTGTTTTTTTTCAACTACAATATACCATAGCCTGGCCTCGCTTTCATTATTAACTCGTTGTTTTTATATAGGGTTCCTTGAAAAATTCAAATCAACATTTGAGTCAAAAAATATCATTTA
>JAJRQL010000165.1 GCA_024280265.1 Deltaproteobacteria bacterium
CTCGTCGATTTTCTATATCCAGAGGGAATAAAATAGGGTTTTGCTACTTGTGAGGCATAACCCACAAAAATTATATTAATTATCCCTACAGCAAGGCGCCTCGGCACTTTGCATACTTGTAAAAAACGGGAAACTTCAGTCTTGTGATAAATTTGGCAATGGCCTGTTTCTATGTCTGAATGTTAACCTCCCTCCCTGTTGATAAAATGTGTGGAATAGTCGGTGTATTTAATCTAGATGGTAAGCCTTTCTCTCTCTCCGTTTTAAAGAGAATGGCTGCAACCATGGACCATCGAGGTCCCGATGGACAGGGCTATTTTATTGATCAGAATATTGCTCTTGGCCATAAACGTCTTGCCATCCTTGATACGTCTCCCAAAGGATTGCAGCCAATGTCTTCCAAGAATGGCCAGTGGATTATATCATTTAATGGCTGTATCTATAATTTCCTTGAACTAAAGCAAGAGCTTAAGTCCATGGGCCATGAGTTTGTTTCTACCTCTGATACTGAGGTAATTGTGGAGGGGCTTGCGGCCTACGGAACTCAATTTTTTGAAAGATTAAATGGCATGTTTGCCATTGCCGCATGGGATAAAAAGGAAAGGACCCTGTACCTCAGTCGTGATCGTTTTGGGGTTAAACCCCTCTATTACTGGTTTAACGGGAAAACCCTGGTGTTTGCCTCTGAGATAAAGGCAATTCTACAACATCCTGATTACCGAATTGACATTGATTACGATGGATTAAATCAATACTTCACCTATCAAAATATTTTTACCTATAACACCCTTTTTGCAGGTGTTACCATGCTGCCACCTGCCAATACTGTGCGAATCGATAAGAGCAGTACATTTGTAAAACACGCATCCTGGTGGGATTACAATTTTGTGGAACCCGATGAGAAGATGACCTTTGAGGAGGCCACTGAAGAGACCAAGATACTATTTACCCAGGCGGTAGCCAGGCAAATGGTTGCAGATGTACCTGTGGGGTCCTATCTCTCAGGCGGCATGGATTCCGGGTCAATCACCGCCCCTGCCTCCGGGCATGTGGATAGACTTGCCACTTTTACCTGTGGCTTTGATATGTCAGAGGTAACGGGAGTAGAGGCAAACTATGATGAGCGGCGAGATGCTGAACTCATGGCCAATTACTTTAAAACTGAGCATTATGAACAGGTTATCAACGCTGGGGATCTTGGCTGGTCTCTGCCAAAAGTTGTGTATCATCTGGAGGATTTGAAGGTTGGGATGAGTTACCCCAACTACTATATCAGCCGTCTTGCTTCAAAATTCGTTAAGGTCTGCCTTCAGGGGACGGGAGGAGATGAATTATACGGCGGTTATCCATGGCGCTATTATCGGATATTTAAGTCACTGAGCCAAAAAGACTTCTTTAAAAATTATTATGCGTTCTGGCAGCGCCTGGTACCGGATGAGGAGAAAAACCAACTCTTCACCTCTCCGGTACAATCCAGAATGGACCACTCATATCCCCGAGCTGTCTTCGAGAGGGTTTTTACCTTTAATAAGCAACTCAGGTACGATACTCCCGAACAACATATCAATAACTCCCTCTTTTTTGAGATAAAGACCTTTTTACCGGGTTTATTGCTTGTGGGGGATAAGTTGTCCATGGCCAATGGACTTGAGGAACGTTTTCCCTTTCTCGACAATGATTTGGTAGAATTTGCGCAGGAGATCCCTATTCGTCACAAACTGGGGAACCTTGAGCATATGAAACGAGTTGATGAGAATAAATTGAGAAAAAAACGTACTATGTATGAGGAGCATGATGACGGGAAAAATGTGCTGAGAAAGGCCATGGCAGACTTTCTTCCTGCAAAAATTATCAATCGCAAGAAACAGGGCTTTTCAGCACCAGATGAATCCTGGTATCGTGGTGAAAATGCAGCGTATATCAAAGAACTTCTTCTGGATAAGAGAACCAGATCTTCAGAGTTTATTAATCGTGACTATATGGAGTCAATTGTTACCGAACATATTGAGCAGCGACATAACCATCGTCTGTTGATATGGTCTTTTATGAACTTTGAATGGTGGTGCAGGATTTTTCTTGATGGCGTTAAGGTCTGAAATGGTTTCTTTTGCAAAGCTTCTCAAACGGTTTTTTCGGGTCCAGCGAAAACGGATGAGAGAACAGTTTCGTCGAGTTCTTCCCAGCAATGAACTCTTTACGGACAGGTGGGAAAAGGCCCGTTTTCTTGGCTTTGGAAAGGGGACCAGTATCTACGACTCTGCCACGGTTCTTGGAGATGTTGAAGTTGGTGAAAATACCTGGATTGGTCCTCATACCATATTGGATGGAAGCGGAGGATTGAAGATAGGATCGAATTGTTCCATATCGGCGGGGGTACAAATCTACTCTCACGATTCTGTGCAATGGGCAACTTCAGGCGGGGGGGAGCCATATGCATATGCAGAAACATGTGTTGCCGATAACTGCTTTATTGGGCCTAATTCCGTTATTTCCAAGGGAGTTGTACTTCATGAAAAAACGGTGGTTGGGGCAAACAGTTTTGTCAATAAATCCTTTGGGCCAGGAGTAACAATTGCCGGTAATCCGGCTGTAATTATAGAAAAGATCAATTAAGAATGGCTTGAAAGATGGTTATGAGTTCTTTTTCATATAATATATGTCGAGTAGATAATGGAAAAAAAATATAATTTAGAACGATACTTTGAGGTGATAATCGAAGCAGGTTTGTACTCTCGTGCCGAACGGCTGAAATTTCACCTTGAATATTTATTTAAAGGGATTGATTTTTCAGGGAAACGTGTCCTGGATATTGGTGGTGGCAGCGGGAAATACAGTTTTTATGCCCCTTTTAAAGGAGCAGTTGAGACGATCTGTATAGAGCCAGAAGATGCAGGCAGTAGCAGTGGAGTTATCTCGAAATTCAATGAATTAGGCTCTTTGCTGGATGTTGAAAATGTTTCCATAGAGACAACGACCTTCCAGGATTTTGACCCAGGTGATAGACAGTTTGATATAATTTTGCTCCATAATTCTATTAATCATCTAGATGAAGATGCGTGTATTGATCTTCATAGAGACCAAGGGGCACAGGATATTTACCAGGGACTATTTGATAAATTGAATGGTATGGCAACTGCCGGGGCTATTCTTATTGTCTGTGATTGTTCACGGAATAATTTTTACCCATTTATTGGATTTCCAAATCCCATAGATCCCGGTATTGAGTGGAATAAGCACCAATCTCCTGAGACATGGTCGAACTTATTGGCTATATCAGGGTTTTCGAAAAAAAGTATCAGGTGGTCTTCTTTGAACCCGCTTGGAAAAGTAGGCAGAGTTCTTTTTGGAAATAAGCTGATGTCTTATTTTACGACTAGTCACTTTTGTTTAACGTTACAAAACAAATAGGGTTAGCAGTACTGCTGTATGGGAATACGTTCGTTACAGCAAAGTATGATTGATCCCATGAAGGCTTCTCAGGTTTTATCTTAGACGAGACCTTTATATAAACGATTACTGTCTCTCCCATTTATTTGCATGGCTGCCACTCTTTGTCGAGTCTTAGCCATATTCTTTCCCTATCTGTTACTGGCAGGGTTTTAGGGAAAGCGGTTCATGGGTACCTAAAAATCCTCCTATCTATACTGTGTTATGAAAATTGCCATTGTTGAAACGGGCCTACCACCACATCAGATTGGGGGCGCTGAACTCCAGGCATGGAATCTCGCCACGGAACTCAAGCGTCGAGGCCATGAGGTTTCAGTTTTTACCAGACAACTGCCAGGAACTTCTGGTTATGAGTTTAAGGATGATATCAGAATCTTCCGAGTTGATACCTATAGGCGCCCATTTGGTATTGCGTCGTATTTATTGGGCATTTTGTCCCTGATTAAGAAACAAGAGAGGGCTATTGATATAGTACTCTGTTTTCGGGCGTGGCCAAACGGAGTCATAGGCCTTATGGCCCAGAGACTACTTAAAATTCCCGCCTGTTTTTCTATCAGAGGTGGGGATTGGTATCAGGTGGAACCTCGGTGGTGGGGGAAAATCATCTATAAGGCTTTGTTTGCTAGTGGGATACCTGTATTGGTTCAGTCCCAAAAAATGGCACATGAAATTAGAGAATCCTATCCTGCTGTGGTTCCAAAAATTATTCCTAATGGTATTCGACTTAATGCTCTCGAGCATTGTAATGGGGACTCCGTAATTTATGTCGGGAATCTCCATCCTCATAAAGGGGTTAAGCTTCTGCTGGAAGCCGTACGTCAGATACCCGAATGCTCAGTAAAGATTCTGGGAGATGGACCTGGGCGAGAAAGTCTGGAAAAGTCTGCCGCAGGCCTTAATGTACAGTTTTATGGTAGAGTTTCTCCTGAGATGGTAAGAGAGGTGACCCTTAACTATGGGAAAATTCTTGTACTTCCAACCCTATATAGTGAAGGGTTTCCCAATTCCTTACTTGAGGCCATGTCCCTCGGAATACCGGTTATTGCCAGTGATGTCCCTGGAGGTGTGAGGGAATTACTTGAAAACGGCAAGGCCGGAATCCTGGTGACCCCAGGTGATGTCGGAGCATTGCAGAGAGCCATTGAGACACTCATGACTGACCAGAGTCTACAGAATGAAATGTCCAGGACGGGAAGACAGGCGGCTGAAAAATACTCTTGGCCCAATATCGCAGCCAGATGGGAGGAGCTGTTTCAGCAGATGCTGGAGCGCTGAGATTAAATAAAGATATCTGAATATGCGCATAGACGAAAAAATAAAAATACTCTTTACTATTGGAGGACTAGGGGTTGGTGGGAAGGAACGGCAGCTTATTGAACTGATTCATGGTCTTCCCAAAGATCGCTTTGAGTGTCATCTTCTCGTGAAAAAGCATGATGCTTATTATTTAGAGAAAATTCTGGATAGTCTTGATTCTTTTTGCTCATTGGACAAGAGCAGTTTCAGCATACTTGATTTTTTGACCGTCGCTCGTCATGTAGATAGGGTAAAGCCCCATATTGTCTGTAGCTGGACCAATATTACAAGCCATTTTGGTCTGCTTGCTCGTATTGTAACCAGACATCCTTACCGAATAATGAACTGTTGTATACGGAATGCTCCGGTGCGCTTTACAGCTACTCTACGATTTGAACGGTTTATGTACTCGTTTTATGGCTGTGTTGTTGCCAACTCCAATGCGGGGCTGCAATCCTACGGCCAGGAAGGGAAGAAAAATCGTTTTGTCCTCTATAATGGTTTTGATCTTAGTCGGGTTCCGACCTGTTCCAAAGAAGCAGCACGACAAAAAACAGGGTTCTCTGGTGACAAATTCATTGTTGTAATGGTTGCCAGTCTTTCAAAATTAAAAGATCATAAAACCCTGTTAAAGGCCTCCGTTCATTGTAGAAAAAAAGATAGAGGGACCCAGTTTTTTATCGTTGGTGATGGAACGGAACGGGACAGGCTTCAGCAGTGGAGTCGTGACAATGACTGTGAATCCAATGTGACTTTTCTTGGTAAGAGATGATGTGGAACTGATATTCAGAGCGGCTGATGTATCTGTTCTCAGTTCAACTTCCTGGTTTGGTGAGGGGATATCTAATTCTATCATTGAATCCATGGCTTGTGGAACACCAGTTATCGCTACTGATTCACCTGGGACCAGAGAGGTGATAACAAGTGGAGAAAATGGTCACATAATAGAGTGTGGTGATGACCAGGGGCTTGCAGGAAAAATAATTGAACTGCATAAAAATCCGCAGAAAATTGAAGATCTCTCCCAAAATGCCCGCAAACATATTGAAGAAAAATTCAGTATCAATCAACTGATTGAAACGTTCTGTCAAATTGTTCAACGTTGTTCAGATTAATTTTAATGCTGCGGAAAAACAGGTGTGGGAAATCTAAAAGCCAAAGTCAGACAACTGTTAGGTCAGAGTAGTCCTCAGTACCGGGCTATTAGAAACAGTGGCCTTTTTGATCCACATTTTTACGTTACCCAAAACCCTGATGTTTCCCGGAGTGGTCAAGATCCGCTTTTTCATTATATAAGTCGTGGCGAGTTGGAGGGGCGCAAGCCTAATCCACTCTTTGATATTCGCCACTATCGGGCACAAGTTTCTCCAGAAATTGGTGAAAAGACCAACCTGTTACTTCATTACTATAAAACCGGTGCTGAGCAAAACCTGGAGTCCCACCCGCTTTTTCATACGCTCTATTACCGGCAGCAGTGTGAAAAACAAGGTCTCATCCTTGAGCTGAATCCTCTTGCCCATTTTCTTTCAACTGGCTCTATTCTCACAATAAATCCCCATCCCTTGTTCGATTATCGGTATTTTATGGCCCAGGCAACAAGATTTGAGGTGGATGACACCAATGCCCTGATTGCTTATATTCACTATCCTGAGCTGTGGCATATCGATCCTCATCCCCTTTTTGATGTCAGCTTTTACTTCAGCAGAAACTCTCAACTGGCAGAGAGTGGTGTCTGCCCTCTTCTCCACTATCTTAGTGGAGATAATTGCCTTACAGCTGATCCTCACCCCCTGTTGCAGGGAGAGTGGTATCGGCAGCAACTTATGGAGTCCGCCGATAAGGACCAAAATCCTCTTGTTCACTATCTCCTGAATGGGCGATATGACGGGAAGACTCCTTTTGCTCTGAAATCAGGGATGGATGGAACTGACCAGAAGAATGCCTGTGTGAAAACTGCCTCTTGCGCGCCGTCTATCGGTGACAGCGCAGAGCCTACTTTAGATTATGGACAGCTACCTGATGTCATACAAAAGTTGCTGGAAGAAGAATTGATCTCAGAACCTTCGTTGGAAGATGACCAGACAGATATCAGCAAGATAGATCTTACGCCTTACATGAAAAAGAAGCGCGATGAGATTTTTCGTGCAGGCCAGGCGCAGCGAGAAAAATTGTGAATATCCTCTTTGTCCTCTACCATGATTTCAGTACCGCCAGCGCGATTCATGTGCATAACTTTGCAAATCTGTTGGTAGAGCAGGGACATTCCTGTGTTGTCACCGTTCCTGAGAACAAGGATTCTGTCCATGATTACCTTGGGGACAGAATTCTTTATACACCTTGCGAATTTTCAGAATCTCTTGATGGGACTGTGAAATTGTTTCAGGGCGAAGAGGCCGATATCATACACGCATGGACGCCCAGAGAGGTTGTGCGAAAACAGAGTGAGAGACTGCTGCAAAAATATTCTCAGGCCCGATTGATAGTGCATCTTGAAGATAATGAAGAGATGATTGTGGAATCCTTTGCCCAGATTCCGTATCGACAGCTTCAACAGCTTCAGGAAGACCGGCTGTCAGTATTTCTGCCCGACCTCTTGGCGTCACCGGTTTACTACCCGCTATTTCTCGAGAGGGCCGCAGCGGTCACGGTTATCACTGAAGAGTTACTGGATTTTGTTCCAGGGGAAAAGAAACACCTCAGATTATGGCCGGTTATTGATTTGGCATCTTTCAGTCCTGAGGTGGACGGCAAAGGGCTTCGGTCGAAGCTCGGTTTTTCAGACGATGAATTTGTTCTCTGCTATGTGGGGAGTGTTCATGGGGTAAATGCAGCAGAGGTGAGAAGTCTTTACCTTGCTGTGTATCTTGCCAATTGTATCGGTATTCCCACCCGTCTTGTGAGAGCTGGAAGGGATGTTGTTGATTTTCTCGGCGATGCCGGCAGTGAACTGCGGCAGTATGTTAAGGAACTTGGTTACATTCAAGCAGATGAAGTACCATTGCTGATGGCAGGTGCAGATCTGTTGCTGCACCCCGGCAACAACGATCGTTTTAACAGGTATCGGTTACCATCAAAAATTCCCGAATTCCTTGCCAGCGGCAGGCCGGTTGCAGTTCCCAGGGCTAATATCGGGTTGCAGCTGAGAGATGGTGAGGATGCTCTGATTATGGAAAGAGGAGATGCAAATTCCATTGTGGTGACAATACAGACAATGTACCATGATAAAGCACTGGCCCGAAAATTGGGAGCGGGGGGAAGAGCATTTGCGGAAAAAAACTTCTCAGGAAAAGTGATTTATGAAAAGCTGATTGAATTCTATCAGGATATCCTCGTCTGATGCTGGAATATATAAAGAAAATTATAGTAAACAACTGGACCCGCTGCTTCAACAGAAGCTACCGGATAATTAGTCGTTCCATCTATTTCGATCCGGATTTCTATCGTCTGACCTATCCCGATGTCAATGCTTCAGGGGCTGATCCTCTGCTGCACTACGCTACCCGTGGGTATCAGGAATTACGACAGCCCGGACCTTTTTTTAATTCCCTGTATTATGTAAAACAGGCCCCGGAGCTCAAAGACAATCTCCAGGACCCGCTTATCCATTATCTGGATGGTGGCTGGTTGAAGGGCCTGAAACCGCACCCCCTCTTTGACCCGCAATGGTACATGAAAGAAAATCCGGAGCTTGATTTTTCCGGAATGGATCCATTCACCCATTTTCTGGAAAGTGGTTGCGGAAACCCTTCATCCACCTACTTTAATGTTTCGTACTATCAAAGACGCTACGGAGATACTGCTGAGGGGATGGCGAATCCCCTCAAGCACTATCTTTTGTACGGGGTGCAAGATAAGAGGCAGCCTGGCATTTACTTTGACACCGAATGGTATCTGGACAGGACCCCAATTCTGCGCACAAATGAGATTGACGCCCTGACCCATTATTTCAACTATGGCATAGCGGAAGGTAAAAGTCCGTCACCTCTCTTTGATCCAGCCTATTATTCGCAAACCTGCAGTGTTGAGAAGGGGGAGGATCTTTTCCTTCACTACCTGCAGCATTCTCGGGACGATGATCGGCGCCCATGCAGTTGGTTTGACCCGTCTTTCTACCGGAAGCAGTATATGGGGGAAGACTGGTTGCAGGATCCTCTGGAGCATTTTCTCAGTACGGGGCTTCGCGTAGGCCTGTATCCCTGTGAAGAGGTATGGAAACTCCCCGAAAAGCCGGTTGTTTCCATTCTTGTTCCTGTTTATAATGTTTCGTCTGTTTATTTAAATAACTGTATTCGTTCAATTATTCACCAATCGTATCCGCATTGGGAGATTTGCCTGGCGGACGATTGCAGTACTGACGATGAAGTTCGGATACTTCTTGAGCAGTGGGTAAGGAAAGACAGCAGGATAAAGGCTGTTTATCTTGATAAAAACCTGGGGATATCCGGTGCCACCAACGCGGCAGCGACCCTTGCCACTGGACAATTCTTCGGGTTTCTGGACAATGACGATGAATTGGATAATGAGTGTTTGTTTAGAATGGTGGAAAAGATAAACCGTGAAAAAGCAGACCTGCTGTACAGTGATGAGGATTTGATCGGGGATGATGGAAGTCGGTTCAACATATTTCACAAACCCGACTTTAACAGGGAGCTTCTGCTGAGTCATAATTATGTGACTCATTTTGTGGTAACGGATCGTCGACTGTTTGAAAAAGTAGGCGGGTTTGACGAAGAACTTGATGGTGCGCAGGATTATGATCTGTTTTTGAAAATGTCGGAACAGGCGGAGAAAATTGTGCATGTCCCTGAAGTCCTGTATCACTGGCGTGCTTCGGAGACGTCAACCTCAATCAATCATGACGAGAAAAGCTACGCCGATGCGGCAGGCAGAAAGGCCGTGAGCAATGCGCTTGTCCGCCGGGGCATTGATGGTGAGGTCTCTTATACCGACTGGAAGTTTTTTTATCAGGCGCAACGCAGAATTGCCGGGACTCCTCTGGTTTCTGTGATAGCCCGATACCCGAAAGGAGATGGCTGCAATGAGTATGTAGCCGAACTTGTGTCCAGCACGGATTACAAACACTGTGAGTATATGATTGTTGCCGATTTGCAGAGTCAGTGTACTGAGGTATTATCTAAGTCCTCTGGGTGGCAGGTATCGATCATCGGTCCTGGTGACACGGTGGCTGCAGGATTCAATCAGGCTGTTCAGCAGTGTAGTGGAGAATTTGTTGTTTTCCTGAATGGTATGTTGCTTCCCGAGAAGGGTGATTGGCTCGAATCTCTGCTCCAGTATGCTCAGGAGAAGGGGAGTGGTATGGTTACCGGTCGGGTACTGCCATTTAACGATGATGATCCTGTGACAACAGTCCCGGATCTGCAGAATGGTTCCGAACACTATTACGCCATGTTTCTGCAACGCTGTTCACAACATATGAATGGTCTGCAGTGTACTCAAAATATTTTTGCAGTTTCCTGGGATATGACCATGGTGCGCCGAAGCTCTTTTCTGGTGTTTAACGGCTTTGTTGAGGAGGGGGACAGTGATTTGTTTGCTGATATTGACCTTGGTTTCAGGATGGCAGAAAAAGGCTATGAGCATGTCTATACCCCATATGCAGCAGCCAGGTGCTTGCGGCTTGCAGAGAATCAAGGTTGTTTTGATGAAACGGAACCTGGTGAAGGGAAGAAAGCAGTCTTTCAGCGTAAATGGCACAGTCTTCTGATGCAGGGAGATCCGTACTATAACAGAGGTGTCCTGGATCAGGAGGGTGTTGATAACAGTGACTTTCTTAAATGGTACGCTGGAGATGCAGTACAATAATGAAAAGTTGTGGATTTGTATTGAATGCGGTATTGTGCACCATTTTGTCACATCTTAAGAAGAAAACTCATTTAACCACTGGTCCCGTATGAAAGTATCCGTTGTCATCCCAGCATATAACCATGAGCAGTTCATTGGCCCGGCCATTGACAGTGTGCTTGTGCAAAGTTACCAGGATTTTGAGTTGGTCATTGTTGATGATGGTTCAACGGACAATACAGCTGGGGTGATCAAGGGTTATGACGACAGCCGAATACGCTACTTTTATCAGGAGAATCAAGATGCCTTTAACACTATAAATCGTGGTGTAGGGCTTGCTGAGGGTGATTATATCGCCATCCTCAATTCCGATGATATATACAGCCGCAACCGCTTGCAGCGTTTGCTGGATGTGCAGGAGGCGACTGGCGCCCAGTGTCTTTTTACCGACGTTATTCCCATCTCCGACAGCGGTGTGG
The DNA here is from genome assembly GCA_024280265.1 of Deltaproteobacteria bacterium. Lineage (GTDB taxonomy): Bacteria > Desulfobacterota > Desulfobulbia > Desulfobulbales > Desulfocapsaceae > Desulfocapsa. The sequence continues at coordinate 11,025 of JAJRQL010000165.1, forward strand.
AATTTACTGACCCTGACTTTGGCTGGAATGTGTGGCACCGGAAAAACCGTGAATTTTACCAAAAAGCTGGTGATCTTTACACGGCATTTCTCAAAGGAAATTTCATGGTTACCACCTCCAATCTTTTTATGACAAAGGAGGCTGCCGAAAAGGTGGGCAAGTTTTGTTCTCTTCGTTATCTCCATGACTATGATTTTATCTTCCGGATGATGCTGGCATATCCTGGGCAGGTTCATTATCTGAATGAGGAAAAACTCCTCTATTATCGCATTCACGATGGGAATACCCTCGGTGAGGCGGCTATTACCGGAAGGGAACAGGATCAGCAGATTATCCGGAAATATTTATTGGCGCAGATTCCTGCTGAGTACAAATCTTATGTGCTGGCAGGATCGGATCGCCTTATTGAATTGCAGCAGGAGTTGAATGATGTAAAAAACACTCTGGCGGGTGGTGTTGAGCCAAGTGTGTGTGAAAGCGGCGCCAGGTTTTTATCCGCACTGAAGTATAAACTTGGGAAAAAACTGCGATCATGAAAATCCCCAAGTATTACTCTCTACCAGCCCTTATCCGTGAGGGAAAAAAGATTGCCCCGACTGTGGGAACGGTCACTTTTGATCTGTTCGATACCCTGCTTATTCGTCGTATCCATGATCCAGATCTGGTGAAGTTACCTGTTGCCCGTTTTGTTGCCGACCTTGCTCGAGCTGAGGGGCTGAACTGGAATCAGCAGCAGGTGCAGGATCTCCGGGATGATATTGAGAAACGCCATCGCCGGGAAACCGGACAAAAATTTGATGACCATGAAGCCTGTTATCCATACTATATGCAGGAGATGCTGACAAAGATCTTCTCTGATGTCGCTGATGAAGCGCTTTTTGATAAGGTAGCAGACTATGAAGTGGCCATGGAAAATTCCATGCTTGTCCCACGGGGTGAGCTTGTTGACTGGCTTAAGGAACTTAAGGGGCAGAGCAAGAATATCCTCGTTGTTTCCGATATTTATCTCCCTGCGAGATATCTGGAGCGTTTTGTTGAACATGCGGGTTTTCTTGATCTGGTGGATGGCGTTATTTCATCAGCAGATACCTTTCTTGCCAAGGCATCCGGTAAGGCCTTTCCTCTGTTGCAGAAGAAGTATAACCTTGACCCTGCCCGCTGGTTGCACGTTGGAGATAATCCTGTCTCTGACGGGCTGCGTCCCCTGGAATTTGGGATTAAAGCGCTGGTACTCCATGATTCCTCTGAAAAACGCCGCAAGTCTGTTATCCGGCGCCTGGTGAACTACAGCGATGGCCGTCCATTCTGGCGTGGTCGTGCCTTGCAGCAACTCATGCTTCCCCTTGAGTATGAAAATAAGGAGCGGGATGATCTGTATGTTGAGGGCTATAGTTTTCTGGGTCCCATGATAGGAGCCTTTGTTCAGTATATCGCTGAGCGATGTATGAATGAAAACATCGGAAAGGTATTTTTTCTTTCCCGTGAGGGCTGGACCTTTAAAAGATATTGGGAGGAGAGTATACCACATCTCTTTCCCGGGAGGCAGTTGCCTGCTACAGAATACCTCTATGTCAGCCGGATGGCACTTGCCGGGGCAAGTTGTGCCTACCAGGGACTGACACGGAAAAATGCGGAAATAGTTTTCCTGCCAAGCGGGAATTCCGATTTTCTCGATGTGTGCCGGGTCTTTTCCCTTGACCCTGAACCTTTTCAACCCCATCTTGCCCGTTTTGGGATCAGTGCGACAACTGTACTCAGTCATCTCCATGACGGATATCTGCAGAAGAACAGGATCCATTTTACAGAGATGCTTGATGATGAAGAGTTTCAGGCAGAAGTCAGACGTCAGACCCGACCTGCCAATGATGCGTTGATGCTCTATCTTGTAGAGATTGGTTTTTTCGCACAGCAGGATGTTGCTCTGGTTGATATAGGATGGCGCGGTACTATCCAGCGTTTTTTTCACGAAGCCATAGCCCACAGGGATGACGCCCCTAAGTGTCATGGTATGCTTTTTGGAGCCACCCGGGGCATTCCCTTTCCCACCACTCCTGAAAATGCCATTGAAGGGGTGATCTATGATAAGCACAGATTTGATTTTGCGGCATCTTCCATCCTGTATGCCAGGGATCTTTTTGAAGAAGCCTGCCGGGCACCACATCCCACTCTGAATGGTTATCGTTTGAAAGATGATGGCGAGTATGAGCTTATTTTCAGGCACACTGACGATGAGATAGGCCGCGCTGAAAAGGAACAGGATAAGAATTATGCTCCCCTGCAGCAGGGGGTCTTTGATTCTGCTGAGAGATATTCCGCGGCATCAGCACTGCTTGGTTATTCATTAAGCGATTACAGGCCCTGGATAAACTACCTGCTGGTGAGCAAACTTGCCTTTTCGAAGACCCGAGAGATACTCAATATCCGGCACAAGCATCACCTTGATGATTTTCATGGCGCCAAAAAAGTGGCAAAAGCACATGCAAAACTGCCAGCATCGTTATGGCGTAAGTCTGCCATCGCTTTGTATTGCAGTCCATTTCTACGACTGAGACTCTTTTTACGCCATATGAAGGATCGCTTAAATGAATAGGAGTATGGATAATGGCTAAGCGGATAATGACAAAAGGGTTCGACACAAGCTCCAGTCCCATGCACCGTATATTGAGACATTATATCCGCAGTCGTTTTGTCCCAATGGGATTTTACCATGGAGGAGCGGGGCTGAAGTGTCTGCTTATTCTTTCGGTTACGCATTACTTGGGACGCCCGATTTTCTGGTTTATAACCCGCTTTGAGTCACAGGTGCGAAGAATATACATACTTCGGACAAAGATATCTTTCAAGTAACGAACCTCTCTACTTAACGGAATGAGCGCTGCCCAATGAATCCTGTACAAATCATTGTCAGATGGAAGTTCCCTCTTGTCGTTGGAATCCTCCTCTCCCTTCTCTATCTTCACTACTTTGAAAATCGTGCCGTGGTCGAATTTGAGATCACAGTGTCTCAGAGGTCGTGGTTCACTTTTTACTGGGCAGGAGAGGATGAGGGCTACAGTAGGTGGCGTGAAGTCCGGACCCGGTTGAGTCCGGAGCAGAAAACATATCGCTTTTATACCACTGATTTCAGAAAAATAAAAAAACTGCGCATTGATACCCATGATTATGCAGGCGAGGCAATTCTCCATAAACTTGTCATTTACCAGAAAGGTTGTCAGCCTATTGATTTTGTCGGGGAAGAAGATTTTTCACGCTTGATTCCACTGAATCAAATAGAATCTTTTACCGTTGATGAACGTGGCTTGAAGCTGGTATCGACTGGAAATGATCCGCAGTTGGAGCTGCTGGTTCAATTGCATAGGGAAGGAAGTGGGACTGCCTCCAAGGCGGGCATCATTCTTGCCATATTTTTGGTAGTGTTCCTGTTTTTCTATTTCACTGAAGGCTACCGGGATGAGATGTACTTTGTGCCACTTTTCTTTACGGCCGCTTTCATCCTGATTTTGGTAATGGCATCCATCAGCAAACAAAACAATCATCCCGATGAATATGTTCATCGGGATGCCGGGGAGTATTATCAAACCAACTGGGTGCCCCCCGCTGTTGATGATCCTGAGATCGCTCATACATACAGCGTTTACGGAGTTTCCCGGTTGAACAGTCAGGAGATTTCCTATCTTTTTATCGGCAAACTGTCCCGACTTGTATCTTCACTGAATGTCTCAAATGTTCTCAGCCTTCGCATGTTTAACGTACTGATATTCGGTGTTATCCTTCTCTATCTTCTCAAAAGTCCCAATGCCAGAATCATGGCCATACCGTTTCTGTTGTCTCCTCAGCTCTGGTATGTGTTCAGTTATTGCAATTCTGACGCATTTGCCCTGTTTATTTCCTTTCTTGTGGCCTGTCAGCTGGCACTGTCACGTTCTCTCTTAAACAGATACCTGCTGGGAGACGAGGGGAATAGAAACATCATTGTTTTTCTGTTACTGGGATTTTTCTGTGCGCTGTTATTTTTGTTGAAGAAAAACTACCTGGTCTACATCGGCTTCCTGGTAGCCTATGTCGGCTGGCGTGTTTTATTTCGTATTGAGCAGCAAAAGAGAAGGCTGTATCTGAAGCGGCTTGTGGCCATCGTTCTGGTTGGCTTGAGTCTTGCTGCAATCCGCTTGTCTGTGGATTACATGGTTAACGGAATGGACAGGACGGCAAAAATGGAGAGAATTCGGGAGGAGTTGGCGAACTATCCCTACAAACCTTCCACGCCTTTGGAAGACCAACATATTTTTCTCAATCGTAAGGCCCATGGTGCCAGTCTGGAGTCGATAATAGTCCTTGACCGTTGGTTTGAAAAGACCTTTCGCAGTGCCTTCGGCTTGTATGGCTATCTCAGCGTAGTGGCAAGTGACACCTATTATAATTGTGTCCGATATACAGGGGGTGCACTGCTGGCGTTGATGGCTGTGAGTATAGTGTTCAGGGGGGGCATATCAGGAAATCTTCTTTTTGCTGCTTTTCTGGCCTGTTCCGGTGCGCTCATCGCGGTGTCACTCTATCATTCCTGGACCGCAGACTATCAGACCCAGGGGAGATATCTGTTTCCTATTTTCCCAATGGCCTGTGTAGTGTTGTATCATTCGCGAAATCTTATGCAGGGGGCACTTTTTAAATTATTTTTTACTGCTATGTTTCTATTATCGGTATATTCATTTGTTTTTGTCGGATTGTTCCAATTACCCAAGGTATAATGGATATGCTGGTGATGAAGGATTTGTGTCTTCGTAAAGTAACCAGTGTCTGTCCGGAAATGGCTTTTTTCTCCTGATTCTTCGTTGCTTTTAAAATTTTGTCCTCGGAATATCGGATATATGCCGCGGTAAAATTTCTTTTGAGCCTCGAGTTAGAAGAAAAAATCTCATTTCTGTACGGACACTACCTATAAGAGTACTAATGCAGGTTATATCTTGCAGGTTGGAGAATTAGATGTCAGGAAATTCAGATAATAACAAGATGTCATACCGGGTGCTGGGCTATATATCCGTCATTGCCTTGTCAACACTTTTTTATGAACTCTCTCTTATACGAATACTCGATATCCTTTGGTATCCGCATTTTGCCTACATGGTTATCACCATTGCCTTGCTTGGCTTTGGTATCTCAGGAGTTGTGACTTCTGTTCTTGCAGAACACAAGAGACTTTTCAGTAACAGCACCCTTTTATGGCTTACCGTCGCACTTGCCTTCAGTTACAGTGGAATCTTCTTTTTCCTTAACAGGTTCCATGTTGATTTTGACAATTTCAGCAGTGTCGCCTATCTCGGTGCAAAAGTCCTGCTGGTTTTTTCCGGTTTGGTACTTCCCTTTTTTCTTGGTGGCCTGATTCTATCCATCCTGTTTACAAAACATGCAGATAAGTTTGGGAAACTCTACTTCTGGGATTTGGTAGGAGCTTCTCTCGGGTGTCTTTTAGTTCCACTCCTTATCCCGTCAGTTGGCGGGCCGGGGATGCTTTTTGCAGCATCTGCCATCTCATTGCTCGGGGTTTGCCTGATCAGCCGTTCCAGAGTTCTGGTTTCTCTTGCCCTGCTCAGTTCCATGATTCTCAGTGGCTTTCTCATGTATCGTGGGACGGATTATCTGGAAATTGCTTTTCACATGGATAAACGCGGTTTCATCAGCCTGCAGGACAGTAAAATTCTTACCAGATGGGATAGGATCTCCCGCATTGATCTTATTCAGTATAGGAAAGAGTATGTCTGGATTGCATATGATGGAGGTACGCAGACCAGTTATTTTTATACCTTTGATGGTGACTATAAAAAACTACGGGATTCACTGCCGGAAAAAGCCAGGGAGCAGTTCTGGGATAAGTTTGTTTTTGCCTCCCATTGGTTAAAGGAAGGCACAAACCCGACTGTTTTGATTATTGGTGCAGCTGGAGGTCAGGAGACCAAGGGGGCTATAACCTTTGGTGCCAAAAGTGTTGATGCTGTTGAAATGGTTGGTACGGTCATAGAGCTTGGTAAAGAAAAGTATGCTGTTGAACCGTACGGAAACAGCAAAGTGAATGCCATACGAGGTGAGGGCCGCAGTTATCTGCGATCCAGTGATAAAAAGTATGATATCATTCAAATGATGTCAAACCATACCAGTGCAAGTATTGCGTCCGGTTCCGGCGCTGTTTCTCCCAACTATCTTCAGACAACTGATGCTTATAAAGAGTATTATTCGTCTCTCTCCGAAAATGGTGTACTTCAGGTCAATCATCATATTTACCCCAAGATGGTGCTTACTGCGGCTCGGGCGTGGAAAGAGTCCGGTAGGACGGATTTTGAGAAGTACGTGCTGGTCTACTATGTGAACAAATGGTTCAACCTGCCGACTCTGTTAATTAAAATGCAACCCTGGACCCAGGAGGAAGTTGATCGTGTTCATGAGTTGATGGGTGGGGACGGCTTTGTCCGGATCCACAACCCGCTGGATCTTGAAAACTCCAGACTTGATAAGAGTTTTTTCACCGGGACCCTTCCGGATGAGTTGATTGCCAAAATTCCATACAGAATAAATATTCCCACCGATGATCAGCCTTTCTTTAACCATATGAGGAAGCGCCTGAGCCCAGTTTCCTACAAAGAGCCCTATGTTGATACCTCGGTAAAGGTTCTCTTGAACGAGTCAGTGAAACATGGGATTCCGATGGATGTCATCCACCTGCTTGTGTCAGCCGGGTCGGCCCTGGTTATTGCAATAGTATGCCTTTTTGGTCCGCTTTTGTTCTCGAAAGTAGGGCGTGCTCCCTGGCAGGGGAAGGCAGCGTTTATTTCCTACTTTGCTTGTCTTGGTGCTGCTTTTATTGCCGTGGAACTTATATTTGTTCAGTTGTTTCATAAGCTTGTCGGCTTTCCCCTTTACACCTACGTGACGGTTGTATTCTCGTTTCTGATTTCTGCCGGAATAGGGAGGTATGTCACGGATATCACCGAGCTGCATCGCAGGAAAATGGTTAGATTCCTGCCGTATCTTGCTATACCTGTATATGGAATAGTATTGTTGCTTTTTAGAGAACCCCTTCTTAATTATTTCCTGCAATGGTCTTCCCTTGCCAGGATGGCAGCGGCCTTTCTCCTCATAGCACCTCTTGGCTTCTTTATGGGAATGCCCTTTGCCATAGGAATTGCAGGGTCCCACGATAAGGGGAAGGGCGCAGTTGGCTGGGCCTGGGCCATTAACGGTCTGTTCACCGTCCTTGGTGGAGTCTGCGCCATCGTACTTGCCATATATGTTGGGTTTTTTAATACCTTGATGCTGGCCTTTGCCATTTATGTCCTCGCCGGGATTTTGTTGCCGCGCTTTGCCAAGGTGTGATGGCGTCGTACAAACTAAAAACACTCAACCTGCTTCGTTGCTGCAGAATAGCCATCATTTCGACGTACCCTGCTACGTCGAAATGGTCGGTATTTTACGCGCCTCGCATAGGGAGTTTTTTGCGTAGCCAACAGATTTTCAACCTTTTTACGATTTCATCAAGGTCTGGTATTCCTCCATGTCAATATTTATAGACGGTCATGTTCATATTTATCCTGAGTTTGCATTAGATGCATTCTTTGCGGCAGCCTTTGAAAACTTTAAAAAGGCTGCCGCTGAAACTTGTGCGGAGGCTGGGCACAGTTTCGTCCTGGCAATGACCGAAGACAGTAACAGTGACGTTTTTTCGGAGTTGCAGGAAAAAGCACTGTCTTCCTCTGATGCATGTTTGTCCAGTCTGGATTCTGACAGGTTTTGTTTGCAGAAGACAGATGAACCTGACAGCCTTTTGATAAAAAAGAGTGATATGACCATTGTTCTGATTGCTGGCAGACAGCTTGTCAGTAAGGAAAACATCGAGCTCCTTTCACTCTGTAGCCGCTTCAACGTTCAGGACAGGACGCTTCCCCTTGGAGACCTTGCCAGAAGGGTGTTTGAAAATCAGGGTGTGCCGGTGTTGCCTTGGGGGGTAGGGAAGTGGTTTGGGAAAAGAGGGGCGCTTGTTCATGAGTTGTTGGGTTCAGTTCCTGATTTTCCCCTCTTTGCAGGAGACAATGCAAATCGACCTGTCTGTTGGCCTGAGCCTGCATTGCTGAAACAGGTAAGATTTGAAAATATTCCCCTGATGTCTGGCAGTGACCCGCTTCCTCTAGCCAGTCAGGAGAAGTGTCCAGGATCATTTGGGACATTGCTGGAACACGTGGAGCTTGGACGCAGGCACCCTGCGGCAGCGTTGCGAGACCTGTTAACGACCAGTCAAGGGACGGGACTTGATTCTAAACCGTTTGGAGTACGGAGCACTACTGTTCGCTTTATACAAGATCAGCTGATGCTCAATGTTCGGAAGCGGTTTTGCCGTCGTGTCAACTCCAGGACAACAGCAGGGAATGTTCTTGACTAGTGCCTGTCCAGAAATGGCTTTTTTCCCTAACTCTTCGTTCCTTAAGAAATTTTATCATCGGAATATCAGTGATATGCCTGCGGTGAAATTTCTTCTGCGTCTCGATTTAGAAGAAAAAGTTTCATTTCTGGACGGACACTGACTAAGAAAAGTGCAGAAGATGGTGCTGTGTTTGCGTCTATTAAAGATGTATTTCTCATGATGTATGGTATATATTCTCAGGTAGTGAGTTGAGGGATTGGTGTAGTGTTATGAAGTATGGGCATGACAGGTTTGAACAATGAAACGACATTTAAGCAAATTCCTTGATAAGGATTTTGATATAATAATTATTGGTGGCGGTATCACCGGAGCTTGTCTTGCCCACGACGCGTCGTTGAGCGGCTTGCGTGTTGCTCTGCTGGAAAAGATGGATTTTGGGATGTCAACGTCTGCAGCTTCTTCCAAGTTGCTGCATGGCGGTATTCGCTATCTGCAGAAATTTCAGTTTGGCAAAGTGAGAGAATCTGCGCGGGAGAGATGTATCTTTCAGGTTATCGCCCCCCATTTGACCCACTATATTCCTTTTATGGTTCCCACCGTTAAAGGGAGCTTTATGAAGGGTATTTTTGCCATGAAGGCAGGAATGTTTCTTTATGAGATCGTTTGCAGCGGTTTGAATGCGATGATCTCTGATCCTGGTAAAAAGGTTCCGAGAGGTAAATTTTATTCACGTGAAGGGGTGGTAAGTCTGGTTCCTTTATTGGCTGGAATTAAAGGGCTTAATGGTGGCCACACCCTGTTTGAATCACATATGTACAACTCTGAACGGATGACCCTTGCATTTATTAAAACTGCAGTTTCCAATGGTGCAACTGCAGCCAATTATGCCAAAGCTGTCCGGTTTGTAAAAGATGGCGGTAGAGTTTCAGGCGTTGTTGTGCGGGATCATTTCAGTGGGGATGAGCTTGAAGTTCATGGGAAAATGGTAATTAATGCTGCGGGACCGTTTATACCACAGGTAAACCGGGCCATGGAAAATATTCATCTCAAGAAAGAAACCACGGGATACTCAAAAGGTGTTCATATCGTCACCAGGCAGATATGCGATGAATTTGCTCTTGCAATAAGCAGCACCAAGAAAACCGAAGGAATTGCCACCAGAGGTGGACGCCACTTTTTTATGATACCCTGGCGTGGTAAATCACTCATCGGTACAACCAATGTACCCTATGAGGGGAATCTTGACGATTTGTCGGTGACCAAAAAGGATATTACTGATTTTCTAGCTGATATTAATGACCTTCTGCCTGAAATGCGGCTAACAGAACAAGATGTGTGCCATGCATTTACTGGACTTTATCCTCTGATCACTGAGGAGATAAAAACAGACACCTATCAGGGGACTGGTACGTATCAGGTGGTTGACCATGCTGAAAACGGTGGCGTCGAGGGAATGGTTTCGGTTCTTGGCGCGAAGTACACCACCGGGCGAATCGTAGCTGAAAAGGCTATGGACCTGGTAGTTAAGAAGTTAGGGATTGATGGAATGAAATGTCAAACGGCAACAGCTCCACTCCTTGAAGGTCGAATTGACATGGCTCTGGCTGACTTTGTACAGGCCAAAAAGAAGCAATATTGTTCGATTCTAAGTGAAAAGAGTATAGAGTACCTGGTCACTGTCCATGGAAGTGAAATCGATACAGTTGTTGCTTGTTTACAGGAAGGCAGTGGGCTTATGGATGTACTCAGTGCCGAGCGGGAAACACTCATTGGCGAGATTCATTATGCAGTAGATAAGGAGATGGCATGCACCCTTGTGGATATGATTTTTGCCCGTACTGGGCTCGGTACCATAGGTCATCCAGGTAATGATGTGGTCAGGGCTGTAGCTCATATCATGGCAGAGAAGCTTGGTTGGGGAGAGGATAGAATCCGCACTGAAATTCAGAGCGTTGAGATGCAGTACCAGTATCTTCAATAAGGATTACTCCTGTGCCTAAATAGTGTTTGGCCGGAAAGCATAAAACGACGGTATTTTGTGTAGTTACATGAAATGCCGTGGATGAAGATATTTTTGATAGCATGTTTATTGATAGCTTGGAATATGCGGTGAAATGAAGTATATTACTGAATATACA